>CAZIWR010000014.1:0-25700 GCA_964542805.1 uncultured Acidobacteriaceae bacterium
CGGTGCGGTTGTCGGTGGCATGGTACAGGTCTTCCCAGCGGGTCTCATAAACGCGTTCGAGAATCTGAAAGTGCCCCACCTGGCGGGGCATTTCTGTTTTGGCCGTCTTGTGCACCGTCAGAGCCTACCTCGGAATTATTCGGGAGGCAAATTGCCCACCCACGGGCCCCAATCGCGCGCCGATTTTTCCAGCTTGCTTACGCGGCGCGGGCGGCGCCGGAGGGCACGATCTCGCGCAGCCCGGCGACAAACAAGTCCATTTCTTTCGGGGTGCCGATGGAAATGCGCAGCCAGTTGGGCATTGAGGGGAACTTCC
The DNA here is from genome assembly GCA_964542805.1 of uncultured Acidobacteriaceae bacterium. Lineage (GTDB taxonomy): Bacteria > Acidobacteriota > Terriglobia > Acidiferrales > UBA7541 > JACQDE01. Next base: position 317 of record CAZIWR010000014.1, read on the forward strand.
GCCCGACGAGGATGTTCTTCTTGCGGAAAGCGTCGATGACCGGCCGCACGTCGCCGCCGACGTCAATCATCACGAAATTGGTCTCCGAAGGAATGTAACGACGCCCGTCCTTTTTAAGTTCCGCGCACAGCCAGTGGCGGGTGTCGTTCATCATTTTTTTGTAGCGGGGCACGTGATTGGGGTCAGCCAGGCTGGCCAGCGCGGCTTCCAGCACGGCGGCGTTGGAGTTGCTGGAGGTGGCGTGGGCGCGCATCGCGGAGATGTTTTCCCTGGAGCCGACGGCGTAGCCCAGGCGCATGCCGGCCATGCCGAAAATCTTGGAGAAGGTGCGCACGACGACGACGTTGGGAGCCTTGCCCATCCAGTCGAAGGCGGAAGCGTATTTGGGGTCTTCGACGAAATGGTGGTAGGCCTCGTCGATGAGCAGAACGGCAGACTTGGGCGCGGCAGAGATGAAGGCGGCCATTTCGTCGCGGGACACGATGGTGCCAGTGGGATTGTTGGGATTGCAGACGTACACCAGAGCTGTGTTCGCGTTGCACGCCGCGGCCATGGCCGGCAGGTCGTGACGATAATCAGCGGTCTGCGGCACCGTGATGCCTTCGCCACGCGCCACGCGCGCGTACTGCAGCACGGCCTCGAAGGTGGGCTCGGCGACGACCACGTTTTTCCCGGTGGTGAGGAAGGCCATGTCCGCCATGCGCAGGATTTCGCCGGAACCGCAGCCCAGCACGACGTTGGCGGGCTGCACGCCGTGCAGCTTGGCGATTTCTTCCACCATCAGCGATTCGTAGGCGTCGGGATAGCGCGCGGCCACGGCTTGCGAGCGGGTCATGGCCTCGCGAGCCTTTTCCGACGGGCCGTAGGGATTTTCATTGGCGTTGAGCTGGATGGCGCTTTCGGCGCCACGGGGCTGGCGCGCGTCAGCGACGCTGCGCATGATTTCCGGCGCGACGAGCACGGCGCCGAAGGCCGCGCCTACGCGGCCTGCAAATTGACGCCGGGAAAGTGTTCCAGAGGTGCTGCTGCTCATGATGTCCTCCTGCAGAGATTCTTCATTGTCCGCGGCTGTTCCGGGATGGGCGACATTATCCGTCCGACAGATGATTCACGCAAGGGTGTGCGCGGCGAGTGAGGAAGGAGGAAGGGAGGAAGGAGGAATGAAGGCGAAGAGTTGAAGAGTGACAGAGTTTCAGAGTGCCAGAGTTACAGAGTCCAGAAAAGCCTCACGTCAGTCCGTCCCATCAAGCTGGGACGGACTGACATGAGTTACAAACGCGGACAGGCTAGAAAGCCTGTCCTACGAGTGCCGGCCGGGGCTACAGGGGTGGGCGGCGAATGATGTAGTCGGGCCAGCAGCCTTGCTGGGCCAAGTCGTCGTCGAAGCCGGGGAAGCCCGGGAAGCCGGTTGTGGCCGGAGCCGCCGGAGCGATCTTGGGGTCGAGGGCCTTGGCGATTTGATCGCGTGCATCGGCGAGATGCGCTTTGGTGGTGCGGTCGGAGGTCTTGGCCATGGCCGCAGAGATTTCTTGCGCGAGCGACTGCAACTCCGCGCGGACCAGGGCGCGCGCATCGTCAGTGACCGGCGTGCGGCTGTTGATTTTGCCGGCCATCAAGTCGATGTAGCCGCGCTGGAGGCCGCGGCGGTAAGCATCCACCTGCACTTGCGCCGCGCCGAGCTCGCTCCAGATGCCCTTGCGCACGTCGGCGAGGAAATCCGCCGCGCGGTAAGCGGCCGCGCCGTCCATGGCTTCCTGCTCGGCCATGCGCGAGAGCCGCGCATTGCTGAACAGCGAGTTGAGCACGCGCATCTGCGCGGTGCGAATGCGGTCCAGCGCGCCGACGGGCTCGATGCGCCGGAGGATTTCCGGGCGAATCGTCCACTTGGGCGTGGTGAAGGCGTTGGCGTTGAGAAAATTCACGGCTTCGAGCTGGCGGGCGCGCGGAATGATGGTGAAAATCACGCCGTCCTGGCCGGAAACTTTCTGCTGGGAATTGAAGCCGCCGACGAGGTTGGACACGTGAGTCATCTCCGTGGCCCACTGGCCCAGCATGCGGCCGTAGAGTTCATCCAGGTCTTCGTAGGTTTCTCCGGATTTAGTGGAGGCAGTAAGCAGCATGGCGGAAACGCGCTCGAGGTTTTTCAGGCCGAGCGCGGTGGCCTTCACAGCGTCGGCGTCGCCGACGGCCTCGGTGAGTTCGCCCGGGTCGGAGCCGCGGGAGTCGGCGGTGCTGAAACGCAACCAGGGTGTCTTGTCCTGCTCACGGGCCCACGCGTCGAGAGTTTTCTTTTCCTCGGTGGAAGATTTCGCGCCGGGGATGGGCTTGTAGCCCCACATGGTGGCCCACTTATCGTACGGGCCGATTTTGGGGATGAGGTCGGCCGCGGGGATTTTGTCCTCGGGCTGGGCCACGTAGTTGAAGCGCGAGTAGTCCATCAGCGTGGCCACGTGGCCATTCGTGTGGAGCCATTCCTTGTCGCGGATTTTTTCGAAGGGGTAGAGCGAGCTGGACTTCATGTTGTGCTGGAAGCCGAGCGTGTGGCCCACTTCGTGCGCCACGACATAGGCGATGAGCTCGCCCATCAGGTCATCGGGCATGGGCAGCTTCTGCGCACGAGCATCCAGCGGGCCGACCTGCAAGAAGTACCAGGCGCGCAGCAGGTTCATGACGTTGTGATAAAACTGCACGTCCGCTTCGAGGATTTCGCCGGTGCGCGGGTCGTGGACGTGCGGGCCGACGGCGTTTTCCGTGGTGGAAGGCAGCCAGCGGATGACGGAGTAGCGCGCGTCTTCCGGCGAAAACGTGGGGTCTTCCTCCGGCGAGGGCGCCTGCTTGGCGATGATGCCGTTCTTGAAGCCGGCGGCTTCGAAGGCGGGTTGCCACTGCTCGATGCCGTTTTTCACGTAGGGGCGCCACTTCTCCGGCGTGGCGGAATCAATCCAGTACACAATCGGCTTCACCGGCTCGGAAAGAGCGGCGCTTGGATCCTTCTTTTCCAGACGATAACGCGTGATGTAGCGGCGGCGCGGGGCGCGCTGCTCGTCCTGGCCGAAATCCTGTTGGGTGATGGAGAAATAGCCGACGCGATCGTCGTAGAGGCGCGGCAGCATGGGATTTTCCGGCAGCTTGACCATGCTGTAGTGCAGCACGACCGTGGCGCTGCCGGGACGCATGCCCTGCGCGCCGAAGGGCGAAGGCGGCGTGGGCGGTCCGGCCGTGGGTGTCGGCGGATCAATGGGCAGCGTGTAGGTGTGCGTGGCTTCGACTTCAATATTGGTGGGGAAAGCGGAGATGCGCTCGAGATAGGAGCGCTGCGCGTCGAAGGCGCGGGCGCGCAGGCGGGCGCGCGCGCTGAACTCGGGCACCTCGGTGGTGTAGAGGCGGGTGACGTCAATCACCGGCGCGTCGTCTTTGCCCAGCGCTTCGATATTGAACGCCATCAGGATGGAATCATTATTGGCGGCCTGCACGGCGCGGGAAACGGGCAGCTTGCCGTCGGCGACGATGTCGTAGGAGACGCTGCGCAGGAAGACGCGCTTGTCGCGGCGCTCCCAGCGCACCACGCGGTTGCCCAGCGCCTGTCCGCCGTAGCCCACGCCGAAGGTGGTGCGCGCAATCTGGCTGACCCACAGGAAATCCTTGTTCAGCTCGGACACCGGAATTTCGAAGAAATATTTGTCTTTCACCATGTGCACGGTGAAGATGCCGGGCTGCGACTTGGCTTCCTTGGTGATGACCTTGTCGTAGGGCTTGATTTCCGCTGGGGCTTCGCGCTGCCCAAAGCCGGGACGCTCCTGCGGGGGCGCTTCCTGCGCTGCGACCGGCAACAACACCACACAGGCGAATAGAATCGCCACAAACAATGCAGACAGACGCTTCATTGTGATTCTCCTCATCGAGACGGATTCGGGGCTACAAATTCGAAAAGCGAAAATCGAAAAACGAAAAACGGGCCAAAGATGCCGGATGGGACGGAAAAAGTTCCCAATGGCCTCCACCACGGAGGCCGGAATGCAGGGATAGTGACGCGGGGGCCGGGGGATTGGTTTCCACGGTAAGACGAGGAAAGAGGAAGTGAGGAAGGAAGAAAGGTAGAAGTGTGGAAATGTAGAAATGTGGAAGAAGGGGACGAGGAAAGGAGGAAGGGAGGAATGAGGAAGGAGAAAGAAAAGAATGCAGGGGCGGACATTCCCGAATCCCGACGCATCGGGATCGGGAGGTCCGCCCCTACAAGAGTTCAGTTTCCGGGGGAGGCTGGAGCCGGTTTGGCGGCCACGGGTTTGCCTTCGAGGTCGTACACCTCGACGGGGCCGAACTTATCCAGTACGGCCTTAATCTTGCTGCCGTCGCCCACGGCCACCACCTGCATGGCCTCGGGGTTGAGATACTTCACCGCAGTGTACTGGACGTCGTCCGCGGTGATCGCGGCGATTTTTGCCGGATAGGTGTCCCAGTAATCGGCGGGAAGCTTATAGATTTTGCGGATGATGGCGTAGTTGAGCAGGGTGGTGGGCTGTTCGAGCGAAAGTGCGAAGCCGGCCACAATGGCGCGCTTGGCGTCCTCGAGTTCGGCGTCCGGAACGGCTTCTTCGCGGAGGCGATTGACCTCTTTGAGCATTTCGGTCATGGCGCCTTCGGTGACCTCGGTGCGGTAGTCGCCGCTGGCCGACCAAGGCCCGGGGTATTTGAGGGCCGTGTAGCCGCTGTAAACGCCGTAGGTGTAACCCTTCTCCTCGCGGAGATTGATGAAGAGGCGCGCCGCGGGACCGTCGCCGATGATGCGGTTCATGACCACCATGGCGGGATACTCGGGGTCACGGCGGTCAATGGCCAGGTTACCCATGGTGATGTTGGTCTGCACCGAATTGGGGCGATCCACCAGATAGATCTTTTTTGCGGTGGCCGGGACCGGATTCGGCGGCAGCTTTTCTTTCAGATCACTTTTCTGCCAGGGAGCGAACCAGGCCTTGAGCTTGGGCATCAGCTCCGCCACGCTGACGTCGCCGGCAATGCCGAGGATGGCGTTCTGGGGCGCGTAGCGCTCCTTGTGCCAGGCCGCGAGCTTCTCGCTGGTCATGGCGTCAATCGCGGCATTGGTCAGCAAGGTGCGGGAAGCGGGATGGTCGCGGAAAATGGCCTTGCTGAAGCGCTCGTTGGCGAGCGCGAAGGGCTGGGTGCGAGCCTGGCGCAGGTTGGCCTTCTGGCGGTCTTTCAGCTTTGCCAACTCGTCCGCGGGGAAGGAGGGATTGAGCAGCACGTCCAGCATCAGGGCCATCCACTCGTCCATGTTGTCGGAGAGGCCGGAGGCAGTCACTTGAGAGGCGGCGGAGCCGAGCGCAGAGGAGGCGTTTACGGCCGCGCCGAGGCGCTCAATGTCCTCGGCCAGTTGTTTGCTCGAGCGGGACTTGGTGCCTTCGCGCAGGAGCGAGGCGGTGATCACGGCCAAACCGGGGGAATCGGCGGGCTCATAGAGTCCGCCGGCGCCGCTGATGTTGAGAGAGACATTCACGGTGGGGAAGCGGCGGTCTTCCAGAATCATCACGGTGAGACCGTTCTCCAGGGTGGCTTCAAAGGGCTTGGGCAAAGTCACGCGCAGAATTTCCTTGCTGACCGGGGCCTTGCCTTTCTTCTCGACCTTGCCCACCGAGACGCTCTTGTCCTGTCCGGGAGCCTGCGCCAACGCCGGCAGGGCCAGCGCGAGGACAAAGGCCGCCACCAGCAGGGAGTTTGCGAAGGTGCGAATTGAGCTTTTCATGTTCACTCTCCTATTGCGCTCCGCCGGTGGGACGTGCCGCAGGAGCGGCGCGCTTCGGCAGGGTGGTGACAACGGTGCGGTTGGTGTCCTTCAGGTAGGCCTGTGCAACCCGCATGATGTCTTCCTTGGTCACGGCCTTGATTTTGGATTCGAAAGTGTTGACGAGGTTGGGGTCATTGTAATAGACGGCGAACTGGCCGAGGCCGATGGCGCGGGATAGCGTGCTCTGGAGCGACTGGGCACGCTGGCGGCGAATAGACATGCGCACTTTTTCAAGCTCCCAATCGGCGACCGGTTCGGTTTTGACGCGCTCAATTTCTTCGTAAATCACTTTCTCAATTGCAGCAAGGTCCTTTCCGGGTGAGGCAATGGCGACGAAAGTACCCAGGCTGGGCCCGCGGCGCTCGCCGGCGCCGCCACCTACGTTTACGGCAAGCTGCTTTTCCTTCACGATCTTCTGATAGAGGCGCGAGGATTGCCCGCCGGCCAGGATGTTGCCCAGCACGGAGAGGGCGTAGAAGTCATGAGTGTTGCCCTGGGGGATTTTGTAGACGACGTCGAGGCGGGGAAGCTGAGCCAGGGCATCGTCGAGAGAGGCGCGGCGCTCGGCCTTCTGCTCCGGCTCGGTCATGTCCACCGGCGGGGGAGGAGACTGCGAGGGAATGGCGCCGAAGTGCTTCTCGATTTTCAGCATGGCAAGCTGCGGATTGAAATCGCCGACCAGCACAAGGACGGCGTTGTTGGGAGCGTAATAAGTTTTGAAGAAGCCGGCGACGTCCTGGACGGTGGCGGCGTTCAAATCGTCCATGGAGCCGATGGTGGAGTGCTTGTAGGCAAAGTTGTCGTAGGCGAGATCGGTGATGGTTTCGAAAGTCTTACCGTAGGGCTGGTTGTCCACTCCGAGGCGGCGCTCCTCCTGCACGGCGTTGCGCTGGTTATCGAGGTTGGCCTGGTTGATGACCAGGGAACGCATGCGGTCGGCTTCGAGGAACAGACCAAGGTCGAGCTGATTGGCCGGGAAGGCCTGGAAATAGTTGGTGCGGTCCGCGTTGGTGGTGCCGTTCATGCTGCCGCCGTTGTTGAAGACCAGGATGAAGTGCTCGCCCTTGCCAACGTTCTGCGAGCCCTGAAACATCATGTGCTCGAAGAGGTGGGCGAAGCCGGTGCGGCCCTTGTGCTCGTCGCGGGAGCCGACGTTGTAAGTGACGGAAACCGAATAGGTCGGCGCGGTGTGGTCCACGGAGAGAATCACGCGCAGGCCGTTCTTCAGTTTGTACTCTTTGAAGGCGATGGTGATGGGTTTGGGGCCGGCCGGGGCTTTCGGCGCAGCCTTGGCGGGAGCGGCTTTGGCCGGCGCAGCCGTTGCGGATCCCGCAGGGCGGGACGGCGCTTGCTTGGAGGGCGCGGCGGTCTGCGCCAGCGCGGGCACGGACACCAGCGCGACGCACAACAACGCGGCCAGGAGAATTCTGAGTCTCAGCATGAGGCACTCCTTTGCAATAGAGTCGAAGGGGCACGATTGTAGTCCAGCAGCACCCCTTTGCCAATGCCCAGTCAAGATTAATCCGAAAGGCCGGGCCTTGCGACGGCGGCGCGCTGGAAACCGGGCCACCGCCTGTGATAAGACCTACGTTTCCGGCCGGAGAAAGTTTCCGAGAAGATGAAAGAAGCCGAACGCATCGCCGAGCAGCTTCGCCGCGCCATGCAGGGCGAAGCGTGGCACGGGCCGTCGCTGCGGGAAATTCTCGCGGGCATCACGGCGGCACAGGCCGCGGCACGTCCAATCGCTGCCGCACACTCGATCTGGGAACTGGTGCATCACATCACCGCGTGGGAAGGGGTCGTGCTGCGGCGGCTGGGCGGAGAAGCAGTGAAGGATGTCAGCAGCGAAATCGATTGGCCGCCGGTGGGCGAGAAAAACGAAGCGGCATGGCAGCGCGCGCTGGCCGCGCTCGAAGAGAGCAACCGCAGCCTCTGCGACGCGATAGCGCAATTGCCGGACGAACGCTTGCGCGAGCGGGTTCCCGGCAAGCGGGACAGCTTCTACGGCGAGTTGCACGGGATCGTGCAGCACGACCTCTATCACGCCGGGCAGATTGCGCTGCTAAAAAAGGCCTCGAAATAAGACGAGATGGAACGGAACCGGACGAATCCGACGGACGTCCTTGAGGAACGAAGGAGAGAGCGATGAAACGAGCGAAAAAGCTGGCGAGCGAGACACCATGGCCGCGGCGGAAAGTGTTGAAACTGATCACGGCGATGGGCGCGGGTACGGCGGTGTTTGGGCGGGCGGTGGTGTCGCTGGCGCAAGAAAAGGCGAAAGTGACGGAGGAAATGATCAAGCAGGCGGAGTGGATCTCCGGGCTGGAGATCACGAACGCCAAGCGCAAGATGATGGTCAACAGCCTGAACAACACGCTGGAAGCCTACGCCCGGGCGCGCGCCGTGGCGGTGGACAACAGCGTGCCGCCGGCGCTCTATTTCTATGTGCAGCCGGCTGCACGCGGGGGAGAGAAAGTAGTTCGCTCGACGATTAAGGTCAGCACCGCCGGGGCAAAAAAGCCTGCCGCGGAAGAGGACCTGGCATTCTCCAGCGTCGCGCAGCTTGCCGCGCTGTTGAAGAGCAAACAGATTTCTTCCGTGGAGCTGACGAAGTTCTATCTTGCGAGGCTGAAGAAATATGATCCCGTGCTGCGCGCGGTGATCACGTTTACCGAAGAGCTGGCGATGAATCAGGCCGCGCAGGCCGACAAGGAAATCGCCGCGGGGAAATATCGCGGGCCGCTGCACGGGATTCCGTACGGCGCGAAAGATTTGTTCGCCATGCCCGGTTACAAAACCACGTGGGGCTCGGTGCCGTTCAAGGAGCAGGTGCGCGCGGAAAAAGCGGCGGTCATCGAGCGGCTGGAGCAGGCCGGCGCCGTGCTGGTGGCGAAAACCACGCTCGGCGAGCTGGCCCAGGGCGATGTTTGGTACGACGCGACGACGAAAAATCCGTGGAACGTGAAGCAGGGGTCGAGCGGGAGCTCGGCAGGCTCGGCGTCAACGACATCGGCGGGGCTGGTGGGCTTCGCCATCGGCACGGAAACGCTGGGCAGCATCGTTTCGCCGTGCACGCGCTGCGGCGTTACCGGTCTGCGGCCGACGTTTGGCCGCATCAGCCGCTACGGCGCCATGGCGCTTTCGTGGAGCATGGACAAGGTTGGCCCCATCGCGCGCTCGGCGGAAGATTGCGCCATCGTGTTCAACTCCATCCACGGCGCGGACCCGCGCGATCCGTGCTCGGTGGATCGCCCCTTCGCGTGGCCCGCGCGCGACATCAAAACTCTGCGCATCGGATACGTGGCCACGCTGTTTGACGAGGACCGCGCGAAAAATATCGAGCGCGCAGAACAAAAAGCGCTGATGCAGGAGTCGCAGGAATTCGACCGGCGCGCCATCGAAGCGCTGAAAGGGCTGGGCATCAAACTCATTCCCATCAAGCTGCCGGACCAATATCCGGTGAGCGCGCTGCGCACGATACTGAATGCGGAAGCGGGCGCGGCGTTTGACGAGCTGCCGCGCACTGGCAAGGACGACACGATGGTGCAGCAAACGCCCAACGCATGGCCCAATTCGTTCCGCGAGGCGCAGCTCATCCCGGCGGTGGAATACATCCGCGCGAACCGCATCCGCACGCTGTTGATGGCCGAGATGGAAAAGCTGATGGCGGAGCTGGACGTGTACGTGGCGCCGTCGTTCGGCGGGAGCAATTTGTTGCTCACCAATTTGACCGGCCACCCGCAGGTGGTGGTGCCGCACGGATTCCGCAAAGGCGACGGCACGCCCACCAGCATCGTGTTCACCGGAAAACTTTTCGGTGAAGCGGAAGCGTTGGCCGTGGCGAATGCCTATCAGCACGCGACGGATTTCCATAAGAAGCGGCCGGTGGTGCCGACGAGTGTTCCTGCTGAAGAAAAGAAATAGGGGCGAGTGAATCGGTAGAAATGTGGAAGTGTGGAAAAGAGGAAGTGAGGAATAGAGGAACGAGGAAGGCAAGAATAGAGCAAAGAAGATTTGAAGGAGGATTCATGCGGCGATTTCGATTTATTGCTCCAGTGGCATTGATGGCGTTGTGCGTGTTGACGGCGGCGTCGGACGAAGCGCCGCTGCAAGGTTATTCCGCGGAGGGCTCGCGGGTGGAGCGTGAGTGGGAGGCGAAGTTCCGCGCGATCCCGTCAGCGGCGAACATGCGCGAGTACATGCAGCGGCTCTCCGCGCGGCCGCACCACGTCGGGTCGCCCTACGACAAGGACAACGCGGAGTGGATGCTCGAGAAATTCAAGGAGTGGGGACTGGACGCGAAGATTGAGGTATTCACCGTGCTCTTTCCGACGCCGAAGGAGCGCGTGGTGGAGCTGATCGAGCCGACGAAGTTCGTCGCGAAATTGCAAGAGCCCGTGGTCGGCGTGGACCCCACGTCGAACCAGCAGGCGGAGCAATTGCCGACGTACAACGCGTACTCGGCGGACGGCGATGTGACCGGGCCGCTGGTGTACGTGAATTACGGCGTGCCCGCGGACTATGAGCAGCTCGAGCGGCTGGGCGTTTCCGTGAAGGGCGCGATTGTGATTGCGCGCTACGGCGGGTCGTGGCGCGGGATCAAGCCGAAAGTGGCCGCGGAACATGGCGCCATCGGCTGCCTGATCTATTCCGATCCGCGCGATGACGGCTACGCGCAAGGCGACGTTTTTCCGGAAGGGCCGTACCGCCCGAAGGACGGCGTGCAGCGCGGCAGCGTGGCGGACATGCCGCTTTATCCCGGCGACCCGCTGACGCCCGGCGTAGGCGCGACGGCAGACGCCAAGCGTCTCGCGCTCAGCGAAGCAAAGACGCTCACAAAAATTCCGGTGCTGCCGATATCCTACGGTGACGCGCAGCCGCTGCTGACCGCGCTGAAAGGCCCCGTGGCACCAGAGGCGTGGCGCGGCGGGCTGGCCATCACCTATCACCTCGGCGCGGGACCGGCGAAAGTCCATCTGAAAGTGAAATCCAATTGGGACCTAAAGCCGCTGTACGACGTTATCGTAAAAATTCCCGGCGCGGTGTTTCCGGATGAGTGGATCGTGCGCGGCAATCATCACGACGGCTGGGTGAACGGGGCGCAGGACCCTACGTCGGGCATGGTCGCGGTGATGGAAGAAGCGCGCGGGTTTGCGGAATTGATGAAGCAAGGCTGGAAGCCGAAGCGGACGATAGTTTTGTGCGCGTGGGACGGCGAGGAGCCCGGGCTGCTGGGCTCGACGGAATGGGCGGAAGCGCACGCGGATGAGCTGCGGCAAAAGGCGGTGGCGTACATTAATTCCGATTCGAACGGGCGCGGGTACCTGGGCATGTCCGGGTCGCACACGCTGGAAAAATTCATCAACGGCGTGGCGCGGGACATCACCGACCCGGAAACAAATCTTTCGGTGTGGAAGCGCAGCCAGCTCAACCGCCTGCGCCGCGCCGGCTCGCCTGAAGACCGCCGCGAAGCGCGCATGCGCGCGGACTTGCGCATTGGGGCGCTCGGCTCCGGCTCCGACTACACGCCGTTCTTACAGCACCTCGGCGTGGCGTCGCTGAACATCGGCTACGGCGGCGAAGACGGCGGCGGCATCTACCATTCCATTTACGACGATTTTTACTGGTACACGAAATTTTCGGACATGGAATTCGTGTATGGGCGCGCGCTGGCGCAGACCGGCGGCACGGCGGTGATGCGATTGGCCAACGCGGAATTGCTGCCGTTTGATTTTTCGAATTTTGCGAATACGGTGGGGCGCTACGCGGACGAATTGAAACGGCTGCACAGCGGAATGCAGGAACAGATCCGCGAACGCAACCGGCAGGTGGAAGAGGGCGTGTTCCGCGCGACGATGGACCCCAAGGAGCCGGAAACGCTGCCCGCGGCGGAGGACATGCCGCCGTTTCTGAATTTCGCGCCGCTCGAAAACGGGTTGGACGCGCTGAACCGCGCCGCGGAGAAGTACGAAAAGGTGCTCGGAAAGGCGCGCGGGGCGCTGGGGGACAAATCTCTTCGCGACGTGAACGCGCTGCTCATTGCGAGCGAACGGAAGCTCACCCACTCCGACGGACTTCCCGGCCGCGGGTGGTTCCAGCACATGATTTACGCGCCGGGGTTTTACACCGGCTACGGCGTGAAGACCATTCCCAGCGTGCGCGAGGCCATCGAACAGAAGCAATGGAAGCTGGCGGACGAACAGATCGTGCGCGTGGGGAAAATTCTGGTAGACGAAGCGGCGCTGATTGAAAACGCCGCCAAAGAACTCGACAAAACAGCGCGCTGAAATCAGATGGGCGGCTTCCACGGGCCGCGGCCTTTGACTTGGACGGAAGCCCAGACTAAGATTCTCGCGCTCACCATCCCTGCACAATGATTCGCTGCAAAAGGCGCAGCGGAAATGATAGGTCAGACTATTTCGCATTATCGCGTCCTGGAATCGCTGGGCGGCGGAGGCATGGGTGTGGTCTTCAAGGCGGAAGACACCACGCTGGGCCGCTTTGTGGCGCTGAAGTTTCTGCCGGCAGGCATGACGCGGGACCGCTTGTCGCTCGAGCGCTTCCAGCGCGAAGCGCGCGCCGCGTCCGCGCTGAACCATCCCAACATTTGCACGATTTACGAAATTGCCGAGCACGAAGGCCAGCCCTTCATCGTCATGGAGTACCTGCAAGGCCAGACGCTGCGGCAGCGCATCGCGGGCAAACCGCTGGGGACCGAAGAACTGCTGGAAATCGGCATGCAAATCGCCGACGCACTGGACGCGGCGCACGCCGAAGGTATCGTCCATCGGGACATCAAGCCGGCCAACATTTTGGTGACGAAGCGCGGGCACGCCAAAATTCTGGACTTCGGGCTGGCCAAGCTGATGCCGGAGTACGGCGCCGCGGGAGAAACCTCGGGGGTCTCCGCGTTGCCAACGGAAGGCGGCGAAGAGCACCTGACTAGCCCCGGCCTAGCTGTGGGCACGGTGGCCTACATGTCGCCGGAGCAGGCGCGCGGCGAAGCGCTCGACGCGCGCACCGATTTATTTTCACTAGGCGCCGTGCTGTACGAAATGGCCACCGGACGGCAGCCCTTTTCGGGCAATACCACGGCAGTAATCTTCGACGCCATTCTGCGCGGCGCGCCTGTGGCCCCGGTGCGTCTGAATCCGGATGTTCCCGCCGAACTCGAGCACATCATCAATAAGACGCTGGAAAAGGACCGGAAGCTGCGCTATCAGAGCGCAGCCGATTTGCGCACGGACCTCGCGCGTCTGAAACGGGACACGGATTCGAGCCGCTCGGCGGTGGCGAGCGCTGCGGCAACCTCGGATTCCAGCGTGTCGCTTGCCGCGGGAAAAGCGGAGGCCAGCTCCGACTCGGTGCTCGCAGCCGGCCTGGCGAAACGCCACAAAAAGAAGTTGCTGGCTGCCATGGGCGGCATCGTCGTGCTTCTTGTCGTGGCCGGTTATGGAATTTATCGTTCGATCGCGCTTTCGACCGGGGAACAAATTGATTCGATCATTGTGCTGCCGTTTGAGAATGTAGGCGGAAACCCCGACAGCGAATACTTGAGCGACGGCATCACCGAAAACCTGATCAACAGCCTTTCGCAGCTTTCCAAGCTGCGTGTGGTGCCGCGCACCACCGCTTTTCATTACAAGGGACAAAAGGCCGACCCGGAGAAAATCGGAAAGGAACTCAACGTCCGGGCGATTGTGACGGGAAGAGTGACGCAACGCGGCGATACCTTCGTCGTCGGCGTGGAGCTCATTGACGTTTCCAAGCAAGCGCAGTTGTGGGGAGAGCAGTACTCGCAGAACATGGCGGACGTAATGGCGGTGCAGGAAAAAATTTCCAGAGCGATCACGGACAATCTGAAAATGCAACTCACGGGCAGCGAGCAGCAGAAACTCACCAAGCGGTCCACCGAAAACGCCGAGGCCTATCAGCTCTATTTGAAGGGCCGCTACTACTCCGACAAGTTTACCGAAGACGGGCTGAAGAAAGGGCTGGAGTACTTCAACCAGGCTCTTGAAAAGGACCCGAACTACGCGCTCGCGTACGCGGGTATTGCGGACTGGTACCGCATCGCGGTGGATTGGACGCTCTCGCCGCGCGAGGGCTGGCCCAGAGCTCAGAAAGCAGCCCAGAAGGCGTTGGAGTTGGACCCCACGCTCGCCTCTGCTCACACGATGCTGGCCGCGGTTAAGTTTTATTATGAGTGGGACTGGTCCGGCGCGGAATCAGAATTCAAGCGGGCGCTCGAGCTTCAGCCCGAGCTTCCTCAGACGCATCAGTTTTACGGCTGGTATCTGATCGCCATGGGACGTTCGTCGGAAGGCCTCCTCGAGCTCAAGCGCGCGCAACAACTCGACCCGCTCTCGCTAGAAATCAGCTTTGCTGTCGGAATGGGCCTGTACTTTACCCGCCAGTACGACCAGGCGATTGAGCAAAATCGGAAATTAGTGGACATGGACCCCACCTACTGGGTCGCGCACTACTCGCTGGGTTGGGCGTACCTGCAAGAAGGACAATCGCGTGAGGCCATCGCCGAATTCCACAAAGCTAGACAGTTCAGCGAAATCGGTATGGCGCTCGTGGCGCTCGGCCATGCCTACGCAGTCTCCGGCAATCGAAGCGAGGCTCTGAAGCTTCTCGCGGAGCTGAAAGAGCAATCCAAGCACAGATTCGTCTCACCCTTAGATGTGGCGACACTCTATGCCGGCCTGGGAGACAAGGAGCAAGCCTTGAGCTGGTTAGAAAAGGCCTACGACGAGCGCTCCTTTAACCTGGTATCCATAAAGGTCGAACCTTTTCTTGACAGCCTGCGCTCCGAGCCGCGGTTTCAGGCCATCGTGCGCAAGATGAACTTCCCGAAGTAACAAAAGACAGAAAATAAAAAAGGGAAAATAGAAAAGCGGCGCAGAAAGCGCTGTACAGGCTATAAGCCTGTGCTACTGGCGTTGCGTTGACCTAGCGGGAAGCAAAGGCTAAGATGGCCGCGCTCAGGTTTCCCAACCGATGATTGGACAATCCATTGCGCACTACCGCGTCACGGCAAAGCTCGGCGCGGGCGGCATGGGCGAGGTGTACCGCGCCAGCGATATGAAATTGGGCCGCGACGTCGCGCTGAAGGTGCTGCCGGCCGCGTTCGCCAGCGACGCCGAGCGCATGGCGCGGTTCGAACGCGAAGCGCAGGTGCTCGCCTCGCTGAATCACCCCAACATTGCCGCCATCTACGGTTTGGAGGAGTCGCACGGCATTCGCGCGCTGGTGATGGAGCTGGTCGAAGGCCCCACGCTTGCCGACCGCATTGCGGCGGGGGCGCTTCCCGTGCAGGAAGCGCTGCACCTCGCCGACGAAATTGCCGCAGCGCTGGAGGCGGCGCACGAAAAAGGAATTGTCCATCGGGACCTCAAGCCCGCCAACGTCAAGGCCGCGCCGGAAGGGGTGACCAAAGTTCTGGATTTCGGCCTGGCGAAGGCGCTTGCTGGAGACGGCGCGGAAGGCGACACCTCGAATTCTCCGACGCTGACTTCTCCGGCTACGCGGCACGGAATGATTCTGGGCACGGCGGCGTACATGAGCCCGGAGCAGGCGCGCGGCCGGAAAGTGGACCGGCGGGCGGATATCTGGTCGTTCGGCTGCGTGCTGTACGAAATGCTGACACGCAAGCAGGGCTTCGGCGGCGACACGGTCACCGATATTCTGGCGGCGGTGGTGCGCGCAGAGCCGGACTGGAACGCGCTACCCATGGAGACGCCGCCGCAGATCCGTCAGTTGCTCCGGCGATGCCTGGAGAAAGACCCAAAGCGGAGATTGCGGGACATCGGCGAAGCCCGCGTCGTGTTCGAAGAGTTGCGCGCAGGCCCGTCGAGCACGATGGCCATGCCGGCGGCGCAAGATGCGGACGCGCCGCGTGCGTGGCGCAAAGTTTTGCCCTGGGCCTTGGCCAGCGTGCTGGCCGCGGCGTTGATTTTTTCTGTGTGGAGCAGTTGGCGCAAGCCGGAGGTGAATGCTCGGCCACATTCTCGCGTCGCAGTAGTCCTTCCACCGATGGACTCGCTGGGCACGCGGACCGGGCTTGCTGTGGCACTTTCTCCGGACGGCTCGCGGATGGTGTATGTGGGCCGGCGCGCAGGCACGTACGCGCTTTATCTGCGGGAGATGGATCAACTGGAAGCCAAGGCGATCCCCGGAACGGAAGGAGCGTACAACCCGTTTTTTTCGCCTGACGGTCAGTGGATCGGATTCTTCACGATCGAAAAACTGAAAAAAGTGTCCATCCAGGGCGGGCCGGTGCTGGCGCTGTGCGAAGTTCACGAGGCGCAGAGCGGGGGGGGCGGGGCGTGGGCGCCGGACGACACCATTTATTTTGCGGGGTCGCGCACCGGAGGAATTTCGCGAGTTTCCGCCGCCGGCGGCGTCGCGGAAGTGGTCACCCGGCCCGATCCCAAAAAAGGCGAGCACAGCCATCGCTGGCCCTCGGTTCTGCCGGGCGGCCAGGCGATTCTTTTTGTGAGCGAGACGGGCAGCAGTTTTGAGGACGCGCGGATTGCCGTGCTTTCCCTGAAGAGCGGAGAAATCAAACGGCTGAATCAGATTGGAAGCGGCCCGCATTACGCCTCCACGGGTCACCTCGTGTACGCGCGCTCAGGCTCACTGCTGGCGGCTCCTTTTGATCTTGCCACGCTCGACGTGACCGGCCCTCCCGTACCCTTGGTGGAGAATGTGGCCACCAACTCCGGAAGCGGCGCGTCGCACTTTAGTATTTCTGACGACGGATGGCTCGCGTACGTGCCAGGAAGCGGTGGCGAAGATCAGCGCTCGCTGGTTTGGGTGGATCGCAAGGGAGTGTCCAGCCCGATGCTGGATACCCAGCGTCCCTTTGAGGATCTCGCGCTCTCGCCGGACGCGCGGCAACTGGCCCTAACCGTGGAAGGGGCCACCTGGAATATCTGGACCTACGATTTGATCCGCGGTACGCTGACCCGCCTCACCTTTGTGGAAGACAACCGCGATCCGGTGTGGACGCCGGACGGCAAACGCATTGTGTTCGGCACTTTCCGCAAATCGCAGTACGGGTTGTTCTGGAAGGCCGCCGATGGCAGCGGCGCCGAAGAGCGACTCACGCTCAGCGACAATTGGCAATGGCCGACCTCGATAACGCCAGACGGCAAGGCGCTGTGCTACTCCGAACGCGATCCCAACAATGGCATGGACATCTGGATTCTGCCGCTGGAAGGCGAACGCAAACCGCGCCTGTTCCTGCAAACTCCGTACGCCGAGTGGGGAGGGATGTTTTCTCCCGACGGGCGCTGGCTCGCTTATTGGTCCAATGAATCGGGACGCGATGAGGTGTACGTACAGGCGTATCCGGGACCCGGGGGGAAATGGCAAGTGTCCACGGAGGGCGGGTCGCGGCCGGTGTGGTCCAAGAACGGGCGTGAATTGTTCTATCCCGTAGGAGAGAAAATCATGGTCGCCGATATTGAAGCCGGCGCGGTTCTCAAGATTGGCAAACCACGCGTGCTTTTTGAAGGGCGTTTCTGGGATAACGCGGGCCACTTCTATGCCATTACGCCGAACGGCACGAAGTTTGTGATGCTCAAAGAGAACGAACAGCAAAGCACGGCGACGCAAATCAACGTCGTACTGAACTGGTTTGACGAACTGGAGCGGCGCGTGCCGGGCAAGAAAAAATAGCCCGGACACTGTACGCTGCAAGGACGGAGAAGAAAAGAATGGCGCTAACTGCGGGAACAAAACTAGGGCCGTACGAAATCGTTGCGCCCATCGGCGCGGGCGGGATGGGCGAGGTGTACCGCGCGCTGGATACGCGGCTGGACCGCACCGTGGCCATCAAAGTTTTGCCCGCGCACCTCGCCGGTAACACCGAGTTGCGCCAGCGATTGGAACGCGAAGCGCGCGCTGTCTCCAGCCTTTCCCATCCGCACATCTGCGTGCTGCACGACGTGGGCCATCAGGACGGCACCGATTTTCTGGTGATGGAGTATCTCGAAGGAGAAACGCTCGCCGGGCGAATCACGCGCGGGCCGCTGCCGCTCGAGCAACTCTTCAGCATCGCCACGCAAATGGCCGACGCGCTGGACAAAGCGCATCGCCAGGGCGTGGTACACCGCGACCTCAAGCCCGGCAATGTGATGCTCACCAAAGCCGGGGCGAAGCTGATGGACTTCGGCCTGGCCAAGGCGAGCGGCCCGACCGCTTCGTTCATTTCCAGCGTAGCGGTTACGCAGTCGAGCCCGGTCACTGCGGCGGGCACCATTGTGGGTACGTTTCAGTATATGTCGCCCGAGCAGATCGAAGGACGCGAGGCGGACGCGCGCAGCGACATTTTCGCCTTCGGCCTGATGCTGTACGAAATGGCCACGGGGCGCCGGGCGTTTGAAGGGAAGACACAAGCCAGCGTGATTGGCGCGATCCTGGCCACCGAGCCTCCGCCGATTTCTTCGCTGCAGCCGCTCACGCCGCCAGCGCTGGAGCGACTAGTGAAGACGTGCATGGCCAAAGACGCCAACGAGCGCCGTCAGACGATGCAAGACGTTTTGCTCGACTTGAAATGGATTACAGAAGGCGGCTCGCAAGCGGGCGTTCCGGCGCCGGTGGTGGCGCGAAGGAAAAACCGTGAGCGAATGTGGATGGCCTCGGCCGCGGTGTTACTGCTGGCCACAATCGGGCTGGCAGCGATGGTTTTTCTTTATTGGCGTGCGGCATCCGATGTCCGCCCGCTGCGAACATTTATCCTTCCTCCGGAAGGCGGATCGTTTGGTCCTTCCGGAGGCAGCGGCGGGCCGGCCGTGCTCTCGCCCGACGGGAAGCGCCTGGCGTTCGCAGCGACAACCGCCGAGGGCAAGCGAATGCTTTTTGTGCGGTCTCTCGAATCCCTCACCGCCCAGGCGATGACGGGCACCGAAGATGCCACATTTCCTTTCTGGTCGCCGGACAGCCGTTCTGTCGGGTTTTTCGCGTTCAACAAGCTGAAAAAGATCGAGGTGGCCGGCGGGCCGCCGCTGACATTGTGCGACGCTTCCGGCGGAAGCGGAGGCCGGGGCGGAACTTGGAATCGCGAAGGGCTGATCGTGTTTTCGCCCAGCTCGACCTCGGGGCTCTCCCGCGTCTCTGCCGCAGGCGGCGCGCCGACGCCAATCACCAAGCTGGACGCCCCCAGCCAAATAGGAACTCACCGCTGGCCGATCTTCCTGCCCGACGGAAATCACTACCTTTATTTGGCGAGAGGGGCAGCAGTCGGCGGCAGCGGCACCGGCGCGACCGGTGGGACCGAAGGAATTTACGCGGGCTCGCTCGATGGGAAGGAAAACAAACTTGTGGTGCGCGAGGTTTCAAGCGTGGGCTATGCCTCCGGCCACCTACTTTTTGTGCGCGAAGGCACTTTGATGGCCCAGGCGTTCGATTCCAAACGCCTGGCGGTGACTGGAGACGCCTTTCCCATCGCGGAGCAGGTGCAGTTTGACCTAGGTTTTTCTCTGGCAGCTTTCTCCGTTTCCGAAAATGGAGTGCTTGCCTATCACGCGGGGGGCGCGCTGCAAAGTTTTTCCAAGCTGCTCTGGATGGACCGAACGGGCAAGGAAGTGGGCGCGCTGGGCGATCCGGTGACGTATTACGAATTGCGCATTTCCCCGGACGGCCAAAAGGTAGCTGTGGACCTCTTTGAAGCCGCGTCGCGAAACATCGACCTGTGGATTTACGAGGTGTCCAGGGGCTTGCGCACGAGATTTACTTTCGACCCCGGCTTTGACCGCTTTCCGGTTTGGGCGCCGGATGGCAGCCGCATCATTTTTACCTCCAATCGCAAGGGGCAGTATGACCTCTATGTGAAGCCGGCCGGAGGCGCCGGGACCGAAGAACTGCTGTTAACGACGGGGCTGAATCTCCAGCCGAGGGACTGGTCCGCGGACGGGCGCAATTTCCTCTACGAGAGCCTGGGCGATCCAAAAACGGGGACGGATTTGTGGATGTTGCCCATGGAGGGTGAGCGGAAGCCTGTACCATTTCTGCAAACGGCGTTCAATGAAAGCGATGGGCATTTTTCACCCGACGGAAAATGGGTCGCGTATGTTTCGAATGAATCGGGAGCCAACCAGGTGTACGTGGCCGCGTTCCCGGGGCCGGGCGGAAAATGGCAGGTCTCCGCGGCGGGCGGCACTCGGCCCGCATGGCGGCGTGATGGCAGGGAAATCGTTTACCTCGCCACGGACGACAAGCTGATGGCTGCCGAAGTCAACGCGAAGGGCTCGAACTTCGAAGTGGGCGCGGTGAAGCCGCTCTTTCAAACGAAACCGCAACGCCCGGGAACCATCTATGACGCTGGCCGGGATGGCCAACGCTTCCTGGTGAATACTTCTTCCGTGCAGAAATCCGCCACGCCGGTCACCCTGGTGGTGCACTGGACCGCGGACTTGAAAAAGTAAGCGCGACGCACCCTGGGGATTCGAATCCCGAAATGTCCCGCCACAACCAACCTGAAAACGGATTCGTTGACTCGCCCTTGCTCGCGCTTTAAGATGGCCGCGCGCAAACCACCCCTTGGGCCCGGGCCATCTTTCTGAGCGCGTTCATGGCGCGCAAGAGGCATTCTGCATGACTGGCAAGGTTGTCGGGCACTATCGCGTCCTGGACAAGCTCGGCGGCGGCGGGATGGGTGTGGTCTATCGGGCCGAGGACAGCAAGCTCGGCCGCCTGGTCGCGCTGAAGTTTCTCCCTGATGAACTGGCCCGCGATGCGCAGGCACTCGAACGTTTCCAGCGCGAAGCCCGCGCTGCCTCCGCCCTCAATCATCCCGGCATTTGCACCATCTACGAGATTGACGAAGAGGCCGGCCAGCCGTTCATCGCCATGGAGTTCCTCGAAGGCCGTACGCTCAAGCACCGCATCCAGGCCAAGCCCCTGGATATAGAATTACTCCTGGACTTCGCCATTCAAATTAGCGATGCGCTCGATGCCGCGCACTCCAAGGGCATCATGCACCGCGACATCAAGCCCGCCAACATTTTCGTCACCGACCGCGGCCAGGCGAAGATCCTCGACTTCGGCCTCGCCAAACTCACCCCGACGCGCGGGATGTCCGCTACAGCGGTGCAGGATCCCACGGTGAGCACAGAAGGAACCGGCGATGAAAACCTCACCAGCCCGGGCGTTGCGCTGGGAACGGTAGCGTACATGTCGCCGGAACAGGCCCGCGGTCAGGAACTCGACCCGCGCACGGACATCTTTTCTCTTGGCATTGTGCTCTACGAAATGTCCACGGGCCGGCAGGCGTTTTCCGGAAGCACTGCGGCCGTCATTCATGACGGCATCCTCAACCGCCCGCCTGCCCCGCTCGGACGGCTCAACCCTGACGCGCCGCCGGAACTCGAGCGCATCGTCTCGAAGGCGCTCGAAAAAGACCGCGACCTCCGCTACCAGACCGCCGCGGAGTTGCGCACGGATCTGAAGCGACTCAAGCGCGACACTGAATCCGCGCGCGTGCTTTCTCAGAGCGGCGTGGCACTCCCGCGCGCCCGCGCGCGCTTCCGCCCTATACACTGGCTTGGCATCGCTGCGGCTGTGGTGCTGCTGGCCAGCGCCGGGACGCTCTATCTATTCCGGAACGGCGCCACGGCGCACGCCGGCGTGGACACTCTTGCCGTATTGCCTTTCACCATTGCGAATGGCAGCGCGGACTCGGAGTACTTAACCGATGGCATCACGGAAAGCGTCATCAACAGCCTGCTGCAACTGCCGGGGCTGAAGGTGATGTCGCGCAACGCCAGTTTCCGCTACAAGGGCAAAGACCCCGATCCCAAAACGGTCGCCAAAGACCTGAACGTCCGCGCCGTCCTCACCGGGCGCATTGTGCAACGCGGCGATGCGCTGTTGATCAGCGCCGAGCTCATCGACACCCGCGACAATTCCCAGCTCTGGGGCGGCCAGTTCAATCACAAGCAGGCCGATCTTTTTCTCCTCCAGCAGGAAATCGCCAAAGAAATATCCGACAACTTGCGGCTGAAGCTCACGCACGAAGACCAACAGCGCCTTGTCAAGCGCGCCACGGAAAGCGGCGAAGCCTACCAGCTTTATCTCCAGGCGCGCTTTTACTGGAACAAACGCACCAAGCAAAGCCTCGAGAAAAGCATTGAACTATTCCAGCAGGCTGTCAGCAAAGACCCCAATTACGCGCTGGCCTATGTGGGTCTCGCCGAAGCCTACGTGGTTATGCAAGATCACGGCTACATTTCCACGGCCGACACCTTAGCCAAGGTCAAGCCTGCTGTCACCCGCGCGCTCGAACTGGACCCCAACCTCGGTGAAGCCTACCTGTCGCTTGCTTCACTGAAGGAATCGATTGAGTGGGATTGGGCCGCGGCCGATGCGGCCTACAAGCGCGCCATTTCCTTGAACCCCAACTACGCCACTGCCCATCAGTGGTATGCGCTCTACCTGCAGTGGATGGGGCGTTTCGACGAAGCCATTGAACAGAATGACCTGGCGCTCAAACTTGATCCGCTTTCCATGGTCATTAATTCAAATGCCGGCCAAATCCGGCGGACAGCAAAGCGCTACGAGGAAGCAGGACAACGGCTAAAGAAGGATCTGGAAATGTTTCCCGACAGTCCGGGGGCACACTCTGAAATGGGGATTCTGCTTCAAATGCAGGGCAAGTGTACGGAGAGTTGGAAGGAATTTGCCAAATCCAACGCTTTGAACGGATACCAGCAGGTCGCGGATGCGATTCAACAAGGACTCGCGCAGGGAGGATGCCGTGGCGCAACACTCCGTCATGTGGAGGCGCTGCTGTCGCTCAGTAAGACCGAGTATGTTTCTCCGGCGGATATTGCAAGACAGTACGTGTTCCTTGGTGACTCGAATCACGCATTCGAGTGGCTCGAACGTGGCTATCAGGTGCGCGATACCGGCATGGAAGGATTGAAGGTCGGTCCCAGTTGGGATCCTCTCCGTGGCGACCCCCGCTTTAAGGACCTCCTCCGGCGCATGAATTTCCCGCAGTAGCGAGGCATGCCACCCTAAGGGGCGCCGCTATACGTGCCTGTCACTCTACTTTCAATTCCGGAAGACTAGATTTGCGGAGTTGCGCATTCACCGCGGGCAGATCCTTCGTTTTGAGCTCACTCCATTTGGCCATGAGCGCGGCCATGGCTTTGCGGCGCTCGGTGATGGCGGCGACGGCTTGCGTGGTGGGCGTGACGTCCGCGCCTTGCAGAATTCCCATCAGCGATTGCAGCGCGGCGCGCACGCTGGAGAGCGAATCCGCGGCCGGCGCTGCGCCGGGCCCGCCGCCTCCAAATCCCCCGCCGCCGCTGCCCATAAGCTCCGAGGACTTCTTGTCGAGAGCAGCGATGGCTTCCGCGGGCGCGCCCGTGCCGTCCTTGGCTTTCTGCAATTGCGCGCGCAGCGCGCGAAGCTGGTCGATGGCCGCCGCGGCCGATGCGGCATCGTCGAACAACTGCTTCGAAAGCGTGAACTGCTGCTGCAAGCCGAGCAGCGGCGTCTTCACGCGCGGGTCCATTTTTACAGTGAGCGGTTGCGTGTAGCTTTTTCCGTCCACGCTGAGGCGCACGGTGTATTGGCCGGGCATGGCCCACGGCGAAGACGTGGCCGGGGCGGTGTTGTGCGCGACGGCGGCAATCGGGTACGTGGCGCGAGTGCCGGGCATCGGCGTGTAATGCATGTCCCACAGGAAGCGATGCATGCCGGGCGCTGCGCTGAGCGATTGCGGCGGACGAATCCAGTACGCGGGAATGGCGAGCAGCGGGTCAGGCGGCGGAACCGGGTCTGCGCTGGAGTAGCGGCGCACCAGTTTTCCTGTGGCGTCAAGAATTTCGAGCGTGACCGCGCCGGAGGCTGCCGACTTCAGCGCGTAATTAATGATGGCGCCGTCCGGCGGATTTTGTCCGCCGGGCTCGTCGGGCGGCAGCGGCGTGTCCGTGTTGGTGTTCCAGCGA
Source organism: uncultured Acidobacteriaceae bacterium (assembly GCA_964542805.1). Taxonomy (GTDB): domain Bacteria; phylum Acidobacteriota; class Terriglobia; order Acidiferrales; family UBA7541; genus JACQDE01. Next base: position 24,086 of record CAZIWR010000014.1, read on the forward strand.
ACGCGGAAGGCGACCTGCGGCTTGAAGAGTACGGCGTCGGCTGCGGCCGTCTTCGCATCCATCTGGCGCAGTGGCGTGATGTCGTCGAGAATCCAGAAGCCGCGGCCGTGCGTGCCAGCCAGCAAATCGTCATTTTTGATGACGATGTCGCGGACGGAGCTGGGTGCCATGTTCAGGCGCAGGGATTGCCAGTGGTCGCCGTCGTCGAAGGAAACGAACACGGCTTGCTCGGTGCCCGCGAAAAGCAGGCCCTTGCGCTTGGGGTCTTCGCGGACGGCGTTGACCGTGGTGCCCGCGGGAATTCCGCTGACGATTTCCGTCCACGTCTTGCCGCCGTCGTGGGTGCGCAAGATGTGCGGGCGCAAGTCGTCGAGGCGCAGCGTGTTGATGGCGGCGTAGGCGGTGAGCGCGTCGAAGTGCCCGGCGTCGAGGATGGACACTTTGGCCCACGGAGTGAGTTGCGGCGGCGTGACGTCTTTCCAGTGCAGCCCGCCGTCGATGGTGACGTGAATCAAGCCGTCGTCGGTGCCGGCCCAGATGCGATTGATGTCCAGCGGCGAAGGAGCGACGGTGTAAATCACGCCGCGCTGCGTAGGCTTGGCGGTTTCGGCGCTGCGATATTTGCCCACGCTCGCGGGCACGTCCCACGATTTGCGCGAGAGGTCCGGGCTGATCTGCTGCCAGCTTTGGCCGCCATCGCGCGTTTTCCACAGCGTGCTGCCCGCGAAGAAGAGCGTGCGCGGGTCCGCCGGTGAAAAAATCACCGGCTCGGTGCGCAACAGGCGGAAATCCGGGCCGCGAATCGGCTTGGGAGAAATATTCTGCACTTGGCCCGTGCGGCGGTCGAAGCGCGTGGCCTTGCCGCCGTAAATAATGTCCGGATTGAGCGGATCCGGCGCGACGTAGCTGTACTCGTCGGCGCCCACCGGCTGCCAGTCGCGGAAAGTAATCTGGCCGTGATTGCCGCGGCTGGAAACGCACGCCGAGCCGCTCTCCTGCTGGCCGCTGCACACGCGATAGGGAAAAGAGTTGTCCGCGGAGACGTGATACATCTGCGCGGTGGGCTGGTTGTACCACGAGCTCCACGACTGCCCACCGTTCACCGTGATGATGGCGCCCTGGTCGCTGGCCAGCAGAATAATGTCCGGGTTGTTCGGGTTGATCCAGCCGTTCTGATAGTCGTCGCCGCCGGGCGCGCCGCGGAGGCCGGTCCAGGTTTTGCCGCCGTCGATGGATTTCCATGTCACGGTGCTGGTGATGAACACGATGTCCGGATTTTTCGGGTTGACGTGCGGCACAGGCAAATCGCCACCGCCAATGCGCCCGGCGGGGCGCGTGTCCGTGGTGGCGCGGGTCCAGGTTTCGCCGGCATCGTCGGAGCGATAGATTCCGACGCCACCCGGAGAAGCCACCGAAGCGTAGAGGCGCTTGGGGTCGCTCAGCGAGACGGCGATGTTGGCTTGCACAATGCCAGCTTCGGGCAGGCCTTTAGTGAGTTGGCGCCAGGTGCTGCCGCCGTCAGTGGATTTGAAGATGCCGCCGCCGGTGCCGCTCCACGCAGCGTTTTCCCACGGCCCTTGCCGAGCTTCCCACATCGCCGCGTACACAATGTCCG
>CAZIWR010000015.1:0-25588 GCA_964542805.1 uncultured Acidobacteriaceae bacterium
TTTGCAGGAACTCTTCGTCGCTGGGCAGGATGGAGAACAGCGCTTGCAGCGTGGAGAGGTCCGGCATTTCTCCAGCGATTTCCAGGCGCGCCGAGGACTGGTAGATGGGCTGCATCTGGAAGGACACCACGCTGACCACCGCCACCATCACCGTCACCACCGTCAGGATGATCCAGCGGTGCTTGCGCAGGATGCGCAGGTACTCGCGCAGCGGTAACCCGCTGGAGACGGGGTCCACCGACCCCTGCGGCAGGCTGCGCCAGGAGAACGGCTCCGCTACCAGCGTCACGGGGCTGCGGCGCTCGATTGCGTTTTTCGGATCCATAGAATCCTTGTTCAGACTTCCGGAGCTTCCAACTCACGCTCTACCGCACCGACCGCAAAAATCGCATGCGCTGCGCCGCTCAGAAAAGGAATAATCCCCGCAGCAGCGCCATGATACCCACCTGCATGGCGGCATCGCCGCCGCGGGCGGCGGCACGCCTGCCCATGCTGTCCGGAATGAACACGATATCGTTGGCCATTACGGGCACATCCGGCGCTTTCCGCTGCAAAATTTTCTTCAGGTCCACGGGGATTTCCTTCGTCGCGCCGCTCTCATCTTTGCGCAGGATGACCGTCGCATCCAGCTTGGCGCTGCGCTTGGTGTCTTCGGCCAGAGCAATCAGGCGCAGGAGTGTCATCTGCTCGGAATCGCTTTTGAGCGAGTGCCGACCGGGGCGGTTCACTGCGCCGACCACGTACACCGCGCCGGCGGGCAGCACATTCACCGTATCGCCGCCGTGGATGGGGATGTTCGCTTCAAGCAGGCCCATGCGCAGATCTTCAATGCGGACGCGCAGCACCTGGTCCTGCGAGGTCGTGCCCGCGCGCACTACTTGCACGATGGTGCCGGCCTCGTCGGTGAAGCCACCGGCCTGCGTAATCACGCGCATCAGCGGCGTGGTCGCGCCCAGCTGGAAGACGCCCGGGTTGCGCACCGCGCCCATCACCGCTACCGGCTTGCTCACCAGTTCCTTCAACGTAATGCTGATGTTGGGCTGATTGAGGATGCCGGCTTCCTGATACTTGCGTTTGAGGAGTTCTTCCGCCTGGTTCAGCGTCAGACCGGCGAGGAACACGCGCTCGGCCAGGTACGGCAGGCTGATGGTGCCGTCGGGCGCCACGCGGACGTCGCGCGAGAGCTCCGCGGCTTCCAAAAACGTAATGCCCAGCAAATCCTGCGCGCCGATGGCATATTCCAGCGGAAGGCCTTCTATGGTTTTCGTGGCGGGCGGCTTCCCCGCAGCAGTTTGTGGCAGAGGATTCTGGGATTGGCCGAGCGCCGCGCTCGGAAGGCAAAGAAGAAGCGCAAGGGTCGCGGCAGAGAGAAGTCGCCACGCGCATTTCCGGCCCGCATGACGCGCGGGCTGGGCAGACACATCCGCAACTTTCTTTCGCTCTCCCAAGTGCCTCGAGGGAAGCATCGCGACACACGACAACCGCCGCAGATGCTTCGAGATAACCCCGAGGGGGAGTGTAGTCAGGCCCTAGGGGAGTGTCAAGGAAAAGGGGGCGAAAGAGGGGGCGAAAAAGGTACCTCTGCGGAAGTTAACAGGTGATAGGGACTAGGGGAAAGGGGGCAGGGGTTGGGAACCGTGGCCGGGGATCAGAGAAAGCACAATTCAAAGAAAGCACAATTCAAATTCGCAGCAGTTGAGGATTCATTCCAGCAGATCTCTTGGTTCGCGCATTGCCCCACACCGATTTATCCCCGGTCCTTCCCGAATAGATGCGCGAGTTTTTCGTACAGCCCCTGCACGGCGCCGAACAGCCCTTCCAGCCCCGGCGTTTCGAAGCTGATGTCGGTGGAATCGAGGTCCAGCGACAGGTCGTGCGCGATCTGCGTCCCGCGGCGGACGCGCTCCAGGGTCAGCATGGGCAGCACGCTGTAGGGGTCCTGCTTGTGTTTGCGCAGTGCAATCCACTGCTCGATGGCCCAGGCCGTGTTGCGGACGTAGTCCACGCCCTCGCGAAATTCGCGCAGCACGCGCGCGTCCATTTCTCCGGTGCGGATCAGTGGTTCCAGAGCTTTCAACTCGGCAGACACCGCTTCCAAGCGCTGGGTGACTTTATCTGGGGCCCCGGACTCTCCTGTTTCCATACGCGAACCTCCCGGACGTGTTTGCACCTCGCAACAGCACGCGGCGCGCTGGCGTTGATTCTACTCTCAATTCTTGGATGCTCTCAGGCGGCAATTTTTTTGATGTGGCGAGACGGGGACTGATGTCGGATGCAAAAAAGGGCGTCCCGGCAGGTCGGGACGCCCTTACGAGAATCCGGCAGATGCCGTCGCTAAGGCTTCTTTTTCTTGGTGGTGATTTTCGTCTGGATGCCGGCCCCCATGGCTTCGAGGGTGGCGAGGCTGTCTTTGGCTTCCTGAGCAAAGCGGCCGGTGGGCGCGAGTTCCAGGTATTTCTGATAGGCCTCCGCGTTGCCCGGCAGCGGAAAGGTCTTCATCGTTCCGCCTTCCACTTTGTAGTCCATGGCGTTCATCATGCCGCGGGCCAGATAGATCCAGTAGTCGGCGTTGTTAGCGTTAACCGCGGTAGCTTTCTTGAATGGCTCGATGGACTCCTTCATCTTGGCCGCGTTCTGCAGAGTAATGCCGACGTTGGCGTAGCAGCTCGCCGCGGCCTGCGCGGAGTCCGCTGCGCCCGCGGCACTAGGAAGTGCGGCGGCTTTGTCACAGGTGGCGATGGCTTCCGTGACTTTGCCCGCCTTGGCCTGCGCGGTGCCCAGACCCTGGTAGTAGCTGGCGATCTCCGGCTTCAACTCGTTGGCCTTGGCGTAGGCGGCGACCGCGTCGTCGTAACGCCCGGCGATTTCGAAGGCTTGGCCCAGGTTGCTCACCACGATGTGCATGTTGGGATCGGTCGGCGGAGCGGCTTGCCGCGCAGCCTCCAGCTCGGTGATGGCTGCGGTGGACTGCTCCACGAGCTTCTCGGTGAGCGGCCCGCGATCGGTCGCCGGCGTCTTCTGAATTTCATTGCGCGTGGCGATGGCCTGGTCCAGCGAAGCGCGCCCGGCATCGAAGTGCGCCTTCATGCCCTGAAACTTCGAGCGATCCTCATCCGACTTTTTGCGTTCGGCCACTTCTTCCCCGGTTTGCGAGGCGAGGATGTCCTTGAAATTGATGACCACGCGCTCCGCGCCGCCCATCTTCACTTGCACCTTCTGGTTCCATTGCTCCACGCCCTTGACCTTGACGCTGAGGGTCCAGATGCCCAGGCGCATTCCGTTCATGCTGAACAGGCCTTTCTTGTCCGTCTTGGTCTCCAGCACCTGCCCGGTGTCGTCGCTCTTGAGCACGATGGCGACGTCGGGGAACGGCTTGCCTTCCAGATCGCGCACTTCTCCTTCGACGCTCGCAAACTGTGCCAGGGCAGGGCCCGCGAGCAGCAGCGCGAACAGCGCGAGCGGCAGGAACCTCGCAGAAGATTTCTGGATTCTCATGATGATGACTTCCTCCTTGGTCGCCGGCCGCGGGCGCTGGCCAGCCGTACAAACAGACTATTATCGCGCAACTGCGCCACGGGGCAAGCCCCGCGTGTGCAGAACAGGCTATTCCGAGTCCCGAGGCATCGGGATCGGGAGCCTGTGCTAGCGCGTTTTTTCCACGCGCGCGCGGTACACAATCGGGTCCGCCGCGCCGGCCTCGGCGAAGGCTCGCAGCCGCAGCACGCAACTATCGCACGCGCCGCACGCTTCTTCGCCGAATTGGTAGCACGACCAGGTTAGATGCAGCGGAGCCCCCAGGCTGATGCCCCGGCGGATAATCTGGCTTTTGCGCAGCGCAATGACCGGCGTGACGATTTCAATTTGCGTTTCTGGCCTGGTACCTTCGCGGATCACTTGCTGAAACGCGCGGTAATACTCCGGGCGGCAATCCGGATAGCCGGAACTGTCTTCGGCCACCGCGCCGATGAAGACGGCGCGCGCGCCGAGCACTTCCGCCCAGCTCACCGCAACCGCAAGAAAATGCGCATTGCGAAATGGCACGTACGTGCTGGGAATGCCCGAGGCGTGCAACTGATTTTCCGGCACGGCGATGCGCGCGTCGGTGAGCGCGGAGCCGCCAATCTGCGAAAAATGATCGAGGCGCACGGCGAGGCGTTCGCGCACGCCGTAAAAATCGGCGATCTCCTCAAACGCGCGGCGCTCGCGCGCTTCCGTGCGCTGGCCGTAACTGGCGTGCACCAGCGCCAGCTCGTGCGTTTCGCGCGCGATGGCGGCGGTGACGCAGGAATCCATCCCGCCGCTGAGCAAGACGACCGCTTTGGGTTTGGTGGACATTGCGAGCAAAGATTGATCCATTTTTCCATTGGTTCGTTGAATCAATGAAAAAATGAATCAATGAAAAATTTCTTCTTAGACGCCTTTCATTGCCGGGTCCCAAATGAATTTATGCAACTGCAATCCCAGCCGCACGGGCAGCCGGTCGGAGAGAATCCAATCGGCCAGCGCGCGCGCGTCCATGGCCGACCATTTTCCTTCAGGGTCGGCGAAGACCGGCGAAAAAATCACCTGGCGGACGCGCGCGGCAAGATCGTGCTCGCGGGTGAAGTCGCGGGCGAATTCGTAATCGCGGCGCGAGGCGATGACGAACTTGAATTCGTCCTTGCCGTCTACTGCGGCGAGGTTGTTCATGTCAAACGTGCCGCCTTCGCCGGAGTCCGGGCACTTCACGTCCACGATTTTGATGACTTCTTTGGGAAGATTCCCCACGAATCGTTCGCCGCTCGTTTCGATGAGCACCGTATAGTCCGCAGCGAGAAGTTTTTCGCTCAGCGGAAGAATTTCAGGCTGGAGCAGCGGCTCCCCGCCAGTGAGTTCGACGAGCGGGATGCGATTTGCGCCAGCGCCCGCAAGCTCGTTCACCCTGGCAAGCACGTCCGCCACCGACATTTTTGTCCCGCCGTGGAAAGCGTAGGCCGTGTCGCACCACACGCAGCGCAGGTTGCAGCCGGTGAGCCGCACGAAGATGCACGGCAGCCCGGCGCGGGTGCTTTCGCCTTGAATGCTGCGGAAAATTTCAGTGATTTGCATGGCGGTAAAAAACGAAAAACGAAAAGCGAAAAACGGGCCGGGCTGAAGCCCGTCCCCACATTATTTCGACTCCACGCCCGGTGGCAAAGTCGGCGCCGCAGCGCGCGGCTTTTTCTTTCGCCCGAACAAAAACCACGCCAGCGCGGCGAACAGCACCACGCCCACCAGCGCGCGCGGCGCGGGGCGCAGGCCAATGCCCAGATAGAACAGCGCAATCAGCAGCGCCGGAGCCAGGATGATGTAAAACGCGCGTGTCATTTTTTCAGTTCAGCGCCTTCACGGCCAATACGTTGCCGCAGTGGTGTCCGTTTCCCAAATCGTAATGGACGCGATGCGCGCGCCGTTGGGCGCGGCGTGCATCTGCTTGGACGTTTCCTCGTAAAAATATTTCGCGATGTTTTCCGCCGAAGGGTTGATGGTGTCGAAGGGCGCCTGGTCGTTCAGCATTTTGTGGTCGAGGACCTGGATGACGTTCCCGATCACTTTTTTCAGGTGCACGAAATCGTAGAGCAGGCCGACGTGGTCCAGCTCCGGCCCTTGCAGCGTGATTTTCACGCGGTAGTTGTGGCCATGCGGGTTTTCGCACTTGCCCTTGTAGCCGCGCAGCGCGTGGCCTGCGGAGAAAGTTTCTTCGACAGTGACTTCGAACATAATAAGTGGCCTTTGCAATCTGTGGCCCGCGTCTTTAGACGCGGGGATTTTCCGGTTGCGCAAGACCCCGCCTCTAAAGAGGCGGGCTACAAGTGCTGCATGAAGCGTTTCACTTCCGCAATGTCCTGCGTGATGGTGTATTCCGGCAGCGACTCCACAAAAATTCTACCATACTGCTTGCGCTGGATGCGGTTATCGAGGATGGAGAGCACGCCACGGTCGGTGCGCGAGCGGATCAGCCGCCCGAAGCCCTGCTTGAGCGCGAGCACGGCCTCCGGCACCTGGTATTCGGCGAAGGCGTTGCGCCCGTCGTCCAGCAGCGCCTTCACGCGCGCGGCGACGATGGGGTCGCTGGGCACGGCGAACGGCAACCGGTCGATGATCACGCACGAAAGTTGTTCGCCGGGAACATCAACCCCTTGCCAAAACGAAGCGGTGGCGAAGAGCACGCTCCCCGGCGTGTTCTTGAAGCGGTCGAGCAGCGCGGAGCGCGGCGAGGTGCCCTGCAAATAAATCGGGAAGCGCACCATTTTTTTCACGCGCTCGTGGATTTCCTTCATCTGGTTGTAGCTGGTGAACAGGCAGAACGCGCGGCCGCGCGTGATCTCCAGCATCCGCGCGATTTCTTCCGACGCCGCGGCGACGAAGCCCGGGTCGCGCACGTCGGGCAGCTCCGGCGGAATGTACAGCATGGCCTGCGTACCGAAATCGAATTCGTGCGCCAGCACGCGCTCGCGCGCCGCGTCGATGCCCAGGCGCTGCTTCAAATAATCGAAGCGCCCGCCGACGGCCAGCGTGGCGGAGGTGAGCACGGCGGTGTCGAACTTCGCGAAAAGCTGTTCGCGGAGGATGGCGCTGACGTCAATCGGCGTGGCGGTGATGAACACGCCCTTGTTGCGCCGCTCGAACCAGTAGACGTTGTTTTTCTCGGTTTGCTCCAGCAGAAAAACCAGCTCGCCGCGCAGCTCGAACGCGCGCCGCGCGAGATTGATCACCTCGTCGGGCTTGCCGGGCAGCGCGGAGAGCTCCGTTTCCAGGCGCTTCGCCGCCTGCACCAGATCGTCGTAGGGTTCGCGATGTCGCTCGAGGAAACTCGCGCGCTCGTTGGCGTCGAAGGCGAAGCGGCCGTCCTTGGCGGGAAACGCGTCGAAGAAACTGCGCGAGCGTTCCTTGAGCTGCGCGCAGCGCTTCAGCAGCGGCGGCGAAGAAAGATGCGCGATGCGCAGCACGTTTTCCGTGTCGCGGGCCAGCTCCTCGAAGCGATAGTTGGAGACGCGCCGGCCGAAATAGTCGCTGGCCACGTCTTCGATTTCGTGGGCCTCGTCGAAGACCACCGCGGAATATTCCGGAAGAATGCTGCCGAAGTCGTCCTGCTTGAGCGCGAGGTCGGCGAAAAAAAGATGGTGGTTGACGATGATGATGTCCGCTTCGCGCGCGCGCTGGTGCATTTTGGTGAGAAAGCACTGGTTGAACTCGGGGCACTTCGAGCCGGTGCAGGTTTCGCGACGCGCGTCGAGGCGCGGCCAGAGTTCGTTGTCGTCGGGAAGAAAATTCAGTTCCGCGCGGTCGCCGGTTTCGGTGAGTTTTTCCCAGTCGCGGATCTGCGTGAACCAGTCCAGCTCGTCCATTCCGCGGAGAAACGCGTGACTCTCTTCGGCCAGATGATGCACCTTGGCGCGGCAGACAAAGTTGTTGCGCCCCTTCATCACCGCGACCTTGATGTCCGGGGCGAAATGGCGCTGCAAAAACGGCACATCCTTGGTGTAGAGCTGTTCTTGCAGCGATTTCGTGGCCGTGGAGACGACGATGCGGCGTCCGCTGCGGATGGCGGGGATCAGGTAGCCGAGCGTCTTTCCGGTGCCGGTGCCCGCTTCGACCAGCGCGTGCTTTTTTTCCGTGAACGCAGCTTCGACAATTTCCGCCATCTCCTGCTGCGAGCGGCGGAATTCGTACCCCCCATGACATTTTTCGAGCAGCCCGCCGGGACCGAAAATCTCCGCCATCGAAGGTCTCGCCGCGTCATCGCCTGTAGGGCCGACCGGGACGTCGCCCGCTTCTGCTTCGCCTTCGATGCGGGCAATGGCGTCGTCGTCGAGCGGCGCATAGATGCGCTGGGGCGCAGCATCTGCGGCGACGGCTTTTTTTGTGCGCTTCGGTTTGGGCATTGCGCGTGACGCTCGTTGGTGCGGAAATCTCGCGAGCCGTAACGATAACACAGTGTCGGGGCCGCTCACCGGTAGCACAGGCTCTGAGCCTGTGCTACCATGCCGCGCTCCGGGCGTCCCAGACAATATGATTGGCCAAACCATTTCGCACTATCGCGTGACGCAAAAACTCGGCACCGGCGGCATGGGCGAGGTCTATCGCGCGACGGATTCACGCCTCGGACGCGATGTCGCGCTGAAGGTGCTGCCGGCAGCCTTCGCGCAGGACGCCGAGCGCATGGCGCGCTTTGAGCGCGAAGCGCAGCTCCTGGCGTCATTGAATCACCCGCACATTGCCGCCATTTACGGCCTGGAAGAATCCAACGGCATTCGCGCGCTGGCGATGGAACTCGTGGAAGGGCCCACGCTGGCCGACCGCATCGCGCGCGGCGCGATTCCCTTGGAAGAAGCGCTGCCCATTGCGCGCCAGATTTCCGAAGCCCTGGAATACGCGCACGAAAAGGGAATCATTCATCGCGACCTGAAGCCCGCCAACGTCAAGCTCACGCACGAAGGAAAAGCCAAAGTCCTCGACTTCGGCCTCGCGAAAGCGCTGGACGACTCTCCCGCCGCCGCGGACTTGACCAGTTCGCCCACGCTTTCGCTCGCCGCGACGAAGATGGGCCTGATCCTCGGCACCGCCGCGTACATGTCGCCGGAGCAGGCCAAAGGCAAGTCCGCCGACCGCCGCGCGGATATCTGGTCGTTCGGCGTGCTTCTGCTGGAAATGCTCACGGGCCGGCAGGTGTACTCCGGCGAAACCGCTGCGGAGACGATGGCCCACGTCATCACGCGTGATCCCGACTGGACGCAATTGCCTGTGGGGACGCCGCCGCGCCTCCAGCAGTTGTTGCGCCGCTGCCTGATCAAAGACCCCAGGCAGCGCCTGCAAGCCATCGGCGAAGCCCGCCTCGCTCTCGAAGAAATTCAGAGCGGCAGCAACACCACGGAGATGCTGCTTCCCGCCGCACCGGCACGCGAATTCGGCGTTCGCGGCATCGCGGCATTCGCGGTTGGAGGCGTGCTGCTCGCCGCGCTTGCCGGATTTTCCGGCTGGTGGCTCAAGTCCGGTGCGCCCGAATCGCCGGTGCGCAAGTTCGATTTGACGGTGCCGGATTTGGGCCACGGCTCCGGCTTGCACGATAGCTTTGCGATTTCGCCCGACGGCAAGCAGATCGCCTACCTGAGCAACGATCGCATCTGGATTCGCACGCTGGACCGCGTCGAACCCCGCGAGGTGCCCGGCAGCGCAGGCGCGGAGATACCCTTCTGGTCGCCGGACAGCGCGTCTGTTGGTTTCGCCGCAACTGGAAAGCTTTGGAAATCCCCCGCCGCTGGCGGTGAGACCACCACCATCTGCGATTTGCGCGGCGGACTCATCGGCGGCTCGGCCGCTTCCTGGGGGGAAGACGGCACGATCGTTTTCTCCCGTGGGGGCACCGGCCTGCTGCAAGTCTCCGCGCGCGGCGGCGATCCGCGCTCCCTGCTGGATGTGGATGCGCAGACCGAGCAGGATCTGCACCAACCACACCTTTTGCCGGGCAGCCGCGGCGTCCTTTATGTCGCGCATAGAAAAGGGCAAAGCGCGGGCACGCTGATGCTGTTTTCCAATGGGAAGAAAAAAATTCTGCTGCAACTGGAAGGGCAGAGCATCTGGAACCCGGTCTATTCCCGCACCGGTCATATTCTTTACCGCCGGCAACCGATCAACGCGGGGATTTGGGCGCTGCCGTTTTCTCTCTCCAAGCTGGAGGTCACCGGCGAGCCGTTCCTAGTGGCGCCGAGTGCGGAGAACCCCAGCGTGGCTGCGGATGGCACCCTGCTCTACGAGCAGGGGACGGGCGGTGGCTCGACGCAACTGGTCTGGGTGGACCGCAACGGCAAGGTGGTTGGAAACATCGGACAGCCGCAACCCCGCCAGGCATTTCCCGCACTCTCGCCCGATGGAAAGCGCGTGGCCGTCTCCGCGGATGAAGGCGACAACACGGACATCTGGATTCATGACGCAGCTCGCAACACCAAAACACGACTGACGTTCGATCCGGTGTCGGAAACCGCGCCGGCCTGGTCGGCCCGCGGGGACCAGATCGCTTATCAGACGAGCGTCGCGCAAGGCGGTCTTGCTGTAGTCGGGAAAGCCGCCGATGGCACCGGCGACGCGAAAGAACTCGCCAAACCGGGAAATGTGCCTTCCTTTTCTCCCGACGGGAAATTCTTGCTTTATTCTGCTTTAGGACAGGATACGGATGCGGATCTCTTCTATATCCCGCTGGCGGGCGACCGAAAGCCGGTGCCCTTCTTGCAGACCAAGGCGCGGGAAACGTCGCCGCAAGTTTCTCCCGATGGCCGCTTTGTCGCCTACCAGTCGAACGAGTCCGGCGTGGAGGAGGTTTACATCAAGCTCTTCCCCAGCGGTGAAGGGAAATGGCAAGTCTCCGTGCATGGCGGCAATTGGCCGCGTTGGAACCGCAAAGGAGACCGGCTGTACTATGTCGAAGGCAACGCGCTCATGGAGGTGGAGGTCACCGCGCGTCCTGCGCTGAGTCTCGGCACCCCGAAAAAACTGTTCTCCCACACGCGCAGCGGCGTAGCCAAGGCGTATGGCTGGCCCGATTCCTTTGACGTGTCCGGCGACGGGCAAAAGTTTGTCCTTGTAGAGCCGGTGGCGCAGGAGCGCGGCAAAGGTCGCGAGCCGGCCATCACCGTGGTGGAAAACTGGTTCGCCGAGTTCAAGGATAAAGAAAAGAAATGATCGGCCAGACCATTTCGCACTATCGCGTGCTCGAGAAACTCGGCGGCGGCGGGATGGGCGTGGTGTATCGCGCCGAAGACACTAAGCTGGGGCGGCACGTCGCGCTGAAATTCCTACCCTCTGAATTTGAGAAAAATCCCCAGGCGCTGGAACGCTTCCAGCGCGAAGCGCGCGCCGCTTCGGCGCTCAACCATCCCAACATCTGCACCATTTACGACATTGACGAAGCCGCCGGGCAGCACTTCATCGCCATGGAGCTACTTGAAGGGATGACGCTGAAACACCTCATCACGCGCGGCGCGGTGGAAGTCGAGCAACTGCTCGAGCTGGGTATGGAAATCGGCGACGCGCTGGACGCCGCGCACGCCGCGGGCATCGTGCACCGCGACATCAAGCCCGCGAACATTTTTGTCACCAAGCGCGGGCACGCGAAGATTTTGGATTTTGGTTTGGCCAAGCTTACCCCGTCCCGAAGCCTCGGGACGGGCGCTGCTGCGGGGGCCAGTTCGGCCATGCCGACGATGGGCGTCGCCGAAGAAAATTTGACCAGCCCGGGAGTGGCCGTGGGCACGGTGGCGTACATGAGCCCGGAGCAGGCCCGCGGGCAGGAACTCGACGCGCGCACCGATTTGTTTTCCTTCGGCGTGGTTCTGTACGAAATGGCCACGGGTCATCCGGCATTTTCCGGCAGCACGTCGGCGGTGATTTTCGAAGGCATCCTGACAAAAGCGCCGGTGTCGCCGGTACGGCTGAATCCCACTCTGCCCGCCGAACTGGAGCGCATCCTCAACAAGTCGCTTGAGAAGGACCGCAAGCTGCGCTACCAGAGCGCCGCCGACCTGCGCGCGGATTTGCAGCGTCTGAAGCGCGACACCGATTCCGGGAAGTCTGCGGCGGTGAGCGCCGCAACGATGCCCGCGGTCAGCGGCGCGGTGGCCGCGGCGGCGTCAAGCGGCTCCGTCGCTCCGGCTAGCGGCACACAGCAGGTTTCTTCTGCGCAATCGCCGGCAGCCGCTTCAAGTGCAGCCGTGGCCGCGGCGCCCAGCAGCTCTTCGCGCATCCGCGCAGCGGTCGCGGGCCGCGGCAAATGGATTGGCGCAGCAGCGGCGGTGCTGGTGCTCGCGGTGGCGGGGTGGCTCTACTACTCGAAGCGCGCGCAGGCGCTCACCGAAAAAGATTTCATCGTGCTCTCGGAATTCGCCAACACCACCGGCGACGCGATGTTTGACGGCACGCTGAAGCAGGCGTTGACCGTGAAGCTCGGCGAATCGCCCTTCCTCAACGTGTTTCCGGACAGTCGCGTGCGTGAGACGCTGAGCTTCATGGGCAAATCGCCCGAAGAGCGCGTGACCTCGCAGCTCGCGCGGGATGTCTGCCAGAGAAAAGGATTGAAGGCCACGCTGAACGGCACGATTTCCAGCCTGGGCAGCACCTACGTGGTTACCCTGGAAGCGCTGAGCTGCGCCACGGGCGATTCGCTGGCGCGCGAACAAGTGGAAGCGTCGAGCAAAGAAGAAGTGCTCAAGGCGCTGGGGAAAGCCGTCTCCAGCATGCGCGGCAAGCTGGGCGAATCGCTAAGCATGGTGCAGAAGTACGACGCGCCCATCGAGCAGGCCACCACGTCGTCGCTGGAAGCGCTGAAGGCCTACACGCTCGGCAACGAACAGCGCGACAAGGGCAAGCAACTGGAGTCCGTCCCATTCTTCAAGCGCGCTACCGAGCTGGACACGAATTTCGCCATGGCTTTCGCGCGCCTCGGAGCTACCTACAACAACCTGGGAGAGCCGCAACTCAGCGCCGAAAACACCACGAAGGCCTACGAGCTGCGCGACCGTGTTAGCGAACGGGAACGCTTTTACATCACCTCGCACTATTACTCCGACGTGCTCAACGATCCCCACAAGACCATCGAAACGCTGGAACTGTGGAAGCAGACCTATCCGCGCGACTACATTCCATGGAATAACCTCGCCAGCCAGTACAGCTTCCTTGGGCAGTATGAAAAGGTGATCGAGTATGCGCGCGAAGCGGTTCGCCTGGACCCCACCATCCAGTGGGCGTATTCGCAGCTCGCTTTTGCCTATCTCAATCTGAATCGCTACGACGAAGCCCGGGCCGTTATCGAGCAGGCCCTGGCCAATAAAGTCGATTTCATTGACATCCGCGAGGTGCTGTTCAAAATTGCGTTCATCCAGGGCGATGCCGCGGCTATGCAGCGGCAGATTGACTGGACCAAGGGCAAGCCGGAAGAGGGAGCAGCCCTGGGCTGGCAGTCGGACGCGGCCGCGTTTGCGGGACAGCGCAAAAAGTCCAAGGAATTCCTGTGGCGCTCCGTCGAAGCCGCGCAGCGGTTGAATTTGAAGGGCCCCGCCGCCGGCAGAGCCGCCGGGCTGGCCGCCGGCGACGCCTTCTATGGAAATTGCCGCGACGCGCGGGAAGAAATTGCCGAGGCACTCAAGATCGCCCAGCCTTGGTGGGTGGAGCAAGCCGCTTCCGATGTCTATGCGATGTGCGGCGAGCCCGCCAAGGCACAGCCGTTTGTGGACAAACTGGCCAAACAATTTGCCAGGGATCCCATCGGGCAAGCGACCGCACTGGCGCGGCCTCGCGCCGTCATCGAACTGTATCGCGGTAACGCGGCGAAAGCGGTGGAGTTGCTGCAAGGCGCGGCGCCATATGAGTTCGCGTGGACCGGAATCATCTTTATTCGGGGGCAGGCGTACCTGCAACTGAAAAAAGGCGTGGAGGCCGCCGCCGAGTTTCAGAAAATCCTCGACCGCCGTGGCGCCGCGGCCACCGACGACGCCTATCCGCTCGCGCATCTGGGCATGGCCCGCGCGGCCGTGCTCGCTGGCGATACCGCCAAAGCCAGAAAGTTTTATCAGGATTTCTTTGCGCTGTGGAAAGACGCCGACCCGGACATTCCTCTCCTGCTGCAAGCCAAAGCCGAGTACGCAAAGCTCAAATAAGACAAAATCAGAAAACAGAAATTAGAAAATCGAAAATAGGCTTTTCCAACGTGGAGTACTCTGCTGGAAACTGCGCGCTCACGGTTGGCATGATTGTCGGAAAGGCTTTTGCGAGGCCCCGAGATCGCCGTACGATTTTCGCTGTTCACGGTATCGCGGTACCTCGGTGAATAAGTTTTTTGGATTTTCTCTATTCTATTTTCGCCTTTCTTTAATCTGTGAAATCTGTGGATTCATCGGGCGTGATTGACTTGCGCGGAGACGCGGCCTAGCATGGCGCCAGTGTTGCGGAGCCGCGCGTGATCAAAAGACTGCGGATTTTTTTCCCGCCCTTGTTTCTGCTGCTGGTGCTTTACCTGCTCTTCTGGCCCGTCCCTATCGATCCGCAGGCGTGGACACCGCCGGCCGCGGCGCCGCTCGACGGCGACTACGCGGTGAACGACAAGCTCGCCGCAGCGGAACGCATCGGCTTGGGCACGGGCGTGGGCCCGGAAACGGTGTCGGTGGACGCGCAGGGGCGCATCTACGCCGGCTACGCGGACGGGCGCATCGTGCGCTTCGCCGCCGACGGCAGCAACCCGGACACGTTCGCGCACACCGGCGGCCGTCCGGTGGGCCACCGCTTCGACGCGGCCGGCAACCTCATCGTCGCCGACGCGGTGAAAGGCCTGCTCTCCATTTCTCCCGACGGAAAAATCACTTCACTTGCCACCGAGCATGGCGGCGTGCCGTTCGGTTTGACCGACGACGTCGAGCCGGGCGCGGACGGAAATTACTATTTCAGCGACGCGACGTCGAAGTTCGGGCTGCACAACTTTATGCTGGATGTTCTGGAGCACGGCGCCAACGGCCGCCTGCTGGCCTACGACCCGCGCACGCGCGCCACGCGCCTGCTGCTCGACGGGCTGCACTTTGCCAATGGCGTGGCCGTTGCGCCGGACGCGTCGTTCGTGCTCGTCGCGGAAACGTCGGAGTACCGCGTGCGGCGGGTCTGGCTCGCGGGGCCAAAAGCCGGGCAGTCGGACGTCTTCATTGAGAACTTGCCGGGAATTCCCGACGGGATTTCCTCCAACGGCCGTGGAATTTTCTGGCTGGCGATGGTCGCGCCGCGCGACGCGCAGCTCGACGGCCTGTTGCCGCGGCCGTTCTTGCGCAAGCTGCTCCTGCGTCTGCACCTGCCGGACCCCGCGCTGCGGCGCTACGCCATGGTGCTCGGACTCAACGCCGAGGGCCGCGTGGTGCACAACTTGCAGGACCCGTCTGCGAACTCCTACGCGTTCATCACGGCCGTGCAAGAGCACGGTGGCATGCTCTACCTCGGCAGCCACCAGGAAAATTCCCTCGCCCGCCTCCCCGCGCCGCGGTGATTGGCAGTGTAGCCCGCCTCTTCAGAGGCGGGGCATTCTGCCAATCCTGTACCCCCCCGCGTCTGAAGACGCGAGCTACAGCCTTTGGCGCCAAAACTGTCAAGCCCCGCCGGGGTGCGCGCCGTCGTGCCGGGCGCAGCTAATCCCTTACCTCTCAAACGGTTAGCCACACCGACGCATCCTGGGCCCAAGCGAATAATAACCCCCAGCTATGTGCTATAATAGAAGTATACAGTAAGAGAAGCCCTCTCTCGTAGGACAGGCTCCCGAGGCTTCGGGACCAGCCTGTCCGGCAACTCATGCGCGCGGGCGCGGGTGTGCTCGCCGGCGAGCAAGAAAGCAGCAATGCGATCAAAGGGAAAAAGAGCGGATGCGGCGCGGGTGTGGCGGGAGATTGAAGAGCAATGGGCGCCGGCGCTGCGTCCGTGGCCGGTGGAGCGGCTGATTTATTTTTATTTAGTGCGCCGAACGCGAGTGGAAGGGCGACGGGAAATGCTGATTTCGGCGACGCAACTGGCGCGGGCGGTGGCGTTCGCGCCGGTGACGGTGCGCGTGGCGCTGCGGCGTCTGGCGTGCAAAGGAGCGGTGCGCGTGGTGGAGCGCGGACGGGAAGGGCAGCGGATCGAGGTGCGTCTGCCGCGAGAGATTCCGGGATTTACGCTTGCGGTGCGGGACACGAGGGAGTTGGACATGGAGACGGCGGATTTTTTTGCGAATCAACGGCTGCGGACGGCGATCTATCGGCGAGAGAAACAGCGGTGCTTCTATTGCGGGAAAAAGCTGCACTACGGGAACCGCACGCTGGACCATGTGCTAGCGCGCGCCGAGGGCGGCGGGAATGGCTACCGCAACGTAGTGGCGTGCTGCGTGGAGTGCAATTCCGGCAAAGGAAGTATGAGCGGGGCGCAGTTCTTGCACGCCCTGGCGAAGCGGGGTGTGTTGGCACAGGAGCAAAGCGCCGGACGCAAAGCCGCGTTGAAAGCCTTGCAGGAAGGAAGGATGCGACCAAGTCGAGTTGAGAATCGCGCCATTGCCGCGTAGAATCAGTTATTCGAGATCGCGCAGCGGGCGCAGCAAGCAGCGCCCCTACAAAAATGGCCTCACCATTCAACATTGTGAATGACGCCGCGCCGCCCGCTGGCTGCGGCACCAGCGGCGCCGTCGTGTATTCGCCCAGCATGCATCCGCGGCCCGACTGGCTGAAGGTGAAATATTTTGGCGGCGCGAACGAGCAGGAGCTACGGCGCATCATGCGCACGCTGGGTCTGCACACGGTGTGCGAGTCGGCGCGCTGCCCCAACATGGGCGAGTGCTGGGAGCATCGCACGGCGACGTTCATGATCCTCGGCAACATCTGCACGCGCTCGTGCGGATTTTGCGCGGTGCCCAGCGGCAAGCCCGTTGGTCCGCCGGAGGAAGACGAGCCGCTGCGCGTCGCGGAGGCCGTCGAGAAAATGGGGTTGCGCTACGCCGTGGTCACCAGCGTGAACCGCGACGACCAGCCCGACGGCGGTGCGTCCATCTTCGCGCGCACCATCGAGGAAATTCGCCGGCGACGGCCGGGCTGCAAAGTCGAAGTGCTCATCCCCGACTTTCGCGGCGATTGGAGCGCATTGGAAACGGTGTTGCGCGCGCGACCCGACGTGCTGAACCACAACACGGAAACGGTGCCGCGGCTTTACCGGCAAGTGCGCAAAGGCGCAGTGTACGAGCGCTCGCTCGAGCTGCTGCGTCGCGTGAAGGAGTTTGACGCGAGCATGCCGTCGAAGACCGGCATGATGCTGGGCCTGGGCGAAACGCGCGAAGAAATTCTCTCGGCGATGCGCGACATCGCTGCGCAGGGCACAGACATTCTCACCCTCGGCCAATACCTCCAGCCGACGCGCGAGCATCTGCCCGTCGAGCGCTACGTTCATCCCGACGAATTCGCCGAGTACAAGGCCGCGGGCGAGCGCAACATGGGCTTCAAACACGTCGAGGCGGGGCCGCTGGTCCGCTCCTCCTACCACGCGCACGCGCAGGAGGCCGCCGCGCACGTGTAGCGCCGCGCTTCAGCCCGGCATCCTGTGTCGATCACTGATCACTGAAAACTGAATACTTAATCCTGAATTCTGAATACTTCCCCCTGACTCCCTTTCTGCCCCTCGTTGACTTGCCTGCCACCACAGCCTAAGATGCATGCGCTTAGGACGATTCCAATCCCATGAGTGGGTAGGATCCCGGGCATCCTCCGGCACGCTCCGGATATCCGTGGTGCGAGGTATGGAATGACGGGAAGCAGCGTGGGCCATTATCGCGTCACCGCCAAGCTGGGTGCCGGCGGCATGGGCGAAGTTGAGCCGATTTGCGGGCGTGAGCGGAGCGGGAGCCCGCAGGCGAAATCCCGAGCATTGCGAGGGATCACTTGCTGAATGCTGGCGAGAAAATTTCACACTACACGGTGACCGCGAAACTCGGCGCCGGCGGGATGGGCGAGGTGTATCAGGCCACGGATTCGAAGCTGGGGCGCGACGTCGCTCTCAAGATCTTGCCGGAAGCTTTCGCGCAGGATACGCAGCGCATGGCCCGCTTCCAGCGAGAAGCGCAGGTGCTGGCGTCGCTGAATCATCCCAACATCGCGGCGATTTACGGCCTCGAACATCAGGACAAAACCCAAGCACTCGCGATGGAATTGGTCGAAGGCCCCACACTGGCGGAGCGCATCGCACTAGGTGCGATTCCGCTGGATGAAGCTCTGCCGCTTGCCAAACAAATTGCCGAGGCGTTGGAGTACGCGCACGAAAAAGGGGTCATTCACCGCGACTTAAAACCTGCCAACGTAAAAATCACCGCCGACGGCAAAGCAAAAGTTCTCGATTTCGGTTTGGCGAAGGCATTGAGCGACGATTCGTCCCTACAGGACGCGTCGCATTCACCGACGCTGTCCATGGCGGCGACCAAAGCCGGCGTCATTCTAGGCACGGCGGCGTACATGAGTCCCGAGCAGGCCCGCGGCAAGCCTGCCGACCGCCGCGCGGACATCTGGTCCTTTGGCGTCGTGCTTTATGAAATGCTCAGCGGGCGGCAGATCTTCGGCGGAGAGACAGCGTCCGATTCCATGGCCGCGGTGATCACGCGCGAGCCGGATTGGACGGCGCTGCCCGCGAACGTGCCGCGGCGTGTCCGCGAACTCCTGCGCCGCTGTCTGGTGAAGGATCCACGGCGGCGCTTGCAAGCCATCGGCGATGCCCGCATCGAACTGGAAGAAGCGGATGCTGGTGAAGCGGCGCCCGCCGCTGTCTCTGTTTCCGCCGAGTCCCCGAGCTGGCGCGCACGCGTCCTGATTGCCGCGATGGTGGTGGTTGCGCTGGCGGCCGGCGCGGGCCTGCAATCACTGCGCACGCCCGCCCCTGCTCCGCATCCTGTTGCGCGAGTCGCGCAGCCGATGGCCAATGAATTAACGGTGACCACGCGGAATCTCCTCATGCTGGCCATTTCACCCGATGGCTCAAAAATGGTTCAGGTGGCCAACCATCGGCTCTACCTTCGCTCGCTAGACTCTTTGACCGCGGTGGAACTCCCGGGCACAGAGGGGGCGGCAGCTCCTTTCTTTTCGCCGGACGGGCAGTGGGTGGGCTTCTTTGCCGGCGGCCAAACCAAGAAAACGCCGCTGGCCGGGGGCACGCCGGTTATGGTCTGTGCCAAGGATGGATTCGACGCCAATTGGGGGCCGAATGATACGATCCTGATAGGCACAGCCTTCTCGGGCATCCTCGCCGTCTCCGCGCAGGGTGGAACACCCTCCGTAGTTGTCGCACCGCAGCCCGGCATTCTCTACTTGAAACCGAGGTTCCTGCCCGATGGCAAAACATTTCTATATGTGCGGGGCAAGCCGGGGAGCTTCGACGAATGGGAAGGAGTAATGCGCTCGTTTGAAAAAGATGACAGCACCGTTGTGCTGCGTGGACCCAATCAGGTCATGTACACGACCACAGGTCATCTCGTGTACGCCCGGCTGTCCGAGCTGCTGGCGGTGCCTTTTGATCTGGCTTCGCGCCGCGCCACGGGAAACCCTGTGCGCGTGGCGCAGAACGTGGACTACACCAACGCCGGCGGCACCTCGCAGTTCGCCCTCTCGGACACGGGCACGCTCGTCTATCTGGCGGCCCAGGGCACGCAGGGATTGAAAACGCGACTGGCCGCGGTGGACCGCGCCGGGAAAGTTACCGTGCTGCCTTTGGACGCGCGCGATTATTCCGACCCCAAGATTTCTCCGGACGGACGGTTGGTCGCCGCACACTTGCAGGACGCTCAAAATGACGTGTGGGTGGGGGATGCGGCGCGAGGCACGATGTCCAGGTTATCCTTCGATTTCGCCGAAGACGAGACGCCGGTGTGGTCGCCCGACGGGCGCACCGTGGCCTGGTCGGCCACGCGCGGCACTTTGGCCCGCGGAATATTCCGCCGCGCGGCAGATGGAAGCGGCAAGGAAGAGCTCGTGTGGAGTCTGGAAAAACACGCGCACTTGCGCGACTGGATGCCGGATGGCCGGGCACTCCTTGTGGAGATTCTGGATCCCAAATTGGGCACGGACATCTGGCGCCTGGAGCTCGGCGAGAAACCCACCCCCACGCTGTTTCTCCAGACGCCTTACAACGAAAGAAACTCGCGACTCTCGCCGGACGGCCGCTGGATCGCCTATGTCTCCGACGAGTCCGGGCGGGACGACGTCTATATCCAGTCCTTTCCTGCGGCGGGCGCCAAAGTACAGGTCTCCAATAGCGGCGGCGACCAGCCGGTGTGGTCGCGCAACGGCAAGGCACTCTTTTTCCGCGGCGCAGGAGCCATGCAGGAGGCCACCTTCGAGGCCAGCCCGCGCCTGTCGGTCGGCAAACCCCACCCGCTCTTTCCCGACCAGTTCGAGAGTCCTCAGGTGGGCGGCCATACCGGCTACGACGTCTTTCCCGACGGCCGCTTCTTGATGATTCAGTCGGCTGATGCCCGGCAGAGTGCCGGCGGCTCGCGTTACGAGTTCATTTTCGTGTTCAACTGGTTCGAAGAGCTGCGCCGCCTGGCCGGCACAGAAAAAAAATGATCGGCCAAACCATTTCGCACTACAAAGTCACCGCCAAACTGGGTGCCGGCGGCATGGGCGAAGTGTATCGCGCGACGGATTCCAAGCTAGGGCGCGACGTTGCCCTGAAGGTTTTGCCGGAAGCCTTCGCGCAGGATGCGCAGCGCATGGCGCGGTTTTCCCGTGAGGCGCAGCTGCTGGCCTCGCTGAATCACCCCAACATCGCGCACATTTACGGCCTGGAAGAAGCGGACGGCGTGCGCGCGCTGGTGATGGAGTTGGTGGAAGGGCTCACCCTCGCCGAACGCATCGCATTGGGTCCAATTCCGCTGGAAGAAGCGCTGCCGATCGCCAAACAAATTGCCGAAGCGCTGGAGTACGCGCACGAGCGCGGCATTATCCATCGCGACTTGAAGCCCGCCAACATCAAAGTGCGGCCGGATGGCACGGTCAAAGTGCTCGATTTCGGGTTGGCCAAAGCGCTGGAAAGCGAAACGAGTGCCATGGACGCATCGCATTCGCCGACGATGAGCGCCGTGGCCACCCGCGCGGGCGTGTTGATGGGCACCGCGGCGTACATGAGCCCGGAGCAGGCTCGCGGAAAAAGCGTGGACCGCCGCGCGGACATCTGGGCCTTCGGCTGCGTGCTGTACGAGATGCTCCGGGGGAAAAAGGTTTTCGATGGTGACACGGTGTCGGACTCGCTGGCCGCAGTGATTCGCGCCGACCCCGACTGGAGCGCATTGCCGCCCGCCACGCCGCCGCGCATTCTCGCGCTGCTGCGCCGTTGCCTGGAAAAAGATGCCAAGCGCCGCCTGCGCGACATCGGCGAAGCGCGCATCCTGTTGGAAGACTTTATCGCCGACCCGCAAGCGCAATCCGGCGGGGCTGAATCCCGCCCCATCACAGAATCGCGCGAACCGGCTTGGAAGCGTGCGCTGCCGTGGGCCGTTGCCACGCTGGCAATTGTCACAGCCGCATTGTCGTCGTGGGCGCCGTGGCGACCGGCGCCAGTGCCCCCGCTTTCCATGCGCATGAGTGCGGAGATGGGCGCTCCGGCGTCACTCGTACTGGATCGCGGAGCATCAGTGATCCTTTCGCCGGACGGCACGCGGCTGGCGTTTTTGGCGCAGGATGACAAGCAGAAACGGCAGATTTATGTCCGCGACATCGAGCAGTTGCAGGCCACGCCGCTCGCCGGCACCGAGGGCGCGCGCGACCCTTTTTTTTCGCCGGATGGAAAGTGGATTGCCTTCTTTGCCGACAATAAGCTGAAAAAAATCGCCACACAAGGAGGAGCCGCAGTCACGCTGTGCGATGCACCTGCCCCTTTCGGCGGCTCATGGGGCGTGGACGATTCGATCGTGTTCACTCCGGACCGCCGCACCGTGCTTTTCCGTGTTTCTGCGTCGGGAGGGAAGCCGGAACCCCTGACCAAGCTGGATTCGAAGATGGGAGACCTGACGCATCGCTGGCCGCAGGTGCTGCCGGGAGGCGAGGCCGTGCTCTTCGCCGTGCAGATGCCCACCAGCCTTTTTGATGAAGGGAACATTGTCGTGCAATCGCTCAAAAGCGGAGAGCCGCGCACGGTGGTCACAGGCGGCGCCTACGGCCGTTACGTGCCCAGCGGCCACATCCTCTACGCGCGCAAGGGCAGTCTGTTCGCCGTGCCCTTCGACTTGGGCAAACTGGAAATCACCGGGCCGCCGGCGCCGTTCCTGGAGCGCCTGGTTTCAGCAACCTCACTGGCCGGCGCCCAGTACAGCTTTTCCAACACCGGATTGATTGCGTATGTGGCCGGAGAGAGCCAGGCCAGCAAGTTGGAGATCGATTGGATGGACCGCGCAGGAAAATTACAGCCGCTGCGGTCGGTTCCTGGGGACTACGTCAATCCGCGGATCTCCCCGGACGGCAAGCAGCTCTCTCTGAACGTGTTCGAGGGTGGCTCCTCCGACATTTGGGTGTACGACTGGGGGGCGCGCGACACCATGACCCGGCTCACTTTTGATCCGGGCAATGATATTGCCCAGACTTGGACGCCGGATGGGCAGCGCCTGGCCTTCGCTTCGAATCGCAGCGGCGCACAGAACCTCTACTGGCTGCGGGCCGACGGCAGCGGCGATGTCCAGCGGCTCACGGAAAGCAAGCATTCTCAATTCCCGTATTCGTGGACGCCGGACGGCAAAACTCTGGTCTTTAATGAAACGGATCCGGTCACGGGCACCGACCTCTGGGTGCTGCCGATCGAAGGGGACGAGAAGTCCGGCTGGAAACCCGGCACGCCAAAACTGTTTTTGAAGACGCCCTTCACTGAAGCGACTCCCTTTTTCTCTCCGGACGGCCGCTGGCTCGCCTACCAGTCCAACGAATCGGGGACGAGTGAAGTGTATGTGCGGCCGTTCCCGGGCGGCGACGGCAAATGGATGGTCTCCAATGGGGGCGGCATTCAAGTCCGCTGGTCGCGCAACGCAAAGGAACTGTTCTATGTGCGGCCGGATGACCACAAGCTCATGGTCGCCAACTACCGTGTCGTCGGCGGGTCGTTCCAGGCGGACAAGCCAGTGCTGTGGTCCTCTGTACAACTGGCCGATATCGGCGGCCGTCCCAACTACGACGTGGCGCCCGACGGAAAACGAGTCGTTGTGCTGCGGTACATCGAAAGCCAGGAAAAAATCGCCGAAAAACACGATAAGTTCGTGCTCATCCTCAACGTGTTCGAAGAACTCCGCCGCCGCGTTCCCAGCGGAAAGAAATAACTCCATGATCGGCCAGACCATCTCGCATTATCGCGTCCTCGAAAAGCTGGGTGGTGGAGGCATGGGCGTGGTGTATCGCGCCGAGGACGCCAAACTCGGCCGCCAGGTGGCGCTGAAGTTTCTCCCGGAAGATTTAGCGAAAGACGCGCAGGCGCTGGAGCGTTTTCAGCGCGAAGCGCGCTCGGCCTCCGCGCTGAATCATCCGCACATCTGCACGATTTACGAAATTGACCAGCACGATGGCCAGCCGTTCATCGCCATGGAATTGCTCGAAGGCGAAACGCTGCGGCAGCGGCTGGCGCGCGGGCCGCTGCGCACGGAAGAAATCCTCGATTTGGGCAGCGAAATCGCCGACGCGCTCGACGCGGCGCACGCCAAGGGCATCATTCACCGCGACATCAAGCCCGCCAACATTTTTGTGACGCGCCGCGGGCAGGCCAAGGTACTCGATTTCGGCTTGGCCAAACTTGCCGCCGCCGAGGGGGCTCCCAGCGTGTCGGTGATGGCCACGGCGGACGTGCACGAGCAGCATCTCACCAGCCCGGGCACGGCCGTGGGCACCGCGGCGTACATGAGCCCGGAGCAGGCGCGCGGCGAGGAACTCGACCCGCGCACGGATTTGTTTTCGTTCGGCGCGGTGCTCTACGAAATGTCCACGGGCAAGCAGGCGTTTTCCGGCAACACGACGGCGATGCTGCACGACGCCATCCTCAATCGCACGCCCACGCCGCCCGCGCGGCTGAACCCGGAACTTCCGCCGGACCTCGAACGCATCATCTCCAAGGCGCTGGAAAAAGATCGCGAGGTGCGCTTCCAGTCCGCCGCCGAGCTGCGCGCGGACCTCAAGCGTCTGAAGCGCGACACCAGTTCTGCTCGCATGAGCGCCGCGCAACCCGCAGCCCTACCCGCGGCGCGGATAAGTCTGGCGCGGTGGATCGGCATAGGCGCAGCGGCCATCGTGATGGTGCTGCTCGTCGTCGCCGCGATCCGCTGGTGGCCGTCGCGCAGCGAGCCGGCGGCGGTGCGCGCGAGTCAGACCACGCTCGCGGTGCTGCCGTTCTCGAACGCCGGCGCCGGCGCGGAACGCGATTACCTGCGCATGGCTCTGGCCGACGAAGTGGCCACCTCGCTGAGCTACGCGCCTTCGCTGGCGATTCGTCCCATGGCCTCCACGCGCAAATATTCGCAAGGCGATTTCGATCCGCAGGCCGCGGGACGCGAGTTGAAAGTGGCCGACGTGGTGACCGGACAATTTTCGCAGGAGGGCGAGAACCTGCGCGTGAGCCTGGAAGTGATCGACGTCGAGGGCAACCGGCTAATCTGGCGCGACGCGGTGAGCGTGCCGGCGAAGGACATGATCGCGGTGCGCGAGCAGGTCACCGCACGCGTGCGCCAGGGACTGCTGCCGCTGCTCGGCGCGGCGTCGGGCGCGTCCGGCGCGGCCCCGCGGCCGACGAACTCGGAAGCCTACGACCTCTACATGCGCGCCACCGCGCTGCCCAGCGACATCGCTCCCACCAAGCAGGCCATCTCCATGCTCGAGCGCGCGGTGAACCTTGACGCGAACTTTGCGCCGGCGTGGGCCGCACTGGGGAGATGCTACAACTATGATGCGAACTACGGGGACGGCCGGGACGCGGCGTATCGTCGCGCGGCAGCCGCGACCAGCCGGGCGCTGGCTCTGGACCCGGAACTGGTGGACGCGCGGGGGCTTTCCATTCAGGCGCGTGTGGAATCCGGTGACTGGAACGGCGCGTACGACGAGGCCGCGGAGTTCGTGCGCAAGCGGCCGGAAAGCGCGCGGGCGCATTTCACTCTCGCCTACGTGCTGCGCTACGCCGGGCTCTACGACGAAGCCATGAGCGAGTGCGAGACGGCCATGCTGCTCGATCCGCGCGACAGCCGGCACCGCTCCTGCGCGTGGCCGTTCCTGTTCAGCAAGAAGTTCGACCGCGCGATGGACTTCGTGCGACTGGACTCCGGGTCGGAATGGGCGGTGGTCGCGACCACCAACAATCTGCTGCGGCAAGGCAAAGTCATGGAAGCTCGCGCGGTGGGTGCTCAATACTTCAACCCGGTCCGACGCGCCTGCTTTGAAGGCCGGTCGAAAGCGGAAATCGAAAAGCTGTGGGCGAAAGAGGCGGCGGGCGTGTACGGCTTCCCCGATCCCGAAACGAAATACAATACCGGGGCGTGGCTGGCGACGTGCGACCTGCGCGAAGAGTCGCTGCACTTGCTGCGCGAGGCGGTGAAAGGGAACTACTGCTCATTTCCCGCCATTGACAACGACCTGTTCTGGGATAAAGTGCGCGCCATGCCGGAATTTGCCGCCATCCGCAAAGACGCCATCGCCTGCCGCGACCGCGCGCTGGCCCACGTCCAGCAAAAAAGCCGCTGAAGCGCAAAAACAGAAAATAGAAAAGAGAAAATAGAAAATAGGAAAAACGAAACTCAGAAATCACCAATCACCAATCCCAAATCATTCACTCCTCCCTAGACAATCTGTGATCTTTTCCGCTGGTGATTTGCCAGCGAAATTTGTGGACTTGCTCCGGTGATTTGCCGGAGAATCTGTGGATTCCATGTCTTGGCTGCGCCAACGAATTCGCTTTGACCGCAATGAGCTTTCCGGCGCGTTCGGAGATATCGGCACGGATTTTCCGCTGCTGGTAGGCATGATCCTCGCCGCCGGACTCGACGCGCCCAGCGTGCTGATTATTTTTGGCGCGATGCAGGTGATCACCGGAC
>CAZIWR010000016.1:0-25046 GCA_964542805.1 uncultured Acidobacteriaceae bacterium
GTTCACTGGCGCGTCCACCCAGGCGGTGACCACCGGCGCCCACCGCGCCGTGGAGTTCATCAAGGCCAACATCAAGCTCGAAAGTGCGGAGAGGGCGTCCGTCCATGACAGCAAGAAAGTGGTGGAAATCTGCACGCAGTATGCGCAGAAGGGCATGCTGAATATTTTCATCGCCATATTTTTTGCCACGCTTTCCTTCGCCTTTCTGGAGCCCTTCTTTTTCATCGGCTACCTGATTTCCATCGCCACGTTTGGCCTCTATCAGGCCATCTTCATGGCCAACGCCGGCGCGGCGTGGGACAACGCCAAGAAAATCGTCGAAGTGGAAATGAAACAGAAGGGCACCGATCTGCACGCCGCGACGGTGGTGTGCGACACGGTGGGTGATCCCTTCAAGGACACCTCATCGGTCGCCCTGAATCCGGTGATTAAGTTCACCACGCTCTTCGGCCTGCTGGCCGTGGAATTGGCGGTGAAATTGACTTTTGATGCCGGTAGCGGTTTGACCCACGCGCTATCTGCCGCATTTTTTGTCGTGTCCTTCATTTTTGTGTACCGCTCGTTCTACGGCATGCGCATCCAGGGCTCCGAGAAAGCTGCGGCGCGCACGCACGGAGACTGACAGCCAGACGTCTTCGCACGAATTGCTCAGCACGGTCGCGCAAGCGATGGTTTTGGATAGAACCTGGAAATGACCACAGGCAGCGCCTCGCTTCCGAGCGCACTTCCCCATGATGGCGGAACCTCCCGATTCAAAAAACTGAAACTCGGCGGCTTTGTTGCCGTGCTGTATGCGTACTGCGCGGCGGGCCCCTTCGGCTTTGAGGAAATGATTTCAACGTCCGGGCCGGGGATGTCGCTCATTTTTTTGCTGGTGGTGCCGTGGCTCTTCAGCCTGCCGATGTCGCTGGCCACGTCGGAAATGGCTACGGCCATGCCGGTGCAAGGCGGCTTCTATCGCTGGACGCGCGCGGCTTTCGGCGACTTCTGGGGATTCCAGTGCGGCTGGTGGAACTGGACGGGCACGTTCCTGATGAACGGCGCCTACGCCGTGGTGCTCGCCGATTACACCGCGCAGCTCTTCCCTTCCCTCAACAGCGGCTGGCGCCACTGGCTGGCGGCACTGTTTTTTCTCATGCTCGTAGCGTGGGTGAACATTCGCGGGATCGACGTGGTTGGCGAATCAAGCGTGGTGATGCTACTGACCGTGCTAGTGCCGGTGGCGATCTTCACGGCGATGGCCTTTGCAAAGATGCAGGTAAATCCGTTTGTGCCGCTGGTGCCGCCGGGAAAGCCGTGGCGCGAGGTCTACGGCGTGGGCCTGGCGCTGGCGCTGTGGCTTTATTCCGGCTACGAGCAGCTTTCCACAAACATTGAGGAAGTGGAAAAGCCGGAGCGAAATTTTCCGCGCGGCCTGGCCATCATGGTGCCGCTGGCCATGGTCACGTTTTTTCTGCCGATTGCCGCGGGCCTCGGCGCGGGCGCGGACTGGCAGAAGTGGACCACGGGCTACCTGGTCACCGTCGCGCGCGGCATTGGCGGAGAGCCGCTGGCGTGGGGAATGTTTGCCGCGGCGATGATCTCCGTGCTGCTCGGATTGCAGAGCACTCTGCTGAGCTCCACCCGGCTGCCCTTCACCATGGCCGAGGACGGCTACTTCCATTCGTCATTCACCAAGCTCGATGAAAGCTATCGCACGCCGGTGCAGGCCATTGTGCTCACGTCGGTGATTTGCGCCGCGCTGGCCGTCTTCAGCGTGCCGAAATTGATTGCGGTTTACATGTGGCTGCGCGTGGCCACGTCGGTGCTCACGCTGTTGTCGGTGTGGCGGCTGCGGCGGACGCAGCCGGAAATGCCGCGTGGATTTCGCATTCCCGGCGGCGAGGCGGGCGTGGCGGCGGTCGTGCTGGTGCCTTCGCTGCTATTCGCGTGGTTGTTGATCAATAGCGACCCGGCGGGGCTGCTGTGGGGCCCGGTATTTCTGATCAGCGGACCGATTGCGGCGGCGTTCCTATTGCGGCGGACTGCGACCGCATAAAGCCGCCGCTACGCTTTTAGAACACCAAGAAATTCTTTTGCGTTGACGGAGTAGCCGGGAAACACCGTGGACAGCGCGGCGTTGCCCATGTGCCGCGAAAGCAATTCGCTGCCGTAGCCAAAGCTGTCCCCTTCGGCCAGGACGATCGGGGTCGAGAAAGCGGCTGTCAGGTCCGTGTTGATCTCCGCGGATCGTGTCGCCGAATTCGAGGTCGTGACACACGATCGAGCCGTGTTGCTGCTAGTGCACCTTGCCTTGGCGGAATTCCGCCTCAGCGGCGTCGATGTAGGCGCGGTAGCCCTCGGGGTCGACGAACGGGTCCACCGGGTTTTTCGCGGTGGCGCGTGCGACGAACTTGCGGTACCTGCCCCACTGTCTGGCATGGGAGGTCACCCAGATGTCGGCGGGGAGGCTCCGCAGCACGCGGAAGGTGCGCTCGAAGTCGGCCCCTTGTTCTGAATACCGCATCCCCAGCATCACCACCAGGCTGCAGGCGCTCACGACGTTCAGCTCGCGGTCACCGTCGCGGACGGGGAACGACCACGAGGTGCAGCCGCGCGTGTGGCCGCCGGTGACGTGCGCGGTGAGCGCGATCGGCCCTACACGGATCGTGTCGCCGTCCTTGAACCGGTGGTCGACGCGCGTGGCCGGGTAGCCGAGGATCCCGATCCGGATGAGGGCCCTCATCGGCAGGAAGATGTCGCGGTCGTCGCCGCCGGCGGCGATGGCGTCCGCGCTCGCTTCGCTGGCCCACAGCTCGGCACCGGACGCCTGCTGGAGCACCCCCAACCCGCCCGCGTGGTCGGGGTGCGGCTCCGAGTTCAGGAGCACTTTGACGTCCTTGATGTCGAAGCCGAGCTTCGCGATGCTCGCCATGATCATCGGCGCGGTGGTGGGATAGCCACCGTCGAGCACGACGTGGCCCTCGGGCCCGGTGATGAGGAAGGCCGCGACGTCGTTCGCGCCGACGTAGTAGAAGTTCCCGGCGATGCGGAACGGTTCGGCGGGCTGTTGCCCGCCGCGCTTTGTCGCGTTCAGCCACCTGCCGACGAGCACCAGGGCGAGGACGGAGACAAGTCCCAGCAGGACCAGCAAGCGTCGCTTGGTGAGGTAGCGCTTTGCGGGAGGGGCGAATTGGCGCAAGTGCATGGAAGACCTCTTCGACTCTACATAATAAAGTACTCTGCACCAATGTCAAGTGGGCTGTTCAAGCACACCCATACCCAATGGGTGCAAGCTGCTGTCTGAATGCTGAAGGTTGGAAGCTGACCGCTTACGCCCTCACCAGTCCGAGGTACTTCGTGCGGTCATTCGCGAAGCCGGGGAAGACGCTGCGAATGTCGCTGTTGCCGAGTTTGCGCTCGATGATTTCCCCGAGCACGGTGCGAAAATCTGTGGTGAGCGCGAGGTCGCGGCCTTCGTAGAGTTGACCCGCGCCGAGTCCGGGCCACTTGCCGTGCACCTTGCCTCCGTTCAAATCTCCGCCCAGCAGGAACATGCAATTGGCGTGGCCGTGATCGGTGCCGCGGTTGCCGTTTTCGGCGGCGGTGCGGCCGAATTCCGACATGGTGACGAGCACGATATCCGCCATGCGGTCGCCGAGGTCGCGGTGGAACGCAGCAAGTCCTTGCCCGAGGTCGCGCAGCAGGTTGGAGAGCTGGCCTTGCACGCCGCCTTCGTTGACGTGGTTGTCCCAGCCGCCGCTGTCGAGGAAAGCGACTTCCAGCCCGATGTTGGCCTTGATGAGCTGCGCCACTTGCAATAGGCTCTGGCCGAAGCGGCCCTGCGGATACTGCGCGCCGTTTTCCGGCTGAAAGCGTTGCGGGTTGGCTTTGCGCAGCATGTCAATCGCTTCAAACGTTTCCGTGCCGGTGCCACGCAGGGCCTGGTCCACGGTCTGCGCGTACACGGCCTCGAAGCCGCCTTCGACCACAGGTGACGCGGCCATTATCTGGAATTGGCGCACGTCGGGCAGCGCGACGGCCGGCGCCATACCCTTGAGCGCGCGCGGAAGATTCGTGCCCATGGCCACGGCGCGGAACGGCGTGGCGGCTTCCACTTTTTCCATCTGCAAGGCGCGGTTCAGCCAGCCGTCCTCCGTGCTCTTATGGCCGGGCGTGCCGGATTCCATGTAGTCCTGCGCGTCGAAGTGCGAGCGCGTGGTATCCGGCGAGCCGGCGGCGTGGACAATGGCCAGCTGGCGCTGCTTGAAGAGCGGCTCGAGCGGAGCGAGGCTCGGATGCAGCCCGAAAAAGCCGTCGAGGTCCACCGCGGTCTGTTGATTGTTACTGCGGGGTTGCGGAACGGCAATGCTCGGGCGCAAGCGGTAGTAGTCAGGTTCACCGAAGGGGATCACGGCGTTCAGGCCGTCCATCGCGCCGCGCTGGAAAAGCACCACCAGAATCTTGCGGCTCGTTCCCGCGGGATGTGTCCCGATGCCTCGGGACAGCACCGCGCGCGTGAGGAACGCCGGCATCGCGGAAAGACCCACCATGGCGACGCCCGAGGACTTCACAAAATAGCGGCGAGTGATGTTCATAGATACCTCTACGAAATACTACCTCCGCTGGAATTCCGGTGAGCCGAGGACAAGACCGGCGATAATGCCGGCGTCCACGGATGTCATCGAATCGTCCAGCGCGGCCCTCAGGACTTGCGGGTCGGTCAATTGCTTTTCCAGTGTGGCGCGCGTCTGTTCGGAAACTTGCCCGGCGAGAAACATTTGAATAGCGCGGTCGAGCGCCAACTTCGAGTCCGCCGCATTTTCCGCGCCGAGCAGCGACGCGATCTCCACGCGCGCGCCGCGCATGCGATTGGCGGAAAGCTCCATGGCGTAGTTGAGACGATTCAGCAGCGCGCCGGTATTCACCCAGTTTTCGGCCTTGTCGGAATAGCCGGTGGGCGGCTGGCAGAGATAGAGCGGTTCGCCGATGCGCGCTGTCCACAGCACCAGGGCGATGGGCGCGCTGACGTCGGCGCCGAGGGCGCGCGCCGCGCTGGCCACCAGCTCAAATGGCTTTTTGATTTTGGAGCGATACGTTTCCCGCGACCAGAACTCCGGCGAATAAATCATGGCTTCGAGCACGGCGGGAATATTGCCGTGGGTTTCGAGGAATTCCTTGGCCATGCGTTCCACCAGCGTCGGCGGCGGCGTATCGCTGACGAAGCGCCGTGCCAGCTTGGTGGAAATAAACTTCGCGGTATTCGCATGCGCGACGAGCATCTCCAACACCTGCTCGCCGGCCTTCATCCCGCCGCCATCAATCTTGTGGCCCAGCACGGAGAACGGTCCACTGGCATGGATGCGGCCCTCGAAGTTGAATTCGGGGTCACGGCGCGGCGCGCTCAGCGTCCAGCCGGTGAAAGCGCGGGCAACTTCGATGACGTCCTGCTGCGTGTAGCCGTTGTCCACGCCGAGCGTGTGCAGTTCCATCAATTCGCGAGCGTAATTTTCATTCAAACCACGGCGCTGGCGCTGCTGCGGCTGCTGGCCAGGCACGTCGATGCGCCGTCCAGGCGCGTTCGGATCGGGCATGGTGGCGACGCCACCGCGCTGGCCCAGGCGGCCGCGGCGATACAGTTCTGTCGCCATGCGTGGGTCCATGCCACCGAAGCGTGAGAGAAATTGCCGCCGGCGCTGGAGCAATTGGTTTTCGAGTTTCGCGAAGGCTTCGGGGTCGGCGCTCTGCCAGTTGTCGAGATAGAAGAGCATCGCCGGGCTTTTCGCGGTCGCGCTCAGCAGGTCGCCGAACTTGCCCATGGCGTGGCGCCGGATGATTTCGCGCTCGTACGCCGGCAGCATGAAATTGACCGGACCCTTCTGGGCAAACACGTTGAAGTGGTTGAACCAGAAGTCGGCCATCACTTCCTGCAACTGGCGTTCGCTGTAAATGGCGCGGGTGAGTTTGGCGGCGGAAAGCTCGCCGACCACGCGGCGCGGCGACTTGTCGTTCACCAGTTCCATGCGCAGGGCCTGCGCGTTGGGATTGTCCACGCCGCCCTGCCGCGCGCGGCGCGCTTCCGCAGCCAATTCCGGATTCTGCATGATGGCCTGGCGGGTTTGCTCGCGCTGCTGCTCTTGCAACTGTTTGCGATATTCCTCCGGCGTCATGCCGCGTTTAGCGGCTTCGATGGCAGGATTGGGATATTCGTCCATGAGCTGCGACGTGGATTTGGCCAGCGTGGAGTATTGCTCCAGGCGCTTGGCCATCGCGGAGTCGTCAATGGACTCGGGCTTGAGTTGCTGCTGGATCCATTTCTCGAGGCCCATCGCGCGGATGCGTTCGACGTCCCCCGGGCGCGGGCCGAAGGCCAGGCGGTTCAGCGCGTGGATCACCGCCTCTTCCTCGTTCAGGTCCGTGATGGGCAGCTTGCCCTTGAACGCCTTGGAGAGATTGTTGGCCGGCTCGGCAGGCTTGTTCCTTTCCGCCGGTTTGCTTTTTTGATCGGCGGCGAGGAACGGCGTGGCAAAGGTGAGAGACATCGCCAGCAGCGCAGCAAGAAATCCATTGGCGGCGGGATTCTTCCGGCCGGAAAAACAGATACTCAAGCCGATGGGTCTGGCCATGACGGAATACTCCTGTTGTCCGACGCTGCGGACTTGCTCATCCCGAGAGCGCTAAATGTACACCTTCGAATCATTCTAACCCCACAAAAGAGGAAAAGTTGTGCCTGATGTGCCGCCATTTGCCGCGAACAAAAGCAGCCGCCGAGCGAAGCACAGACTGCCTGCGCAAAACGCAGTCGTACCCATTTGACCGCGCGGAAGCGATGCCGTATAAATTAGAGCGCCCGCCGTGCTGTACCGAGGAGACTGACCTTGAACCGCAAACATCGTGTACTGACCCTATTCGTCCTGCTGGCTGTGTCCGCCGGCTTATGGGCGGCCGAACAACAGACCGCCATCGCGCCCGAGCGCATCAAGGCGCACGTAGAGTATCTCGCCAGCCAGGCCATGAAGGGACGCGGCACCGGCACGCCGGAACTCAACAAGGCGTCAAAGTACATTGCCGACGAATTCAAGCGCGACGGCCTGGAGCCGCTCGCCGGGAAATCCTATTTTCAGAAATTTCGCGTGACGGTGGGCGCCGAGCTGGGCAAACAGAATTCGGTGACGCTGGTTCGTGGCGCGGAAAAACTGGCGTTCAAAGTGAGCACCGACTGGCAGCCGCTCAACTTCTCCGATTCGGGGGAAGCCGGCACGGCGCTGGCCTTCGCGGGCTTCGGCATCACTGCGCCGGAATACCAGTATGACGACTACCTGCACATGGACGTGACCGGCAAAGCCGTCATCGTGATGCGGCAAGAACCCCAGAAAGACGATGAGAAGAGCAAGTTCGAGGGCAAGGTGCCCACGCAACATTCGCTCGTCGTCAACAAAGCC
The DNA here is from genome assembly GCA_964542805.1 of uncultured Acidobacteriaceae bacterium. Lineage (GTDB taxonomy): Bacteria > Acidobacteriota > Terriglobia > Acidiferrales > UBA7541 > JACQDE01. The sequence goes on from CAZIWR010000016.1 coordinate 7,422, forward strand.
ATCAACGCACGCAATCACGGCGCGAAAGTGATGGTGCTGGTGAACGATCTGCCCGGCCAGGGCGAAGAGGATTTCCTCATGAAGTTCGGCTCGCTCACCGGGCCGGATAACGCCGGCATCCTGCTGGTGCAGGCCAAGCGCGAGGTGGTGGATAAATGGCTTGCGCCTTCCGGCAAGACGCTGGCGCAACTCCAGAAGGACATTGACGACAAGCTGGCGTCGCAGTCGTACTACGTGCCGGATGCCCGGCTCGACTTGCGCGTGGATGTGCGACGCATCACCGCGGAAACGCAAAATGTCGTGGGCGTGCTCCGAGGGCGCGACTCGAATTTGACCGCGGAAGCCGTGGTCATCGGCGCGCACTACGACCACCTCGGGCTGGGCGAAAGAAATTCCCTGGCGCCCTCGCAAGCCGGAAAAGTGCATGCCGGCGCGGACGACAATGCCTCGGGCACTTCGGTACTGCTCGAATTGGCGCGCGCACTCGGGGAACGTAAACGCGACCTGCGGCGCAGCATTGTCTTCCTCGCGTTTTCCGGCGAGGAGTTGGGGCTGCTGGGTTCCGCCTACTACACGAAAAACCCGGAATGGCCGCTGGAGAAAACCACGGCAATGATCAATCTCGACATGGTGGGCCGGCCGAAGGACGGAAAGCTGATCATCGGCGGCATAGGCAGCTCGCCCGGATTCAAGGAAATCGTGGAAAAAGCCAACCGCACGGGCCTGAATGTTTCGACTACTGCGGGGGCCTTCGGCGGCAGCAGCGATCACATTTCGTTTTATGTGAAGAACATTCCCGTGCTGTTTTTCTTCTCCGGATTGCACGCCGACTATCACAAACCCTCGGATACCCCGGATAAAATTCTGGCCGCCGACGCCGCGCGCGTGGGCGACCTGGCCATGCAGGCGGCGCTCACCTTGTCGTCGCAGGACGCCCGGCCGCAGTTTGTGCGTGTGCAGGAAGCGCAGCCGGCGGCCGGTGGTGGCGGAGCGGGCTACGGAGCGTACTTTGGGTCCATCCCGGACATGGGTGAAGAAGTGGTGGGCGTGAAATTTGCCGATGTGCGCGACGGCAGCCCGGCGGCCAAGGCCGGCTTGAAGGCGGGCGACTTGCTGATTGAATTCGCCGGCAAGGAAATCAAAAACCTCTATGACTTCACCTACGCGCTGCGCGCGCACAAGCCGGGAGAAGAAGTCAGCGTAACCGTCATGCGCGGGAAAGAAAAGATGACGGTGATGGTAAAGCTGGAGCAGCGTAAGTAGGCCTTCAATAGCATGCCGTCGCTTGCGGGTCTAAGTCGGCGGCGCGGGTGGTGAAATCAAGATGATTGTTCGCGACTTTATTTTTTGGCTGTCCACCAAGAAAAATGTAACCGATGCCATCGCGCGGCGCGGAATCAAGCACGGATTCGCACTGCGATTCATCGCCGGCGAGCAGCTCGACGACGCCATCCGCGCGTGCCAGGAGCTGAGCCGGGAGAACCGCCGCATCAGCTTGAACCACTTGGGCGAAAACGTCACCACCGTTGAAGAAGCCACCCAGGTGAAAGACGGCTACATCGCGATGGTGCGCGAACTCGACCGCTGCTCCATCGACGGCAACATCTCCATCAAGCTTACGCAACTGGGACTCGACGTGAAGCCGGGCGGGCGCGATCTGTGCCAGAAACTGACCGAAGAGATCCTGGCCACAGCAGCGGAGCTGCGCCGCGACATCGAAATCGACATGGAAGGCTCGCCCTACACCGACGTCACTCTGGACATTTTCGAAGCCGTGCGGCGCCGACGCGAGAATGCCGCGATGGCTATCCAGGCGTATCTCTACCGCACGGAAAAAGACCTCGAGCGCCTGGCGCCGTTGCATCCGAAGATTCGATTGGTGAAGGGCGCGTACCGCGAGCCCAAGAGCATCGCGTTTCAGAAAAAGCAGGATGTGGACGCGAACTACTGCCGCTTGGTGGACACGCTGCTCGACGGGCGCTTCGTGGCCGCCATCGCCACGCACGACACCGCCATGCTGGACCACGCGCGCAGGCGCATCGCCGAGCGCAGCGTGGGACAGGACAAATATGAGTTCCAGATGATTTACGGAATACGGCGCGACCTGCAGCAAGAGGTCCGCGGGCAGGGCCACCCGTTGCGCATCTATGTGCCCTACGGCACGGAGTGGTGCCCGTACTTCATGCGCCGGCTCTCGGAACGTCCGGCGAACTGCTGGTTTGTGCTGAAAAACCTGATGGTCGAGACGTTTGGCAGCAACGGGAAAAAAGCTTAGCGGTCAGCCGCGCAGCCGGTCCAGGATGCGCTTGAGTGCGTCTTCGTTGTTGCCCCGCAGCTTCACCCATTCCACGCCGAATCCCTCGGGCTCCACGTCGCGGACGATGCCGTCCGCCTCCACTACTTCCGTACCGCCAAGTATGCGCAGGGGTAGAACGGTGCCCATGGGGTAGGATTTGTCAGTCAGCATGAAGATTCCTCCCAGGCCAATCACCGAAATCCGAGCTGCAAACGCAAACCCCACTCCTTCACATTTCAGATGCTGCGATTCGGTGAGGTACAAGCGGTCATACAGCCGGTTATCGGTCTTCATGCAGCACCTCGTTGTGTGGCGCGAAAGGCGTCGAGCGTCCAGGCATCCTGCTGCTCATCGTGGCGCAAGACGTAGTAGTTGCCGTCGTCCGCCAGCACGCGAAAGAAAACAACACCGGGAGAATACCACCGGTCCTCAACAAGTTCCACCTGGTAGGGCCGTCCGCGCAGAACAAATCGCAGCGGGCGCTCATCGGCCCGGTAGCCTGCGTAACATTCTACTTGAAGGTCGTCCTTGGCCCCCACCAATCTTCCCTCTGCAACCCCACACACGATTAGCCGAAACACGAAAAAAGTAAATAGTACTTTGTGAAAAACGGTGCAGAAAGCTCGCGCCGCGATGCGATGGAGTGAACGGCGTATTGCCGGACCGCACACAGGGCTTCAGTGGCGCCGGGCAAGGGATTCTGCGTTGTAGGCGGCACCCAGCAATACAATCAGAGCGCACAGGTTCATCCACGCCATCATGCCGATGGTCGCTGCCAAGCCCCCGTACACCAGGCTGTAGGGCACGTGCCGCACGTAAAAGCCGAAGCCCGAATTGGCTACCCACCAAAGCACGGTAGAGACAACCGCGCCGGGAAGAACTTCGTTCCAATCGCTGCCCTTGGCTCGGCCCACGTGATAGAGCAGCGAAAGCACGAGCACGGCAAACACAAGTGCCATCCCCACGTACACCACCGCCCAGATGCCGTTGAAAAGCTGCGGCAAGCCGAAGTGGACAATCATCCAGGTGCGCAGCTGGCGGCTAAAAACAGTGAGGATGATGGCGGCCAGCAAGGGGCCGAATGTGACGATGAGCAGGAGCAGCGCGCGAAACTGGTTGCGCCAGTATCGCGAAGGAGTCCTGTCGCCATAGAGGTTGCGGAAAGCCTGTATGAAGCCGCCCATCACCTGCGAACCGCCCAGCAGCGTGCCGCCGAGACCCAACAGCATCCAGGCTCGGGGCGTTCTTCCCTGCCCCTGCAGCACCAGAAAATCCATGACCATCCGCTTGCTCTCGACCGGAAGGACTAATCGTAGATCGGCGAGGAAATCTTGTACCACGGTGTTCAGGATTCGGGAGTATGCCAGGAGACCCAGCAGAAACAGCAGGATCGGGAAAAACGCTAGGAACATGCTGAAGGCGATGGCCTGCGCGTCGCTCATCGCCGCCGGAAATACGCGTCGCAGGGCCCCCGCGAAATTTTTCAGAACAGAACGCATGGCTCGCGGGGATTATATAGGTGCGCGGTTGCAGGTGATAGCTGCAAGAATCAGCAGGGAGTGAAATGTGAGGAGCGCAAAGGGCGGGCTGAGGCCCGCCCCGCGATCACTTGGCCGGCGACGTCGCTGCCGACCAGTGCAGCGAGTTAAAGAGCATCTTGAACGTGGCGTGCGGCTGGGCGCGGAACTGCGCGCGGAAACCGAGCAGCACCACGCGGCCCTTGCCCAGGCTGACTTCCGCCGCGGCAACTTTGTCGTACAGATATTCCGGGCCGCCAATCCAGCCGCTTTGCAGCGGATTCGTGGACGGGTACTTGGCCACGGCCCGTGCGTTGTTTTCCGTGAACGGCGCGCTGATCTCAAACGCCGGGCTGTTCAGAAAGTAGGCCGAGGTTTTTTCGGGCATGCCGTAGGCCACGGGGTTGCGGTTATCCACATAGATCTGCAGCACGGCGCCGGGACAATAGAATTTGTCGGCGGTGACGCCGCGCAGGATATTGCGCACGGGAAGCCCCAGCGTGTCGATGGCGAAATCGGCCGCGTCGTCGAGCACGACGAGCGTGCCGCCGGCGCGGACAAAGTTTTCGATCGCTTTGCTCCCGTCGTCGCCCAGCCCGCCGCGATATTCCGGGCGCACCCACTCGCCGCGGTTGCCGTTCAGTATGCCGTTCTTGGACTGGCTGGCGAAGACGATGACGTCGTATTTTTCGGCCAGCTTGCCGGCGCGAATCTCGTCGTTGTGCAGCGAAGTGAAGGGGAATTCGTACTTCTCCAGCAGCCAGCGCGTCCAGCCTTCATCCATGTTGGCCACCCACGGCTGGTAAAGGCCGATGCGCGGTGCGCGGAGACGCAGCAGGTTGGCACGCAGCGCTGCCTCGTCCGCGGGCATGAGTTGTTCACCGGTCAAGCCAAGCTCGTCCACCAGCGGGCGGAGCTTCTCAAAGGGAACGTTGCGCACAATCAGGCTGCCGGGTGGGTAGCGCCATCCGCGCGAGCTCGCCTGCACGAATTCCGTGGCCCAGGAAATTTCATGGCCCGCTTTCAACAGGCGATTGGCCAGCAGCGCGGAGTTGTTACCTCCCGGCGCCACGACAAACGCAGGCGCGCCGCCGCGCTTGGCTACGACCAAATCTCCTTGCGGCTTGGGAATGGCGGACAACTTTTCGAGTGGCGCATCAAAGGGCTTGTCCACTTTGGTTGTGGCCACTCCCATTTGCAGCGGCAGCGTCCAGCCGGTGACGTCGTAGGGCCGCTCAGGCACTTGGCCGGGCGCCGCGGGCTTCATCGGATACTTCTGCGGCTCGAGAATATCCTTCGCGTAGCCGCGGAATGGCTGCGCCATCGGAATCACGTAGCTTCCTGCTTCAAACTTCTTGCCGTCGGCTTCGAACGCCGCCTTCGCGCGGAAGATTTCGATGCCGGTCAGGTCCAGCACTTCGAGGAGCTTCCACAGTGCGCCGGCGTCGTGCTGGGAAGCCGGCACGACGTACGCGAACGGATTTTCCTTGCGGCCTGTCTCAATGGCCTTGCGATTCAGGTTGTAGAAATTGCGCTGGAACATGACGCGGTTCGCGGCCGCGCCTTCCAGTAGCGCGTAGGAAATGACCAGCTCGTAGTCCACGATGTCGCGCAGTCTCCACGTGCCGCCCAGCCACGGCTTGGGATACTCGGTGCGCGCCCACGTGTCCGTGGGGGGCGGAAGTGGCCGGCGTGGATCTGCGCCGCCACCGTCCGGGGCTCCTTCGCCGGTGGGAATCGCGGGACGAGGCGCCTGATAGAGCTGTGCGCGCTGCTGTTCGACGGGACTGGCAAGGCGCGCGCTGGCAACTTCCGTCAAAAGGCCGACCATGTTGTGCCACCATGCGCCGTTCTTCGCCGGTCCCTGATACCACCACGGGTAGCCACGCCCGTATTCCACGCCTTCAAGGCCGGCCGCGTTCAGCGCATTAAACATGTACATGCCCAGCAGGCTGGTCTGCGCGCGAACCAGCGGGTCTTGGTTCAAATTGATGGGATCGGCAAACGGCGGCACAAAAATACGCGCGCCGCTGGAGCCCATCTGGTGCTCGTCGAGAAAAATGAGCGGAAACCAGTCGCGATAGAGCACGCGAATCACGTTGCGGGTTTCGATCTGCGTCAGCATGAAGGCATCACGGTTGTCGTCGTGGCCCACATACTTGTGGTAGAGCCACGGCATGGGTGAAAACTCGAATTCGGAACCGACGTTCTTGTTGTACCAGTCCACGATCATCACCTGCCCGTCGGGGTTGACGGAAGGCGCCAGCAGCAACACCACGTTGTCGAGGAGGTTGTCGATGTAGGGCGAATGCTCGGTGGCCAGGCGGTGGACCAGTTCGAGCGACATCTGCGTGGAGCCGACCTCGCTGGAGTGAATGGTCATGGTAATCAGCACGACCACCGGATTTTTCGCGAAAACCGCCTCCGCCGATTTTTCGTCGAGCGCGTAGGGATAGGCCAGCTTGCGCTGATCGGCCTGGATCTCCGCGAGCCGTGCGAGGTTTTTCGGCGAAGAAATGGTCAGCAGGATGAACGGATTACCCATCGTTGATTTGTCCAGGTCGGTGATGCGCACGCGATCGGAGGCTTTTTCGACCATGCGCATGTATTCGACCACCTGGTCCCAGCGGGCGAGCTTTTTGTCCGTGCCGACGCGAAAGCCGAGATATTTTTCCGGCGTGGGAAGCTCCTGCGCGGCCAGGCCCGTCGAACACAGCAGAAAGATGGCAATGAAACGCAGCAAGCGGTGGACACGCATCGAAAAAACCTCCGAGTAGAAATTGTTCAATCCAGTGGAGGACGCACAGGAACGCCAGCGCGTTTCCGCCGAGCGCGGCCATCTTAGGTGGTGCATTGCGACAAGTCAACGCAGGAACGAGCCACACGGATCGCGGGAGTGAGAATTATTGGGAACGCGTCAAGCGCCGGCAGCCTCGGTGGAGGAAGCCAGGCGCAGCTTGGCCCAGCGGGCGGTTTCGCGCAGCAGCGGGTCAGAATGGGCGAGACACTCGTCGAGATATTTCTCCAGGGACTTCAAGCCGAGGGTGCCGATGGCGTAGGCCCCACAGGATTTCAGCCAGGGATCGTCGCTGCCCACTAGGGCGGCCACGGCTTCCTCGCGGGATTCCACTTTCGCGCCGACCATGCGGTCGGCAAGCCTCACGCGGTCTTCAACGCTGATGTCGCCGTCCAGCAGCGGCACGAGCACGGCGCGCAGTTGCGGTTTCAGGACGTTGTCCAGGAATTCCAGCGCGTTGGAATGGACCATCGCGCTACCCGACGCGAGCCCCGCATGCGCGCTATGGAAATCGAATTGCGGGTACAGCAGCGTAAGCAAGCGGAAGATGCGCTCGACCTCCTGGCTCATGGATTCGCGCAAGGCGCGCGCCACGGGGTCTTCACTTTCCAGGTTGCCGCCGAAGGTGCCAAGGATTTGATAGGAGCGGTAGTGCCCCATGATTTCGGCGGCCAGCACAGTCTCCACCATCTGCACATCTACAACGAGTTCCGGATGACCCTGGCGCAGCTTGTTCAGCGCGGAAAGAATTCGGAAACGCAGCATGGCGTCCGACCCGAGCAGGTTTTCCATCAGCGCGCTTTCCGCAGACGTCGTGCCGATTTGCGCCAGCACCCCGGGAATCTCGCGGCGGACTTTGAGTGCCACCGACTCGTCCGCCAGGTGGTCGCGCAGCGTGCCTACGATCGAGTCGCCGAGTTTCGCCAGCGTCTCCGCCACATCCGTGGTCAATTCCTGGTCACCGAGGCGGTCCAGCAGTCGTAGCACCAGCCGGCGTTTGTTGAGCTGGCCTACGGCGCGAATGGCCTGGCGGGTCACTTCGGTATCTTCATCATCGAGCAAGCGCTTCAACTGGGATTCGAATTCGTCAGGAAGCACGGCAATCAGCCGCGCCGCTTCCAGGCGCGTGCGCTGCCCTTCCTCGCCCTTCTCGTTGACCATGGCATCCAGCATGATGCGCGCCGCTTCCAGGTTCTGCGTGTCGCCCGGGCGCGCCAGAAACGCCACGACGGCCGAACGAATCGAGAAATCCTCAAAGTCTCCCAGCTCCTGGATGCGCTCCAGCGGATCCACGTGTGCGTGGTGGCAGAGGTAGAGCAGCGCTTCCGTGCGCACCTCCAGGCTGGGATCCTGCAACAGTTTTTCCACCTGCGGCAGCACCGTCCGGTCCTTCGCGCCGGCAAGGATGGAAAGTGCCTTTCGACGCACGGCGGAGTCCGCATGGCTGAGCAATCCGCGGATGGCGGGATGGGCGGCTTGTTGTTTGCCCACTTCGAAAAGACTCAGCGCATACAGCAGTTCCTTGGGGTCCGCGGGGCGCAGGCTGTCAGCGAAGATGTCCAGCGTGGAGCGGTCCAGGATTGGCGCGGATGCGCGCTCGGAATCCAGGCGGTGCTGGTGGATGCTGTCGCGCAGGGTGACCACGTACTGCCGCCGCGCCACGAACGCGGCAACGAACCAGGCTCCGATGAAGACGGTGTTCACCCAGCTGATGCGCATGGCGCTCCAGCCCAGCGTGGTTGCAAAAGCAAGGACTCCCATCGCGGCCAGGCCATCCCCAAACCGCCAGACGACGGTATCGATGAAGGACTTGACCTGATTCTTGATGTCGGCGGCTACCGGGAGGTAAAGCAGTTCCACGCTCGGCTTATCGATGGAATACTGGAAGACGTTGATGCCGGAACGCAGGGCTATGGCCGCCCATATCGTCACCGCGCCCCAGAGCAACACGCCGGTGGAGCCCAGCAGCAACGCCATCGGCACGATGAACAAGGTCGTGCCCAGCCCGAAGCGTCGCAGCAGCCGCGCAGTACACAACAACTGCACGAGCAAGCCGGCGATGCCGGCGTAAAAATAGAAATTACCCCAAAAAGCGGCCAGCTCGTTTTTTTCGGGAATGAACATCTTGGAGAGGGCCGTGAATTGCCATCCCGCCACGCTGGTGACGATGGATGCGGTGAGGATCAGTGTGGAAATCGAGCGGATATAGGGCGACGACCACACCAGCTTGAGGCAATCGCGCAGGCGGGGCGGCTGGACTTCGCCGCGCCTTTCTTCGGCTTCCGTCGGAGTTTCGCCAGCCAGTTTCTTCCGCCAGATCATCATGACGAGGAAAGCGCAGGCGGCCAATTCCACGGTCATCGCCAGCAACAGGCTCTCGGCGCCGTACTTTTTGGCCATGATGTTGGAGAACTTGGCCCCGACAATGGCGCCGGCAATGGAACCGCTGCTCACCAGCCCAAAAATGCGCTTGGCCTCGCGCGTCGTTAAAACGTAATTGGCCAAGGTCCAGACCTGCGCCGGCGCGAGAGCACCGACAATACCCACCCACACGTAGATGATCGGGTAGAGCAGGGGAAAGCGATGGAAGTGTGCCCAATACCAGAACAAGAAGGTATTGGAAGCAAAGAACAGCAGGCTACCGGCGATCAGGTTGCGCAAGCTGATCCGCCGACCGAGCAGCAAGTAGCCGGAGACAACGAAACCTATCAACAGCGCCATGGCCAAGTTGGCATAAGGCAACTTGTCCGCTTTGAACTGATCGAGGAACAGCGCATCGCGGGCTATGCGCGCTTCCATATAACTGGCCAGCACCAGGAAGAGATAGGAAAACAGGAGGGAGCCGCGGGCCAGGTCGCCGCGTTGCAGATTCAGGAGCCGCTCAATCATCCGCGCCATCGGAAGGTGAGTGTACTCTATAGGGAGCCGCCTGCCAGCGCAAGAGCGGAGTAGCGCCGGCAGTGGGCCCGCCTTATTTCAAGTCGCGCACCACTTCACTTTCCCCGCGCTTGGCGATTTCCGCCTTGTAGTGCTCGATAATCTTCCTGCGCCGCTTGATCAAACCGTCCACCTCAAACCGTCGCAGATAGGGCTTGAAGCGGTCCTTGATCCCCTGCTCATCCATCGCCTGTAGTTTCTCCCAGACGCCGCGATCAATGTCCACCATTCCCTCTTTGTTGAGCAGGTTTTCGTTTTGGCGGAAAGCGCGCGTGTGGTCAATCAGCCACACTTTCCAGTTCTTGTCGATGAGGATATTGCCCTGGTTGCGGTCGGTGTTGTACACGAGGTTGTCGAAAACGCGCATGGTCTGCAACTGGTTGTTCCAGCGGCGGGCGTCTGGCGGCGCGAGCTGATCCCTTACCCGCTCCTTCTCCATCATCGTATTTTCGACCCAGATCTGAAGGATGCCTTTGTCGCCCCCAATCGAGCGTTGCACCACCGGAGGCAAATTGTCCATCCCCAGCATTCGGGCGACCTCTTGGGCGGCAAGATCGAAGATGGCGTCGTCGCGAAAGTTCAGCTCTCGCTGCCCGGAGGTCATCATTGCCACGGCCTTTTCTTCTTGAATGCTGCTGAATTTGGCATTGACGTGGAGGCCGTCTTTCTCGAGCAATGCCTTGCGGGGATGCGCGACGCCCGTGGGAATGTCTTTCATCTTGACGATTTTGGCGGTGCGCAGGAATTCCATGACTTCTTCGTCGGTCTTGAAGGGCAGCGGGTTGCCGTCGACATCAAGCCAGACATGTGCTGCCGGAGCCGCCGCAGGCGCAGGCGCTGCGGCAGGAGGAGGCGCCTGCTGCTGTTGCGTGGGTGCCTGTTGCTGTTCATCAAGGCCGCCGCCGGGGAGTTCGTTTGAGTTTAGTTCGTCTTTGCTGGCCGGAACCGTCGGTGCCGTGGTGCGCGCCGGGTCGTACAAGACGATGCTCTGGTCGGAATAGATGGCCGTGAACTTACCCGCCACAATCTCCAGCGCGGAGGCGCGGCCACCGTTGTAGTGGCTGCTCAGCATGCCGGTATCAATCAGAAAGACCTTGCCTTCAAAGCGCGCCGCGATGCGCCCGTCCGCTTGCGTCGAGTGCCCCACCACAATCTGGGAAACCCCAAGGCTTTCGAGCACCTTGCCGATCTGCGCCTCACCCTCTGCGGCATTCCACGTCGCGTAGCCGCGGAACCACAGCGGCCCCTCCGGATGCACCATGAACCAAGTGTTGAAGAGAAGGAAGTTGGTGAGCCGATTGACCCGCCTCTTCTCGGTTTCAAAGGGGTCCGGCGTCTTGAAGTCACTGGAATTCTTGGCGGCTTTGGCCATCTTGCGGGCCAGCTCTGCATTGCGGATTTCGAGCTCGGCGCGCACGGCGCTGGCGATTTCCATCAAGTCGAAGGTCTTCAAAATGATTTTTTGCTGCTGGAAAATCTGCCTGTAGTCGTCGAACACTTTCAATTCGTTGCGGACGTTCTCGGCGATGGCCTCAAGCTTCCACTTCGATGTGATCAATTCGGGGCTGATGCCGCCGTGCACGAAGAGCGTGGAACCAATTTTCACAAGCGCCGGGCGTTCCCGCAGCCAGCGCCCGTAATTCCCGGTCGGGCTCATCGCCTCCCGCTGCTCGACGTAGCCGAGCGGATGCGTGGCATACCAAGCGGCTTCCGCCGCCGTGGAGGCGTGGCCGGCTTGCGCTGCCATTCCGCCGAGGCCGGCGCGGGACTTCTGCCAGTCAAGAAAGTCGTCGAAGGCTGCCTGACGGCGTCTTACCGAAGACTTGTCCGCAAACTCGGCGTACATGGCTTCGGCATATCGCAGGTCACCCATGATGTTCATGGCTTCGTGATTGCCGAGCAGTGTGACCACGCGCCCGCCCTTGAGCGGCGCCTCCACTTCCAGCGCCATCAGCAGGTCCATCACCTCTCGGCATTTGCTGCCGCGGTCGAGGAAATCACCGGTCTGCACCAGCGTGGCGTTCTTGCCCGCCCAATGCAGCTTTTCGTCAATCATCCCGGCTTTTTGCAGGATGGCCACAAAGGCGTCGTAGTCGCCATGCACGTCGCCTACAGCGACCAGGCGCGTGGACGATTGGGCTTGCGCCGAAGAAACTAGCAGCGCAAGAAACAAAAAGAATATGGCCACAATGTGGCCGCGACGAATCAACCGACCGGTTCCAAGGTTTGGCATAGTGTATCCATTCTAACGAATTCCAACGGCAATGGCATCAATATTATTTGATTCGCACGATGGCGAAAGCGTTGGCCCCCATGGCGCAGGACGGCGCCTCCAGGTTGGCGGCAAGGCCTTCTGCCGTAGTATGGTGGGAATACATGGGAGGAGGCTTTCTCCAACGAGACCCCTTGGTACGGGCGCTTTTGTGCTGCGCAATACTTCTGTTCGCGGCCGGCGGTTCAGCGCCTTCCGCGGCGGCGGAAGCGGAGAATATTGCTTTCAAGCGCCAGGCCACGGCCATCTTGAAGATAGACGGCAAGCCGGTGAAATTCTGGGAAGTGTACGTGGCGAAAAAACGCGGCCACCTGGTGCTTGTGCAGCTTGGCAGGCGCTACTTGCTGCTGGATACGAAGGAAAAGGACGTCTTGGAAATCGAGCCCGGCGCGATCCAGCAAAAGTCCAAGGGCAATGAAGTGGCGTGGACGCGTTCGCCGCAGAGCGAGAAGAAAATTGAAAGCGCGGAGTGGTCCCTTCGCAGTGTAGGCCCTGCCGTGGCCATCAAGGTTCGGCTCAGCACGGAAGGGCGCATGCTGGAAATCCAGTTGCCGCGCATGCCGGACTCGGGTTGGATTTTCTAGTAATTGAAAGGCGTCAGGCTTCCGGTGGCGAAGCGGGATTGCAGAGCTTGCACTGCCGCGGGCGCCGGACGATCGCCGCGTCGCGCGGAAAAATCGCCGCCAGAAACCAGTCCAGCGCCACTTGCACCTGTTTTTTCAATCCCACCAGCTTGTAGAGGTGGACGGCGTTCCAGAACAGCCACGCGAAGTAGCCGCTGAAGCGCAATCCGCCCACACTGACCACCGCGTAGTTCATCCCCAGTGAGATCAGCGTGCCCTGGGGCACGTAGCGATAGGATTCTAGCGGTTCGCCGCGCGCATGGCGGACGATATTTTGCGCGGCGATGCGCCCATGGTTCAGTGCCACCGGCGCAACCAGAGGAGCATTCGCCGCCGTCACCGCTGCGGCAGAATCTCCCGCGATGAAAACTTCCGGATGCCCTTCGAGCTGCAAATGCTCATTGACCACGGCGCGCCCGATACGGTCGTGCGGCCCGGGCAGCGATTCCACCAGCGGATGCGCGCGCACGCCGGAGGCCCACACTACTGTGCCCGCGCGGATGACTTCGCTTGCGTTGATTTCGACGCCGCCCTCCATGCAGCGTGTGACCCGCGCCTTGGTCCGCACTTGAATGCCTTCGACGCGCAGCCGCTTGTAGGCGTGCGCGGCGAGGCCCGCGTCGATGCCGCGGAGGATTTCCGGCGCGGCCTCCAGCAGAACCAACTGGATTTCGGTACGGGGAATGCCGCGGTAGCGCGGTGCCACGTAGTGAAATAGAAAATCCTGTAATTCCGTGATCAGCTCGACGCCAGTGTATCCCCCGCCCACTACCACGAACGTGAGCAGTCCGCTGCGCTCGGCAGTGTCTGCCGTGTGGTCGGCGTGTTCGCAGAGGTCGATAACATGCTCGCGGAGCACCACGGCATCTTCCAGCGACTTGAAGTCCATCGTATGTTCGCGCGCGCCGGGAATATCAAAGTAGGCTGTTTGGCTGCCGATTGCGACCACCAGCGTGTCATAGTCCAACGCTCCGCCCGACAGATGCACGCGCCGCGCGGCAATATCAATCGCCTGCAGAGAATCACGTCGGAAATGGAACCGCCGTCCGCCGCGGATGTCACGCACCGGCTGCACGATGTGTCGCGGGTTGATGTAACTCGAAGCGATTTGCGGCAGAAGTGGAGTGAAGAGAAAATAATTATGTTCGTTGACGAGCAGAATCTCCACGTCGGGGTCGCCACCCAGCTCGCGCTCCAGCTCGATGGCGGCTTGCAGGCCTCCAAAACCCGCCCCCAATATCACGATGCGCTGCATGACATGAATGTAGCATGAGCAGGCAGAGCATGCAGAAGCGTGGAGCCTGGAAAATTATTTGTGCTGGACGGAGCGCACCCAGGGAATGCCGATGAGGCCGTCCTGCACGAGAATATCGACGGCATCGCCCTTCTGGAAGCGGTCGAGTTCCTCGGGACGGATGGGAATGCGCTCGAAGCGCAGCCCCGGCCGCCACGAATGGACCATCAGGCGGCTGGTGCGCAGCATCCCGGGCATCGAAAATCTTCCCACAACCACGGTGGAGTGGCGGACCGGCGGCGACAAATCGAAGCGGCCGTTGAGGAACAGCAAGCCCGTCAACAGCCACGACACCGGCAGCAGTCCGTAGCACACACGCTTAAGCGCCTCCACGGCGGCCTGGCGGCGCGCGCGGCGGTCAATCCACACCGCCGCAAACACCACCACAAACGAAACCACGCCGAGAAAAATGAACATGGCGTCCAGCTCGAGGGGCGGATAGAAGTGCGTCGCAGGCAAAAAGGCGACCGTGCCGAGAAGATAGATGGCCGTGCGGTTGAGGAGGCGGCGCCGCAGTACGGCTTCTGCTTCGCCGGGAGTCAGGCCACAGTTATCGCACTGCTCGGAGGTGAGCTCCGCGCCGCAATCCAGGCACCGGCGCATCACACCGCCAGGCCGGAAAGGATCTTGTCCAGGCTGTCGCGGTCCTGTGCAGTGAGTTCCCTGAATTCCACACCCATGCCCCGCCCCACCAAGACGCGCTTCACAGCGCACTTGACGCGGAGCGGGTCGGCAATGTGCAGTCGCGCAAAAAAGACCGCGCCAACCCACAGCGGGTTGGCGGCCACCACGAACATGCCGTCGGCGCTGAGATCGGTCAAGAACGCCCGGAAGGCCTTGCCTTCGAACTCGATGTCTACGTCAGCCTGAAAGCCGTACCGGGGATATCTGCGCCGCTCTTCGCCCGAGAACAAGTGAGCACCGCCCATGGAAGCAGATTGACCTGCCAACGCTACGGGGATGCTATGCAGCGGCAGGAACGATGTCAATGACAACTGAAAGCAAGTAGCCGGAAAGCCACGGTCAGCGGTCACCGAAAAACTGTCCTTCGCTGCATCGGCAGCCGTGTGCGGAGGGTATAATCCGCGAATGGACTATCGTGAGTTGCTCTGCAAACAGAAAGAGGCTGTACGTCGACGCACGCGCGAGGTAGTCGGCATGCTGCGCGAAGCAGACCTTGCCTGGCGGCCGGAGAAAGACGCGCTCTGCGTCGGCGAGATGCTGCGACACCTGTGGGTGTCGGAAGAGGGCGTGCGGCGCGCCGCGCTGGACGGGAATTTCAGCTACTACGAAAAGCGCATCCCCCAGGGGCTGCGAGCCGTGCTGGGCACGCCGGGCACGCTAGCGGATGAGCTGTCCCAATTGGAAACAGTCCATCAGGAAACGCTGCGCCTGGTGACGGCCTTTCCGCCGGAGCGCATGGAAGCAGAGCGCGTGCATGAGCCGTTGGGCTTTCACCGCAAAATCTTTGCTTTGCTACTAGGTATCACTGAGCACGAGATCCACCATCGCGCGCAGTTGATGGTGTACTTGCGGATGCTCGGCAGGCCCGTGCCGGAGTCCATCAACCGCCGCTGAGTCCGCTCACGAAAAAAGAAGCGACGCTCACCGAGAAGTGAGCGTCGCCCGATGGTTCGATCCTGAAGCACCATGAATCCCCTCGGCTAGCTGTCTTTGCCCACTCCGAACGGCGCCTTGTGGGATTCCTAACTGGTGGTCTTCAGGTGCCCTTTTTCTTCGGGGATTTCTTATCGGTCTTCTTCTTCATGGGGTGATCCTTTCTCTCCATAATCGGCGGGTCCCGCGGTGGAAGGATCGGGGCGGGGTGCCCCACCTGCGGCGGAGTATGGAAGCATCCCCCGACCCAAGTCAAGGGGGGAGCCATACCACCGGAGGAATTACCTTTAGAGTAATGATGCGCTCTCCGTGGCGCGGCGGCGCGCGCGTCCGCGCTTCGGTCGCAGGGCCACTTCCGCGCGGATGTACTGCTTCAGGCTGGCCGGCAGCGAGCGCGCGCCGGAGAGTTCGTCGAGGTCCCGCAAGGTCAAGTCGGGGAGAAACGCAAGCACGCGGGCCAGCGGCGTGAGCGGATGTCGCACCAGCGCCATGCGCACGTTGTAGAGGTAGGACCACTTGCGGTGGCGCGCGAGGGAGGCCGGCACAATCTCCGGCAGATCTTCGCGCGACAATATTTTGAGCACCTGCGATTCGGTCAGAAAGGCGTTGTCCAGCGCAAGCGGCACCACGCGCTCGTTTCCCTCGGCCAGCAGCGCTGCCGCCACGCGCGCCGAGCCGCGTCGCGCTAGGGTCAGGCGCTGCCCGAGCGCCAGTTGCGGCAGGCGGTTCACGATGACGTCTTCGGCGATACGCCGGACCTCCGCCGGCGTGGCCGGCTGCAGCGTCAGGTTGACCAGGTCGAACACATACAGCTGCCGAATGAGCGGCAAAACCGCCAGGCGCGAGGCGCGCGGATGTCCGGCCACGCGCACCTTGACGCGGTAGCTGCGCATCCATTCCCTGCGCCGCGCCACTTCGCTGAGCAAATCAGTGGAAAGGTCCTTGCGCTCCAGAAGCAGGCAGAGGAGGGCCTCGTCGAATGCAGGGTTATCGATGAGCGCAGAGAGGACTTCCTCGCGCTTGTCGTGAAGGAGAACGCGCAGCTCATCGCGCCCCGCCGTGGCAGGATCGGAGCGCGTCCGCCGCGGCGGACTGTGGTTAGCCCTTTCCGCCATGGGCAACTGCTACCGGTGCTCCAGAAAAAAGCCGAATGGCCATGCGCGCAGCGCCGAGCGAAGGCTGCTCAGTTAGCAGGCCGATCTGCGCGTGCGGTGCGAGGCTGCGCAGCAGCGCGTCGAGGGCGGAATCAAGCAGCTCGCTGTGATCGAAGACGCCGCCGCTTTTGGCCAGCACAAATTTTTCAGCGCTCAGCCCGAGGCGCTGGATCACGCTGCCGGCGATGCGCGAAAGGTTGAATGCCGCGCTTAGCAGAATGTCGCGCGCGGGCGGGTCGTCCGCGTCAGCGGCCTCCAGCACGAGCGGGAAGATGCGGGGAAAGACTTCGTCGGGCGCTTCGGCGATGCGCTCGGTGAGACTCTCCCATGTGGGACACTGCAGGGCATTGGGAATCAATTCGGCGAGCAGGGTGACCGGCTCCAGGCCGTCGCGGGCCCGTGCCACGGCAGCCACCGCACGGCGGCCGATGTCGAACGCGCTGCCTTCGTCGCCGATCCACGGGCCCAGGCCGCCGGCGCGCACCGTGCGCTTTTCGGCGTTGCGGCCGTAGGCCGAAGAGCCGGTGCCTGCAATCAGCACCACACCAGGCGCGTCGCCCACGGCGGTTTCCAGCGCGACGTCAAAATCCGTGGTGACGTGCACGTCCGCTTCCGCAAACGCCTCCACCAGAAACGCCATCACCCGCTTCACCACGCGCGGGCGTCCCGCGCCGGCCAGTCCGGCGCACAACGCGCGCACCTGGCGGGAATTCACTCCCGCTGCGGAGAGCGCGCCGTTCGCCGCCTCGCCCAACCCGGCAAACGCCTTGTCAAAACCAATCCGCAACGGATTCGACGGCCCGCCCAGCCCGCGCGAGACCAGCTGGCCGCTCGCGTCGAGCAGAGCGCATTCCGTCTTGGTGCCGCCGCCGTCAAATCCGATGTAGTAGTTCATGGAATCTGTTGTCGGAAATCTGAGCGCTGGGATGCAGGGCCGCGCACTTTGCAGCCTGCGATCCACTGCACAGTTTACAGCAGTCGGCGGTCGGCCGTCAGCGCTCTTTGTGAATTTTTTCGACGTGTTGACAGCGCGCGAAGCGGACAAGTAGACTCGCGCCGCTCTCGGGCGCAGCATGCGAATCCACTACGTCGACCTCGCGATTATTCTCCTCTACATC
>CAZIWR010000017.1:0-24035 GCA_964542805.1 uncultured Acidobacteriaceae bacterium
TCATGATTCAGATTCACTCCACCTGGTTCCCGTTCGCGGACCTGAATCCGGGCAAATTTATGAACATCAACGAAGCCACCGAAGCCGACTTCCAGAAGACCACCCAGCGCGTTTATCACTCGAAGTCGCTTCCGTCTGCCGTAAAGGTCGGCATCTTGCCGCATTAGTTTTCGTAGGGGCGGCCTTCAAACCCGCCCTCGTAGCGTCGGCGCTTCATCGCCGCTTTGTGGGTCGCGGCTTTGGCCGCGACAATCAAAACGCTTGCGCGCAGCGCGTACCGCTCGCCTTCTGTTCGACGGCAAGCGCTGGTGGGTCGTCACGGTTTACTGGCAA
The DNA here is from genome assembly GCA_964542805.1 of uncultured Acidobacteriaceae bacterium. Classification (GTDB taxonomy): domain Bacteria; phylum Acidobacteriota; class Terriglobia; order Acidiferrales; family UBA7541; genus JACQDE01. The sequence goes on from CAZIWR010000017.1 coordinate 334, forward strand.
GCGGAATCGCCGGAGAATCCTCTGCCCAAGCAATACCTTCCTGCGCCGTAGCGCGGCCTTTCACATTTGCTTGCGTGTTCTCCGCGCGCCGGACTATGATGCGTCCCACGCATGCCACTTTCTGCTGGTGAACGTCTGGGTCCTTACGAAATCCTCGCGCCGCTGGGCGCGGGCGGCATGGGCGAGGTCTATCGCGCCCGCGACACGCGTCTCGGCCGCGACGTCGCCGTCAAAGTCCTTCCCGCCTCGTTCGCGCAGGACGCCGAGCGCCTCCGCCGCTTTGAGCAGGAAGCGCGCACAGCCGGCGCGTTGAACCATCCCAACATTCTGGCCATTCACGACATCGGCTCGCACGGCGGCTCTCCCTATCTCGTCTCCGAACTCCTCGAGGGCCAGACGCTCCGCGAGCGCCTGACCGAATCGCTCCTTCCTCTGCGCAAGACACTCGACTACGCGGTGCAAATCGCCAGCGGGCTGGGTGCCGCACACGAAAAAGGCATCGTCCATCGCGACCTCAAGCCCGAAAATCTTTTCCTCACCAGCGACGGCCGCGTAAAGATTCTCGACTTCGGGCTTGCCAAGCTTTCGCCGCTCGTGCCGCCGACTGACGCTTCGGAGAACAGCCCTACGATGGGCTCCGCCGCCGCGCCGCTCACTCATCCCGGCGTCGTGCTCGGCACCGTGGGCTACATGTCGCCCGAGCAGGTTCGCGGGCGCGCCGCCGATCACCGCTCCGACATTTTCAGCTTCGGCACCATCCTCTACGAAATGATCTCCGGCCAGCGCGCCTTCCGCGGCGATTCGTCGGTGGAGACGATGAACGCCATCCTCAAGGAAGATCCGGCGGAAATTTCTGCCACTAATCGAAGCTTCCCGCCTGCGCTGGAGCGCCTCATCCGCCGCTGTATCGAAAAATCGCCGGAAGAGCGCTTCCAATCCGCGCGCGATCTGGCTTTTGCTCTCGACGCGCTTTCCGGCCATTCCGGCTCCAGCGCAACGCAGGCCGCGCTGGTTGCCCCCATCGATCAGCGCAAGCGCTGGCTGCTGCCCGCCGCGGCCTTTGCGCTTTTCGTCGTCGTCGCTGGCGGATCGTTTTTCGCGGGCTTGTGGAAAGGCCGCGCCTCCGGCTCGAAAGTTGTCTCCTTTCTACCGATGACCTTCCAGCCGCAAGCCATTTTCCGCGCCGCTTTTGCTCCAGATGGAAAGACATTCGTGTACAGCGCGGCGCTGGCAGGGAATCGCTCGGAGCTTTTCGTGCTCACTGCAGACTATCCGGAACCCCGTCCGTTGGGCCTGCGGGACGCCAATCTGCTCTCCATTTCCTCAAAAGGGGAACTTGCTCTGGTCATCAAGGCACGTTTCGTTGGCCACCGACTATTCGAGGGCACGCTGGCGCGGATGCCACTCGGTGGCGGCGCTCCGCGCGAGATTCTCGACGGAGTCCGCGAGGCCGCCTGGGCGCCGGATGGCGAGGGTCTGGCCATTATTCGGACAGTGGACGGCATGGACCGCTTGGAGTATCCCACTGGAAAAGTTCTCTTCGAGACCGCAGGCTATGTGAGCGACCCGCGGTTTTCGCCCGATGGACAGCACATTGGCTTCTTTGTGCACCCGGTCAAATACGACGATCGCGGCGGCGTGGCCGCGGTGGATCTGGCCGGCAAGTTCACGATGCTTTCCGAGGGCTATTGGGGCATGGAAGGACTGGCATGGACGCCCGACGGAACGGAAGTGTTGTTCTCTGCCGGCAGTTCCTACAACGCGTTTGTGATTCATGCGGTCACGCTCTCGGGCAAGCGCCGGGAAGCCCTGGAAAGCGCCGGCGGATTGACCATTCAGGATGTGTCGCGCGATGGCCGGTGGCTGGTGACACGGGACGACATCCGCGACGACATGTGGGGCATGGCTCCGGGCGCTAAGTCGGAGCAGAACCTTTCCTTCCTCGATTTATCGGATCCGCGGGATCTCACCGCGGACGGCCGGACATTGCTCTTCACCGAGCAAAGCGGCGTCTTCGGAACGAATTATGCAGTGTGCATCCGCAAGATGGATGGTTCGCCTCCTGTGCGTCTTGGGGAGGGCTTGGCCGTCTCCTTTTCGCCGGATGGCAAATGGGCCCTTTCCGTCATTCCCACTTCGCCCGTGCAATTGGTGCTCTACCCCACGGGCGCCGGAGAACCGCGCAAGCTGAACCGCGGCAATTTGGATTATATTGATACGGCCTCCTGGTTTTTCGACGGAAAGCGCATTCTGGTTTGCGGAAACGAGCCGGGACGCGCCTCTCGGTGCTACGCGGAAAATCTTTCGGATGGTCAGCTGCTCCCGGTGACGCCGGAAGGCACTTCGCGGGGGCTGCTTTCGCCGGACGCTAAGCAGATCATCGCCTTACGCGGTTCCGCTGAAGTTGCACTGTATCCTGTAGAAGGCGGGGTGCCGCGTCCACTGCAATTCCTGCGTGCGCACGACGAGATCATTCGCTGGAGCGCCGATAGCCGCTCCCTGTTCGTATTCAACAGTGCGGAGCTGCCCGGGAAAGTGGAGAAAGTGGACATCGCCACCGGGCGGCGCACCTTGGTGAAACGTCTTGTTCCGCCCGACCTGACGGGAGTGCTCGGCTTCAACCGCGTAACGATTACCGACAACGCTTCGGCATATGCGTACTCCTATCAGCAGCATCGCTCCAGCCTATTCCTCATCAACGGCGCCCGATAAACTCTCTCCAGCTTCCGTCCTTCGCTCCTTGTGTGCATAATAGGACGCCATTTTTTCAGGAGAGCAGGATGTACCAGTCCAACTTATTGAAAGACCGCGTCATTCTCATCACTGGCGGCGGCACCGGCCTGGGCCGCTCCATGGCCCTGCGCTTCGCCGAGCTCGGCGCCAAACTTTTTCTCACCGGACGCCGCGAGGAGCCTCTCCAGAAAACCGCCGACGAAATCTGCGCCGCGGGCGGTCACGCTGCCTTCGCCTCCTGCGACGTCCGCGACGCTGCTGCCGTCGAGCTGCTGATGGACGCCGCCGAAACCGAATACGGCCACGTGGACACGCTGGTCAACAACGCCGCCGGCAACTTCATCGCCCGCACGGAAAAACTTTCCGCCAACGCGTTCCACGCCGTGGTCAGCATCGTCCTCCACGGCACGTTCTACTGCACCAATGCGCTGGCCCGTCGCTGGATTGCAGGAAAAACCGGCGGCAACGTTCTCAGCATCGTCACCACTTACGCATCGTCCGGTTCCGGCTTTGTGGTGCCCTCGGCCTGTGCCAAGGCCGGCGTGCTGGCCATGACCCGCTCGCTCGCTGTGGAATGGGCGCGCCACAAAATCCGTTTGAACGCGATCGCGCCCGGCCCGTTCCCCACCGAAGGCGCGTGGTCGCGCCTCATGCCCACCAGGGAATTCGAGGAGCACGCCAAGAACGCGCATCCCATGAAGCGCTTCGGACGCCACGACGAGCTGACCAATTTGGCTGTTTATCTTCTCTCCCCGCTCGCCGAGTATGTGAACGGTGAATGCGTCACCATTGACGGCGGGCTTTGGCTCCGCGGCGCCGGTGAGTTCAACGACTTGTTGAACGTCCCCGACTCTGTTTGGGACACTATGGAAAAATCTCGCGGCAAGTAGCACAGGCTTACAGCCTGTGCGCTTTTCGTAGGGCTTGCTTTCCAGTTGGTCCGGCATCCTACGGCCTGTCCCAGCATCCAATCGGATTGTCGCACTTGCGATTCACTCGCCACCGGAGGTTTCATGAACGAAACGCCCCAGCAATACGTTGCCCGCATCCTCGGCCTCATCGCCGGCCACGAACCCATGAAGGTGCAACGCTCCACCGCCGACAAATTGCAAAAATTGACCCGCGGCGTCCCGCGCAAGAAACTCAACCGCCGCCCGGCACCCGGCAAATGGTCGGCCACGGAAATTCTGGCACACCTCGCCGAAACCGAATGGGTCGTTGGCTGGCGCCTGCGCTCGATTCTCAGCTCGAACGGCGCGCCCATCCAGGCCTTCGACCAAGACGCTTGGGCACAGACCTCCAACTACGCCAAGCAGGACCCCGGGAAATCCCTCGCGTTGTTCCGCATTCTGCGCGACGCCAATCTCGCCCTGCTGAAATCCATTCCCAAGGAAAAATGGGAGTACTACGGCATGCATCAGGAGCGCGGACAGGAGAGCGTCGCGCGCATCTTTCAGCTCATCGCCGGCCACGACTTGAATCATCTCGGCCAGGTTGCCGCGCTCGTCGGCCACAAGTAGACGATTCAACCCTTCAATCGCTCAATGGACTTGACGCGCGTGTTATGATTCGCCCGCTTCGTTCCCGAGGCTTGTTTTTGAGGTGGGCACTTTGAAGATTGGCTCTCGTCAGCAGTCTCGCGGCTTCTCTCTCATCGAGCTTCTCATCGTCATCGCCGTCATTCTGACCATCGCCGCCATCGCTATCCCGCGTCTGCTTCGCTCGCGCATGATGGCCAACGAAACTTCCGCTGTCGCTTCGCTCCGCACTCTTTGCACGGTCCAGGTCAGCTACGAGTCTACCTATCAAGTCGGCTACGCTCCTTCGTTGGCGGCGCTTGGCCCGCCGGCGGTGGGAGTGGCTCCCTCCGCCGGCAGCGCTGGCCTCATTGACGCCGTGCTGGTCGGCGGCATCAAGAGCGGCTTCCAGTTCACCTACTCTCCCGTGGACTCCAACGGCGACGGCAAGGTAGACACTTTCACGATCACCGCCGCTCCGCTTACCCCCGGGCAGACTGGCGACCGCTACTATTTCGTGGACCAATCCAACGTCATCCGCTTCAACGTCGGCGCTCCCGCCACCCTCGCCTCCTCTCCCATCCCGCCATAGGCGCCTTTGTAGCACCGGCTCCCGAGGCTTCGGGATTGCCGGCTCTTCTCTTTCTCTCTTCCACATTTCTACAACTCTATTTCTATTTTTGCGCCCGAATCCTCTCCATCAACTTCGCATCCTTCGGCAGCAGCTCCACCGCCGGTAGCCGCTCCACCAGTTCCGCCCATTTCGCATCCTTCGCAAACACTTTCTTGAACAGCGGCAGCGACTCTTCGACGCGCCCTGCCGTGGCCATGGTCACCGCGTGCCAGAAATACGTCTCCAGCTCTTCCGGGATCAGTTTTTCCGCTGCGCCGTATTCCCGCGACGCGCACTCCCAGTCTTTTTTCTCCGCGCACAGGTCGCCCGCGTTCATCCGCTGGTAGGCGCGGCTCACGCGCACTAGCCGCCGCAACTCGACGAGCGGTTCCGCATGGTCCTCGATGCGCAGGTCTACGATGTGGTCCGCCCACGGCTTCCCGCTCGGATGCGCCTTCACCACCACAATCGCCGCCGACTGTTTTCCGCGGATGTCGCCGCCCTCGCGCTGCGCCGCTTCCAGCGCCGCCAGTAGTTTGTCCGTCAAATCGCCTGGCGTGGACTCAAACGCGTGGGCCATCGCCGGCCATACGGTAGCCTTCTCCATTAGGTTCGCCTGCACCGAAAAATTTTTTCCGGTCTGATGTCCCGCCGCGGGGATGCACAGTTTTCCGGTGTGCGCCGCCACGCGGCCCTGCGCGTCAATCATGGCCACCTGCCGGACCTCGCGCCCCTCGTCTCCTGCCAGCAGCGACTTCAACGCCTCCGGCGCCGATTTTCCCGCGCGCATCAGGTCCAGCCCCAGCTTGCCGTAGCTCGGCTCGACGAACGATTGCGTGGCCACCGCGCCCACGCCGGATTCCGCCCACGTCACCAGGCTGCCCACTGAAAACCAGTGCGACTGCACCGCCACGCCGATCTCTCCCGTCTTCTCATCCCGCGCCACAATCGAATACGTGTGCACCGGCCTCCCCGTCCGCACCGAATCCTGTAGCTCAGGTCCCGCTTGCCCTGAGCGAAGCCGAAGGGCCACGCCGTCTTTTGGCGTGACTGACCTGAGGCTTCGTTCCGCGCTTGTCTGTCCTTGTGTTCCTGCCGCACCCATCAGCAACATCCCCACTACCATCGCCACTCGCTTCACGGTTTCCTCCTTGCTTCTTGCTTCTGATTTCTGATTTTCTAGACATCCAGATAAATTCTCCCCTTCCACCCCTGCTCAGTCCTCTCTACGCGCAACTCATGATACGTCACCGCCTTGATGTACGTCCCCGCACGGTGCCGCGCCTTGTCGAATTTTTCGCCATACACCACGCCCTGTGCCTGGCCTTCGACGACTCGCGTCACTTCCGCGCGACGCAGCGCTAGCCCTTCCGCGTCCGCTACCGCCAGGATCTCCGCCAGCCAGTCAAACAGCAGCGACTCGTTGTCCGCCCCGCTGGCCTTGATGGTGCGCTGCTCGTGCTCCTCAATCGCTTCCAGATCGCATCCCAGCGTCATCATTGCCAGCGCCGCGTTTTCCAGTAATTCACTTAGTGTTCCACCGAACGCGATGAACCCCACATCCGCCGGATGCTCGATGATTTCGAATCTTTGCGCCACGCCGCGCATTCTACCTCTGAAGCGCTCTGTCCAGCCGGCCTTGTCATCCTGAGGGCCGATGCATTCGATCGGCCCGAAGGAACTCTCCCCGTCGCTTATTCGCCCCGCAGTTGACATACGATATCTGTATCGATATAATTCGATAGTGAGGTTCGTATGGCGACAGTTACAGTGTCCCCAAAATACCAGGTGGTGATCCCTAAGGAACTGCGGGAGAAACTCGGCCTGAAACCCGGCCAGAAACTGTTCATGTTCGTGATTGACGGCCGGATTCATCTGGACGTGCAAAGGCCCATCACGGAGTTGCGGGGCATGGCCAAGGGGATGTCATGGAAGGACGACTACCGTGACCGCAACGACCGCTTCTGATCTCTTGCTCGTGGATTCGTCAGGTTGGCTCGAGTACATCACCTCAGACACGAAGTCCGCCGCGTTTGCGCCATTTCTGGAAGGTTCGCGGCCCTTGCTTGTGCCTACTATCGTTCTATACGAAGTCTACAAAAAACTGACGCAAATGCGCGGCAAGACCGAAGCAGATCGCTTTGCTTCGCACGCATTACGCCAGTCTATTGTCGAACTGGATGAAGACCTGGCCTTGAGCGCAGCAAGAATCAGCCTGGTGCACAAGCTCGCCATGGCCGACGCCATCATCTACGCCACCGCCCTCTCCCAGCACGCTGAACTGGTCACCTCCGACCAGGCCTTCTCCGGTCTCCCCGGCGTCACGCTGCTGTAGTCGATCCCTCTGGCACTCTGAGACTCCGCCACTCTGAAACTCTCCCTCCCTTCAACTTTCCAACTTTCCTTCTTTCTGCTACTTTTGATGTTTCATTGCGTGCCCGGAACGCTCATGGACACCATTCAAATCACTCTTCCGGACGGCTCCACCCGCGCGGTGCCTCGCGGCACCACGCCGCTGGAGATTGCCCGGCAGATTTCGCCGCGCTTGGCGAGTGCCGCACTGGTCGCCCGCGTCAGTGTGGGTGCGGGCGGAGGTGTGGCTGGGCCCACTGGCATGGTTTCCGACGGCGCCGAGCTCGTCGAGCTCTCCCGCCCGCTCGAAGCCGACACCAAAGTTGAAATCCTCACCGACAAAAATCCCGAATCGCTCGAGGTCTATCGCCACTCTGCCGCGCACTTGCTGGCTGCCGCCGTCCTCGAGCTGTTTCCCGACGTCAAGCTCGGCATCGGCCCCCCGATTGACACCGGCTTCTTCTACGAATTCCTCCGCGCGGAGCCATTCACTCCCGAAGACCTCGCGCGAATCGAAAAGAAAATGCGCGAGCTCGCCGAAAAAGACATTCCCAACGAGCGCAAGCTCATGCCCAAGCCCGAAGCGCTCAAGCTCTACGCGCAGCTTGAGCAGCCCTTCAAGTGCGAGCTGGTCGAGGAAAAAGTTGTCGAGCCCATGGTGTCCTTCTACACCACCGGCAAGTTCATCGATTTTTGCCGCGGCCCGCACATCCCCTCCACCGGCCGCATCCGCGCCTTCAAGCTGATGAATGTTTCCGGCGCTTACTGGAAGGGCACCGAAGGCAACGCCCAGCTCCAGCGCATCTACGGCGCTTGCTTCTACACGCAGCAGGAACTGGACGCTTATCTCCATCGCCTGGAAGAAGCCAAGCGCCGCGACCATCGCCGCCTCGGCCCCGAGCTCGACCTGTTCAGCGTGCAGGACGACGCCGGCGCCGGCCTCATTTTCTGGCACGCCAAGGGCGGCCTCATCCGCAAGCTCATGGAAGACTGGCTCCGCGACGAACTCCTTAAGCGCGGCTACGACCTCGTCTTCACTCCCCACATCATGCGCCTGCATCTTTGGGAGATTTCCGGCCACACCGATTTCTACAAGGAAAGCATGTTCGGCCCCATCGAGGTGGAGAAAGAGAAGTATCAGCTCAAGCCCATGAACTGCCCGGGCCACATCCTGATTTACAAATCGCGCCTGCGCAGTTATCGCGAACTTCCCGTGCGCTACGCCGAGCTCGGCACCGTCTATCGCTACGAGCGCAGCGGCGTGCTGCACGGCCTGCTCCGCGTTCGCGGCTTTACCCAGGACGACGCGCACATCTTCTGCATGCCCCAGCAGATCGAAGCGGAGATTGAAGATTGCGTGCGCTTCGCCTGGGACACTTTGAAAACTTTCGGCTTCAACGATTACGTGATCGAGCTTTCGGATTGGGACGAAGCCCATCCGGAGAATTACGCCGGCAAGCCGGAAGATTGGCAGCGCGCCACCGCCGCGCTCAAGAACGCGCTCGGGCGTCTTGGCGCGCCCTTCAAGCACATCCTCGGCGAAGCCGCATTTTACGGCCCCAAGATTGACATCAAGCTCATCGACGCCATCGGTCGTCCCTGGCAGCTCACCACCGTGCAGTTCGACTTCAATCTCCCCGGCCGCTTCGGCCTCGAATACGTCGGCGAAGACGGCGCGCGCCACCAGCCTCTCATGGTCCATCGCGCGCTGTGGGGTTCCGTCGAGCGCTTCTTCGGCGTCCTCGTCGAGCACTACGCCGGCGCCTTCCCGCTTTGGCTCGCGCCCGTGCAGGTTTCCGTCCTGCCCGTCAGCGACAAAGTCGCCGACTACTCCAAGCAGGTCACCGCCAAGCTCAAAGCGGCCGGCATCCGCGTCCATCTCGACGACCACAACGAAAAGCTCCAGGCGAAAATCCGCGACGCTCAGATGCAGAAGATTCCCTACATGGCCGTGGTCGGTGCCAAGGAAGCCGAAGCCGCCTCCGTTTCCGTCCGCCACCGCTCTAAGGGCGATCTTGGCCCACGTCCCCTCGACCAGTTTCTCTCCGACCTCGCCTCCGAAATCTCCTCCCGCGCTATTTCCTGACTCGCCCGGCCTTCCTTCTACACCCTGGACCCTACCCCCTACACCCTTCTTTACTCCCATGCTATACTTCCGCCTCGCCCTTCCCGGCTGTTGGGCCTGTTGTACGACTCCGGGCAAGGGGCGCTTTCATCTAAAGGCTTTTTCGGTGGGGTTGTTTTTCCCATTTTCTAATTTCCGTTGTCTGTCTTTGGAGGTGGAGCTATCGCTGAACGCAGCATGCGGCCGTCGGATCGGACCCGGGTCAATGAACGCATTCGGGCCCGTGAAATCCGTGTAATCGATGACGAAGGCGCCCAGTTGGGCGTGATGCAGCCGTTCGAGGCCATAAAGGTTGCCCGCGAGCGCGGCTTGGACTTGGTGGAAATCTCCCCCAACGCCGTTCCGCCCGTCTGCAAAATCATGGACTACGGCAAATTCATGTACGCCGAGAACAAGCGCGCCCACGAGCAGCGCAAGCATCAGAAAAGCGGCGTCATCAAGGAAGTAAAATTCCGGCCCTCCACCGCCGAGCACGACTATCAGGTCCGCAAGAACCAGATCATTCGCTTCCTCGGCGAAGGCCACAAAGTGAAGGCCATGATCTTCCATCGCGGCCGCGAGATGGCCCACAAGGAAGTCGGCCAGGCCAAGATGCAGCGCTTGCTGGCGGACATCGCGGATCACGCCCTGGTCGAGTTTTCGCCGCGCATGGAAGCCAACATCCTGCTGGCCCTGCTGGCGCCCAAGAAGGGCGCTTCGAAATCGGCCCAGGCCGGCAGCGAAAAGTCCGGCGCCGATTCCGCTTCGTAGCACTTCGTAGGACAGGCTTTCCAGCCTGTCCAGCACCTAACGCATAGCGGGTGCCGTTTTTCGCTTTTCGTATTTCGCTTTTCGTTCTTCGAAAGGGCCTCATGGCTAAGAAAAAAGTGAAGGCATACAAGCGCAAGACGCATCGCGGCGCCGCCAAGCGTTTCAAAGTCACCGCCGGCGGAAAGATTCTTCGCGGCCATTCCGGCAAGCGTCACCTGATGGGCACCAAGAAGCCCAGTCGCATGCGCCGTCTCAGGAAGATGACCCGCGTGCACGAGACCGACGCCGCCAACATCAAGCACCTTCTCCCCTACGCCTAGGGATCGCGCTGGCAACTTGCTGGCGCTTTTGAATGTGCGGCAGTTTCGCGCTTTTTGTTCGATCCGAATTTCGTTTTTCGAATTTCGGTCTTTTCCGTGCTGTCAGGCTCTACGGGTGCCTGCCGGCCGGGTAGCACAGGCTTCTAGCCTGTGCCGTTCTTAGGGGCGCTGCTCGCTGCGCTCCTCTTCGGAGACAAACCCGTCGAGCGCCGCCGGTTTTGCGATTTGAAATTTCCAATTTCAAATCTGCTCTTCCGCCGGCTCCTCCCTCGTTTGTCTCCCCTGTTGAGTCTGTCATCCTGAGTCCCGATGCTTTTTATCGGGACGAAGGATCTCTCTTGGTTTTTCACGTTTTCGGTTTTTTGTTTACATCCTTAAAGGAGAACACCATGCCTCGCGTCAAACGCGGTACCAAGCGCATTGCCCGCCGCAAGAAAATCCTCAAGCGCGCCAAGGGCTTTTTCCTCACCAAGAGCAAGCTCCACCGCTCCGCCAAGGAAGCCGTGGACCGTGCTCTGCGGTTCGCTACGCGCGACCGCCGCGCCAAGAAGCGCCAGTTCCGCCGCCTGTGGATTCAGCGACTCGGCGCCGCAGCGCGCTTGAACGGGCTGTCTTACAGCCAGTTCATGCACGGGCTGAAGAAGGCCGGCATCGGCGTGGACCGCAAAGTTCTCGCGGACATGGCTGTGCGCGACGCCACCGGCTTCGCCGCTCTCGCCGCCCAGGCCAAATCCGCCCTGGCGTAATTTTTCACGGGGAGGATTTGTCATCCTGAGGCCCGACGATTTCTGTCGAGCCGAAGGATCTCTCCCGTAGTGGCACGGGCCGTTTTTCAGCTTTCCACTGACCACTGACAACTGTAAACTGACAACTTCTCATGCCCGTCCCTCTCGACTACACGCGCCGCACGCTCGACGAAATTCGCGCCGGCACTCCGGGGCACGTCGAAAAGCTCTTTGCCGATCTCCGCGCCGATTTCGACGCCGCCTCTGCCGCCGTGGATTCCGCCGACGCTTGGAAATCTCTCCGCGACGCCTGGCTCGGCCGCAAGTCCGGCATTCTTTCCGCCATCTCGGACAACTGGCTAAAGCCCGCGCCGCCTGCCCTCAAGCCCGCCGTGGGCGCTGCGCTGAATCAACTCAAGGCCCACGTCGAAGCCGTCATCGAAGCCCGCCGCCTCGCCGTGGAAACTTCCGCCGATGAAGCTGCCGTCGCTCGCGAGCACGCCGATCTTTCGCTCCCCGGCGTCGCGCGCCGCATCGGCACGCGTCATATCCTGCGCCAAACCATGGACGACTTTGAGCGCATTTTCCTTTCCCTCGGCTACACCGTCGCCACCGGCCCGGAGATCGAAACGCCCTACTACAATTTCGAAGCGCTCAACATTCCCGAAACGCATCCGGCACGCGACACCATGGACACCTTTTATCTCGACCTGCCTCCCGGCGCGCTCACGCAGTATCTTCTGCGCACACACACCTCGCCCGTGCAGGTGCACACGATGGAATCGCAGAAGCCCCCCGTGCGCGTGATCGTGCCCGGAAAAGTCTATCGCCGCGACAACCCCGATTCCACGCACTCCTACATGTTCCACCAGGTCGAAGGCCTCGCCGTGGACACGGACATTACCTTCTGCGAATTCAAGGGCACCATCGAGTATTTTATTCGCGAGTTTTTCGGCCCCAAGGTGAAGACGCGCTTCCGCCCCAGCTATTTCCCTTTCACCGAGCCTTCCGCGGAGGTGGATGCGAGCTGCATATTCTGCGACGGCGTCGGCTGCCGCATCTGTAAATTTTCCGGCTGGATCGAATTGTTCGGCTCCGGCATGGTGGACCCCGCCGTCTACGGCTTCGTCAACTACGACGCCAAAAAACTTTGCGGCTTTGCTTTTGGCCTCGGCGTGGACCGCTTCGCCATGCTCAAGTACGGCATCGACGACGTTCAACTCTTTTTCCAGAACGACGTTCGCTTCCTCCGCCAGTTTCCGTAGCGCCGGCATCTTGCCGGCGTTTTGGAGTGCGGCGGCTTGACGCCGCTTTTCCGCGCGAGTCATGCCCCTCTTCGGGGGTCGTTTTTCGATTTTCGCGCCTTCTAAATGTCCGCCGCCGCTCATCACGTCACGTTCCCCCAGCGCCTCCAGGCCTGGATCCTCACCCACGCCTGCCCCGTGTACGAAAAGAGTGTCGCGCCCCACAAACGCAGCCTGCTGGGCGATCTTTCCGGCACCATTCTCGAAATTGGCCCCGGCACCGGCGTCAATCTCTCTTACTACCCGCCGGACGTCCGCTGGATTGGCATCGAGCCCAATCCGTTGCTTCATCCGCATCTGCGCGCCGCACTCGACGCGCGGCACATCACCGGCGAATTTCGTTTCGGCTCGGCCGCATCTCTCGATGTCCCTGACGCCTCCCTCGACGCTGTCGTCAGCACGCTGGTCCTCTGCACCGTTCCAGACGTCGCCTCCACTCTCCGCGAAATTCTCCGCGTGCTCCGCCCCGGCGGCCGCTTCGTTTTCATCGAGCACGTTGCCGCCCCGCCTGCCACCTTCACGCGCCGCCTGCAACGCTTCGTCAAACCCGTCTGGCGCTACTGCGGCGACGGCTGCCACCCCGACCGCGAAACCTGGAAAAGCATCGAGTCCGCCGGCTTCTCCTCCCTCCACCTCGACCACTTCCGCGTCCCCTCTCCCGTCGTCGGCCCCCACATCCGCGGCTCCGCCATCAAGTAGCTCTCTTGGTCTTTCATTTCCACACTTCCACATTTCTACCTTGCTGTCATTCCTCCCTTCCTCATTCCTCCTTTCCTCTGTTTCTAGCCACTAATCACTAGTCACTAGCCACTTCCCCCCGCTACAATGTCCGTTTCGGATTCGTCCCATGAAGCTCCTCTTCAACTGGCTCAAGGAATTCGTCGACGTCACGGCCTCCCCGCAGGACGTCCGCTCGCGCCTTTCGCTCGTCGGCATTGCCATCGAGTCCGTCGAGGACTCCCCCGCCGGCCCCGTTCTCGACGCCGACCTCACCACCAACCGCGGCGACTGCATGAGCCACTACGGCATCGCGCGAGAAATTTCCACTCTCTTTCGCCTCCCCCTCAAAAACATTTCACCTGTCATCCTGAGCGAAGCGAAGGATCTCTCCTCCTCCGCTACCCGCGTCGCCATCGAATGCCCCGACCTCTGCGGGCGTTACGCTGCGCGCGTTTTCCGCGGCGTCAAGGTCGGCCCGTCGCCGGACTGGCTCAAGCAGCGCCTCGAATCTCTCGGCCAGGCCTCCATCAACAATATCGTGGACGCCACCAACTACGTCATGCTCGAGCTCGGCCAGCCGCTGCACGCCTTCGACCTCGACACGCTCGCCGAAAAGCGCATCGTCGTGCGCCGCGCGCGCCCCGGCGAACAAATCACCACGCTCGACAACGTCGAAAGGAAACTTTCCGCGGACATGTGCATGATTGCCGACGCCACGCGAAGTGTGGCTGTCGGCGGTGTGATGGGCGGCGGCGAAAGCGAAATCAGTTTCTTCACCACCAATGTGCTGCTGGAATCCGCCTGGTTCGAGCCCACTTCACTGCGCCGCACTTCCAAAGCGCTTGGCCTGCGTACCGAAGCCTCCACGCGCTACGAGCGCGGCGTAGACCCCGAAATCGCCGACTTGGCCTCCCGCCGCTGCGCCGAACTCATTCTCCAGCTTGCCGGCGGCGAGCTCCTCGCCGGCGCCGTGGACGTTTACCCGGCCAAGCCTGCGCCGAAAAAAGTCGAGCTTACCCGCAAGGAACTCCTGCGCGTCATGGGTTCGGACGTTCCCGACCGCGACATCGAAGCCATCCTCGCCGCGCTCGGCTTCGCGCCGCATCGCTCCGACGCCACGCCCGGCGCCTCCGGCTCGCTGATGGCCGCATGGGACTGCACGCGCCCTGCCTGGCGCCGCGACGTCTCCCGCGAAATCGATCTCATCGAGGAAATCGCTCGCCACCACGGCTTCGACAAATTTCCCGCGCGCATGCATCCCGCGCGTCAGGCTGCCGCCCGCCTTCCGCACGCGGATGCCGAAGATCGCCTTCGCGAACGCCTCGTCGCTCTCGGCTATCAGGAAATTGTTTCCATCACGCTCGTGGACCCTGCACGCGACGCTCTTTTCCGCGCGCCGGATGTCACGCCGGCGAAGCTCACCAACCCTCTCGCCGAAGACGCTTCGGTTCTGCGCAGCTCCGGTATTGTCACCATGCTCCAAGCGCTCGAGTGGAACATCAACCGCGGCCAGCGCAATCTGCGCCTCTTCGAAATCGGCCGTGCCTACACCCTGCGCGATGCCAAACCGGTCGAGACGCGCATTCTCACCCTCGGCGCCTCCGGCCTCGCCCGCGAAAAATCCATCCACGAGCCCGCTCGCGATTTTTCCTTTTCCGACTTGAAAGGGGATCTCGACTCACTCGGAGAACTTACGGAGGGCTTCCACTGGGAATCCGGGGCGCCCTCCTGGCTTCACCCCGCCCGCTCCGCCCGCGTGTCATTGGTTGACGATGTAGGGGCGCCACTTGCTGCGCCTAATTCTGCATCGGGCGTCGCCGGCCAGCTCACTCGCCGCTTCGCCGAAAAATTCAAGCTCCGCCAGGACGTCTTCCTCGCCGAGTTGTCCTTCGACCCGCTCTGCGCGGCCCTCGAAGCCTCCCGCGCAAAAATTCGCTACGCGCCCATCCCGCGTTTCCCCGCCGTGGAGCGCGATTTCTCCCTCGTCATCGCCGACGGTGTGACTTTTGCGCAGGTCGCCGAAAAAATCCGCGCCCTGGCCATTCCCGAGATAATTTCCGCCGAGCCCGGCGATCTTTTCCGCGGCGGCGCCATCCCCGCCGGAAAATATTCACTCCTCGTCCGCGTCGTTTTCCAGTCCCACGACGCCACGCTCACCGAAGCGCAGCTTACCGATTTCTCCGCCAAAATTATTTCCATTCTCGAGAAATCCCTCTCCGCCTCCCTCCGCACCGCGTAGGCGTCTGCCTCTCATCTCTGCCACACTGCCGCTCTCACACTCTGTCACCTCCGTATGTAATTCCCTGATCCCTTCTTTCATCTGTGGTTCCAACGATCTTTGGTTTTTCTCGCCACGCGCCACGGTATGATATTCCCGCCAGCCGGGGAGCGTGTACGATGAAATCCGTTCAAGTCGAAATTTTCAACCAATCCTACAACGTCCGTGGCGATCTTGACGAAGCCTACGTCGCCGAACTGGGCCGCTACGTGGACGGCAAGATGCGCTCCGTGGCCTCCGCCACGCGCACGGTGGACTCCCTGCGCATCGCCGTCCTCGCCGCACTTAACATCGCTGACGAGCTCCACGCCCTCCGCCAGCGCCGCGCCTCGGCGGAAGACGATCTTCGCTTTCGCGCCGAGCGCTGCCTCCAGCTCGTGGACTCCGCCCTGAAAGATTCCGCCTGAATTGTCTCTTGGGTTTGCTGCTTCTGAATTGTGTTGACTTGCTGCTTCTGCCTTCTGAATTCCGCTTTCTGATTTCTCCCTACTCCTTCTCTGCCTCCTCTGCCTCATACGCCCTTGCTCCCGCGCCTTTCAGCTCGTGCCCGCTTTCTGCCGCGTGCCCGTGATACACCATCAGGTGAACCAGGAACATGGCCACTAGCACCACGCCAAACGTGCACACAATCGTCGCGCCCGTCGGCGTATCCATCTTCACGGAAAGAAAAACTCCCAGCGCCGACACCAGCGTGCCCATCGTCCATCCGATGGCCAGCCGCGGCCCGATGCGGTCCGCGAACAGCATCGCACCCACCGACGGCACAATTAGATAACAGAAGACCATCAGCACGCCCGCAATGGCCACCGACCGCGTTACCACAAACCCGAACGAAACATAGAAAAGAAAGTCCCACAGCCGGATGGAAATCCCCTGCGCTTCCGCTTCCCGCGGATTCATCGAGATCAGCAGGAACCTCTTGCGGAAAATGTAATGGAACACCCCGATGACGGCATACAGCGCCGCCGTGCGCAACACGTCTTCCTTGGAGACCGCGAGGATGTTTCCGATCAGCATGTCTTTCAGGTGCTCCGTTTCGCCGGTCGCCTTGCTCATCGCCAGGATGGTGCCGGCGGAAGCCACCGCATAGGCAATGCCGATGAAGGCTTCCTGCGGGATGTGCTTGCGGCGGCTGCGCGCCATGGCAAATACGCCTGCCCCCAGGACGGCAAACGCCAGGCTGACCCAGTAAGTGCTCTCGCTGTGCGGATCCAGGCCTGCCAGGATGCCGATGGTGGCGCCCAGCGCCGCGATCTGTGCCAGCGCCAGGTCCACGAAAATCACTCCGCGCTCTACCACGTGCACGCCCAGGTACGCGTGGATGCCGGCGATGATCAGGCTGGCGGCCAGCGGCCACTTCAGGAACTCCAGAATTTCCATCTCTCCTCCACGGTTTCTATCGCGCGGCCTGGAAAGCCCGCACCAGCAAGTTCACATCGTAATCGAACAGCTTGAAGTAATCCGTCACTTCTTTTTCGCCGCCCACCGACGGCAGCAGCACCACCACTTGTGCCCCGGTCTGCGCAGCTACGCTGTTTGGCGTTTTCAAGTCGAAGTACGGCTCCACCAGAATCACCTTCACGTTTTCTCGCTTCATCATCCCGATCAACTCGACCAGGTGCGCCGGGCTGGGCGGGATGCCTGCACGCGGTTCCACGTAGTCCACCACATTCAGCCCGAAGCGGGTGGCCAGGTTGGGCCACGAGCGGTGATACGTCACCACCTTCCGCCCGCGGTATGCCTTCATCTGGTCGTCCCACCGCTTTTCCGCTTCGGTGATCCGCTGCTGGAACGACTTCAGCCGCTCGGCAAAGTACGCTGCGTCGCCCGGGCTCATCTGCGAAAATTTCTGCGCGATGCCTTGCGCGATACGCAGCCCGTTTTGCGGGTCCAGCCAGTAGTGCGGGTTGCCCAGAGGGTGCACGTCGCCCATGGCCCGCGTCACTTGCGCCGTGGGGATCTCCAGGATTTGCGCAAACTGCGACGAATCAAAATATCCCGGCGCGCCCGGCTGGATTTTCGGGTTGCCGCATTGCGTCACCAGCGGTGGCAGCCACCCGATTTCCAGTTGCAGCCCGACCACCACCAGCAAGTCCGCGCGCTTCAGTTGCAGCAGAAAGCTCGGCTTGGCCTCCACGTAGTGCGGGTCCTGGTAGCCGCGCGCGATGGACGTCACCGTCACGCGGTCCCCGCCCACTTCTTCCGCCAGCGCCGCCAGGTCCGTCGTGGACGCCACCACGTTCAGCTTCCCCGCCGCCCGCGTTCCTCCCGACCAGGTGCTCGCCATCCCCGCCGCTAAGATCACGGCCACCAGCCCTATCGCTGCCGTTTTTCGAAAACTCTCAGCAGCCCTTCGCCATTTCCGTGTCCCACTTTTCATGATGGCTCCTCGCGTTCTACTTCTGCTTTGTGACTTCTGCATTCGGATTTCTGTTCTCTACACCCTAAACCCAACACCCTACACCCTTCCTGCTCGCCACTCATCACTCGCCAATGCCTCTAGAACACATGCGCCCCATGCGCTCCCAGCACGAACAAAAACTGGAACCGCAGCTCGTTGGCATCCTGTTTCCCGTCGTACCGTGTGAAGCGGTATTGCCCGCGGATCTGGCTGAACTCGCTCGGCCAGTAGGTCAGCAGCGCGGAGAACCCGGCGTCCCGCAGGCTCGCATTCGTCGGCCTCTCCGACCAGTCGAACCGCCCGCCCAGCGTCCACCGCCGGTTCACCCTGTAATCTGCCGAGCTATACATTCCGAACGCGCGCTGTTGTCCCACCAATTCGTCGCGCCGGCTCCACACAAACTCGTTCCGCCACAAAAACGAGTGATAGATGGCCCTCCGCAGCGGCTTCCACCGCAGCGTCGTGTCGATGCCGTAGAGGTTGGTCAGGAAATCGCTGCCCAGGTCGTTGTGCCCGCGCGCGTAGGAAAATCCCATTTCCAGGTTCGTGTTTTCCGTGATGTCGCCGTACCCGCGCAGGCGTCCTACCACGCTGATGTCGTCCCGCCGGTTGGCCACGAACAGCGTCCCCGAGTCTCCGCGATACGCTTGCCCGATGGCCTCCAGAAAAATTCCTTTCGGCGCCGGCAGGATGCGGCTCAGCGACACGCCCGCATCGTTGATGCCCTCTTCTCCGCTCACCAGGTTTTCCGTCACCAGCGGCCGGTCAATCCACGGCAGCGCGTCGTTGTGCATGGCGTTCACTCGCCCAAACGCCGCGCGAAATTTTCCCACTCTAGCCGTCAGCCCTCCCGGCAGAGACGTCAGCGTCAGGTAGCCTTCTTCCAACTCCACGCCCTCCTCGCCAAAGGCAATGAAAAAATCTGCCCGCGCATAGGGATCCACGATCGCCTGCAGCGCGAGTTCCGCCTCGTGGAACTCCAATCCCGGCACCGGCCGCACCCGGTTCTGTCCCACCGCGCCCCAGAAGTTCCCGATGATGCTAACGTCCGGGTTCAACGCCTTGGCCGCGCTGCCTCCCGCCCCGCCCAGTTGGACGTAGCTCGGCGCCGGCGGAGGCGTGGGCGCCTGCGCCACTTCAGCGGCCGGCGCTACTGCCGGAGTCGTCCCGACACCTCGGGACGCCGCCTTCACTGCGCGCAGTTCTTCCTCCAACGCGCGGATGCGCTCCTCGAGCGCCCGCAACCGCTCTTCGGTTTTTTCCTGCGTTGGTGGCGGCGTTGTCCCGAGGCCTCGGGACTGCGCCCACACTCCTCCCGGCAGCAAAAATAGCGAGAATGCGACGGCAATGATGCCTTTCATGGGTTCTCTCCTGCGTCAGAATGTGCGTCGAAAAATTTGGGCGGGTCGGCCGGGAGGAATTAACTACGGGGCGGGGCGCGCGAAGAAGATGCTTCGATCGGCTGGGGTAGTGCGGCGCGCGTGGCCGGTATGTCTTGCAGCGGATTGGACGCCAGCCGCGCGTCCAGGTTCATTTCCGCCGCCGGTTCGGCCCAGCCGCCAGACTTGCACAACGGGCACTGGTGTTGCGAGCGTTGCGCTACGCTGGTTTCGACGCAGACATGGACCTGCACCGCCACCATACACAGCAGCAGCACCATTGCCAGCACGCGAATTGGCCGCCTGATCATTTCTCTTCGTTCGGACTCGATTCCTGAGCCCTTAGTATGATCGAGACTACTCACTCCGGGTTGCTTCGTCAAGTTCGCTTGTTCCTCTTCTGTCATCCTTCGTCTCTAACTCCTGAATCCTGTATCCTGACTCCCATGCCTGTCCCCTTCGCCGGCTGCTTCACCACTGACCCCGCCGCCAAGCTCGTTTTCGCCGGCCTCGCCGACGACTCGCAGTCTTCTTTCCGTCGCGGCGCCGCCCGTGGCCCGCAAGCTATTCGTCTCGCCTACGACGGCGACTGCTACAACTCCACCAGCGAATCCGGCTGCAACCTCGCCGGAAAAATTTTTGATGCTGGCGACCTGCCGTCTCATTCCGACTGGCCCGCCACCGCGCGCAGTTTCCGCGATTTCGCCGCCGCACAATGGCGCGCCGGTAAAAATCCCTTTGTCGCCGGCGGCGACCACGCCGTCACTGTCCCTGTCGCCGAAGCCCTCGCCGCCCTCGGCCGTCCGGTTCACATCATTCAACTCGACGCGCATCCCGACCTCTATCCCATCTACGAGGGCAGCACTTCGTCGCACGCCTGCGTCGCCGCGCGCCTCCTCGAAATGCCGCACGTCGCGAGCGTCACGCAGTACGGCATCCGCACCGAAAACGCCGTGCAAGCCGCTCACGCCCGCTCGTACTCTGGCCGCTTGCGCCAGTTCCACGCACGCACCATCGGCGCTACGCTCGACTATCCTGCGCACATCCCCCACGGCGCGCCGGTGTACATCACGCTCGACCTCGACGCCTTCGACCCTGCGTTCGCTCCCGGCGTCGCGCATCCTGTTCCGGGCGGCCTCACGCCTCGTCAGGTGCTCAATTTTCTACAGTTCGCTCCCTGGTCGCTTGTCGGCATGGACGTGGTCGAGCTCAACCCCGCCGCCGACATCGCCAACCGCACCGCGCTCCTTGCCGCCCGCTGCCTCCACGAATCCATGGCCTTTGCTTTCTCATGTAGCGCTCGCCTTTAGGCGCGCATTCGTAGGACAGACTTTCCAGCCTGTCCTGTCCTCCCCTCCGCGTTCTGCTCCCTACACCCTAAACCCAAAACCCTACGCCCTTTCTTTTTCGACTAGCCATTAGCCACTGGTTTTTTCTCCCTCCGCCCCTTAGACTCTTTCCCGCCATGCGCGTTCTCTTCATCGGCGACATCGTCGGCTCTCCCGGCCGCCGCATCATTCATGATCGTCTCGCGGATATCCTCGCCCAGCAGCACGTCGATCTGTGCATCGCCAACTGCGAGAATTCCGCCTCCGGTTTCGGCATCACCCCGCGTCTCGCCGACGAGCTGTTTCATGCCGGCATCGAAGTCCTTTCCGGCGGCAATCACATTTTCGACCGCAAGGAGATTTTCGACTATTTCCCGCATGAGCCCCGCCTGCTTCGCCCGGCCAATTTTCCCGACGGCGCGCCCGGCAGCGGCCTCTTCGTCGGCGCCGCAAAGAACGGCGTCGGCTACGCGGTGCTCAATCTGCAGGGCCGGACCTTCATGAACCCGATTGATTGTCCCTTCCGCACCGCCGACCGCGAGCTCGCCCGCATCCCGCCCGAAGTGAAAATCGTCCTCGTGGACATGCACGCGGAAGCCACCAGCGAAAAGCAGGCCATGGGCTGGTATCTCGACGGCAAAGTTTCCGCCGTCATCGGCACGCACACCCACGTGGCCACCGCCGATGAGCACGTCCTCCCCCGCGGCACCGCTTACATCACCGACGTGGGCATGACTGGCCCGCACGATTCCGTCATCGGCATGGAGAAGGACGCCATCATCAAGCGTTTCCTCGAATCGCTGCCCGCGCGCTTCGAAGTCGCCGCCAATGACATTCAGATGAACTGCGTCCTCCTCGACCTCGACGACTCCGCCGCCCTTCCCCTCGCCCCTCGCGCCCCCGCCCGTTCCATCTCCCGCTTGCGTTTCCGTCTGGATTGACTCGCTCGTGTTTTGCCCCTGTCATCCTGCTTGCCCTGAGCGCAGTCGAAGGGCTTGCCCTGAGCGCAGCCGAAGGGAGGACCGCGTTCTTCGCGGGCCGAAGGATCTCTCCTTTGCTGTTCCTTCCCCGGAATCCTGAATCCGAAATCCTGATTCCTTTTTTTCTGCCCCCTAAACCCAACACCCTACACCCTCTCCTCTCCTATGCTCGACTTCCCCATTTTCCGGTGGTAGCCTCACCTCTTCAATGGTTGTCAGCCTCAAGCCCATGGCCACTCCGAGTACCCAACTCGACCGCGTCGCCATCGGGGAGCAGGTCTCCCGCATTGTCGCGGAGCTCCTCGCCGAACTGGGTAGTCATCGCCTGCCGCAGGAGGTCAAGCCCTCCGCGCATCTCGAGCGCGACCTCGGCTTGGGCAGCCTCGAGCGCGTCGAACTCGTCCAGCGCATCTCCGCCGCCTTCCACATCACACTCTCCGACCGCATCGCCGCCGAAGCCGAAACCCTCGCCGACTTACTCAATGCAGTTGTCGCGGGGGACGCCCCTGCGCCGGAGCTTTTCTCCGCCGCTGCTCCGCGCGCGCCTTTTCCCGTTGCCACCACCGATCTCCGCGAGCGTCTCCTCGATCGCGCCGAAACGCTCACCGAAATCTGTCTCCATCGCGGCCGCTCCGACGCGCATCGCCCGCATCTTTTCCTCCGCGAGGACGACGGCGCCACCCGTGCCATTCCGTTCGGCGAGCTCTGGGAGCGCGCCAGCTCCATTGCCCACGGCCTGCGCTCGCGAGGTCTCGAGCCCGGCGAATCCGTTGCGCTGATGCTTCCCACCTCCGCGGATTTTTTTCCCAGCTTTCTCGGCGTCGTCCTCGCCGGCGGCGTGGCCGCGCCGATTTATCCGCCCATGCGCGCCGACCGCATCGAGGAATACGCCGCGCGGCAATCCGCCATTCTCCGCAGCGCCCAAGCCCGGTTCCTCATCTCCTTCCGCCAAGCAGAAGCGGTCGCGCACTTGCTGCATCCGCACGTTCCCTCGCTCAAAGGTGTGCTCAGCGCCGCCAAGCTCGCGGAGACGTCCAATGGCTCGGCTTCCTTTGAAGCGCATCACGCCCGCCCCAGCGATCTCGTTATGCTCCAGTACACCTCCGGCAGCACCGGCGAACCCAAGGGTGTCGCGCTCACCCACGCCAATATCCTCGCCAACATCCGCTCCATGGTGGACGCTCTCGAAATCGACACCTCGGATGTCATGGTCAGCTGGCTCCCGCTCTATCACGACATGGGCCTCATTGGCTCCTGGCTGCTGCCGTTTTGCATGGGCCTGCCGCTCGCCGTGATGTCCCCCCTTGCTTTCCTCACGCGCCCTGAACGCTGGCTGTGGGCCGTGCATCATCACCGCGCCACCGTCGCTGCCGCTCCTAATTTCGCCTTCGAGCTCTGCGTCCGCAAAATCGCCGACCGCGACATCGAAGGCCTCGACCTCAGTTCCTGGCGCTGCTTGCTCAACGGCGCCGAGCCCGTCAATCCGCGCACCCTTGACCGTTTTGTCGAGCGCTTCGCCCGCTACGGCTTCCGCCCCGAAGCGCTCATGCCCGTGTATGGCCTCGCCGAGGCCACGCTGGCCGCCACCGTTCCTCCGCTCGGCCGCGGCCCTTCCGTGGACCGCATTGATCGGCAAACTCTCGAGCGCGAAGGCCGTGCTGTTCCTGCCGCACCCGACGACTCCTCCGCTCTCGAGTTCGTCTCCGTCGGCCACGCCATCCCCGGCCACGAAATTCGTCTCGCCGACGCCGACGGCAACGACGTGCCCGACCGCGTGGAAGGCTCACTCTGGTTCCGCGGCCCCAGTGCCACCCGCGGCTATTTCCGTAATTCCGAAGCCACCGCCGAACTCCAGCGCGGCGATGGCTGGGTGGACACCGGCGACCGCGCCTACCGCGTGGCCGGCGAATTCCACATCACCGGCCGCGTCAAGGACATCATCATCAAGGCCGGACGCAATATTTATCCGCAGGAAGTCGAGGAGATTGCCGGCTCCGTCGAAGGCGTTCGCCGCGGCTGTGTCGCCGCATTCGGCGTCGTGGACGAGCAGGCTGGCACCGAGCGTCTCGTCATCGTCGCCGAGACGCGCACTCCCGGCACTCCCGCCATCGAGGCCGCTCTTACGCAGGCCGTCGCCGACGCCATCGGTGTTCCCCCGGACGTCGTCGAGCTGGTCC
>CAZIWR010000018.1:0-23920 GCA_964542805.1 uncultured Acidobacteriaceae bacterium
CTTTCACGCTGGCCTTTCCCTGCATCACCGCACGCACCGCTCTTGCTTCCGCCATGGTCTGCCTCCGCGCTGACAGGTTCTCTGACGGGCTCCCGGGGTGGGGGGGGAACCCATCCATTTTACTACTTCCGTTGCCCGGCGTCCGATTCTCCGGCGGACGCCACCTGCCTCGAAAAAAATTTTCCGGCTCGTTGCGGCCTTCGTCGCCCAGTTGGCCGAAGTGCCAAAAAGAGAGAAACTCGCCCTTCGCGGCTGTATGTCCGCTTGCGCCTTACTGCGAACCCCAGATCAACCGCGAACGAAATCCGCGGAGCCAAAACCTCGCCCCGCGGCTGGAGATTCCTCTCCTAATGTTTCGATTTTGCCGGTCCGGTCTTCGTGGTGTCAGGGCTGGATACCGTCCCGGAACCACGTCTCCCGAAGCTGGAAGCGCAGTATAAGCACTGTGGAAAACTTGTCAAGGGGGAAAACAACAAAATCTAGAGGTCATGCCACGAAAGAGTCTACATGTAGTGGTGTCCTTGCGGAGCGCCCCCAGCGGCTTCACCGGTTGCAGAGAGCGTGATTTCTTCCAAATGCACAGTTCAAGGCCTGAACTTCAGAATCCGCGCGTCCCGCACAAGCTGCTGATCGCGTCAACGCGCGGTTTACCCTTGCGCCGCGCGCGGAGTTTCCCGCATCCTATCCAGCATGTTGGCCCGCGCTGTGCGCCGATTCACTCTGAGCTTCACTCTGCTTCTTTCCGCGGCCGTACTGCTCTCCGGGGCCTCTGCGCAGAATCCGTCATCACCCGCAATCGCCACGCACCCCGCCACCAAGGAAAAACTCGCCGGGCTGCCCAATTTCGGCCGGGTCAGCGATACCCTCTCGCGCGGCGCGCAGCCCAAGGATGCCGGCTACGCCGAGTTGAAGAAGCAGGGCTTCGAAATCGTCGTCAGTTTCCGCGAGCACTCCGACCAGATTGCCGCCGAGCGCCGCGCCGTCGAAGCACAGGGCATGCGCTTCGTCAGTATTCCCTGGCCGCCGAGGAATGCGCCGCGCAACGCGCAGGTGGCTGAGTTCCTGGAACTCCTCCGCGCCAACCCCGGCAAGAAGATTTTTGCCCACTGCCAGCGCGGCGCCGAGCGCACTGGCGTGATGGTGGCCGCGTATCGCATAGCCGGGGAAAAATGGACGCCGCAGCAGGCGCTCGACGAAATGGAGACGTTCGGCTTTCGCGGTTTCTGGTTCCGCCACCTGAAGAAATACGTCCGCGTCTTCCCCACCCAGCTCGACTCTGACCCTGCTCTCAAGCTCGCCAGCGCTCCCGTCAAGTAGTCCGGTTCCACGGCCCGGCCCCGGCGCGCGCCCATTCACGCCTTCGTCGAGATGACCACGCTATGGATGGACGGCGGAATGGCGTGCAGCTCGCTGGAGGCAAATCCCGCATTGCGGCACATCCGTTCGAGCTCTGCGAAGGTGTAGGCATCGCCGGCCGGAGTGGCCGCCAGCATGGTGAGAGAAAACCCCGCGGCTTGCGGCGGGGAGACACGGTCCGCATTGGGCACGAATTCCAGTGTCATCGCGCGCCCGCCCGGCTTGAGCGCTGCGTGCACCTTCCGCAGCAGGGTTTCGCAGGCGGCCGCGTCGAAGTGGTGCAGGATGTTCGTCAGCAGGACGATGTCGTAGCCCGTGCCAAACTCCACTTCGAACGCGCTGCCCGGCAACGTGTGGTAGCGCCCGTCGATGCCCGCCTTGCGCGCGTTTTCCTTGGCGAGCTCGAGCACGTTCTTCCAATCCACCGCATAGATCTCCGCATGCGGATTCTTTCTGGCAAACGTAATGCCGAACATGCCGTGGCTGGCGGCGATGTCCAGCACTTTCCACTTTTCGCCTTTCTCTGCGCCCACCAGCCTGGCCATCAACTCCGCGGGAAGCGCGGTGAGAGGGGCCATCCCCTTGGCAAACTCGATCCACATGGGATGCTCCGGCTCGAGCGAACCGTCGCCCGCCATCGTGCCGCCTTTGCGCACCGCGTCCGCAAGGTTTTTGAAGCGGTCAGTAATCTGTGGCGAGCCGAGAAAAATCACCGCGGACGTGATGCACATCGGCGAGCGCCGGTCGAGGAACGCCGCCGAGTCCGGCGTCAAGCGATACTCGCTGCCTTGCTTCAGCAGGAAGCCGATGACCACCAGGTAATCGCACAGAATGCGCATCCCGCGTTCGGACGCCTGGCATCGCTTCGCAAGCGCTGCCGCGCTCTGATTGCCTTCGCCGATGGCCGTGAACACGTCGAGCTCGATCGCCGCTTTCAGCGCCTCAGTGCGTTGATGCGCATTCATCGTGTCGAAAAAAAGAAGCGGGGACGGTTGCACAGCATGGCCTGTCGCGGTCATGGAATTCCTCCACGGCAATGATTTTGATTGTGGCCTGAGCCGCTTCGATTCTAACTCAACTGGAGGGTAGTTGCTTGCAGTCGCTGAGATCCGCTGGGTAATTTTCGCCGCGGGGATTGCGAGTCAACTCCGTTATTGAATTTCGGCTATTACTCGTACCGCAGGGCTTCCACAGGGTCCAGCCGCGCGGCCTTCATTGCCGGCCACACGCCGAAGATCAGTCCGACACCGGCGGAGACGACCAAGCCGGTAATCACAGCCCATAGGGGCACGGCGGTTTGCATCGGGGTGGTCATGCGCACGAGTTGCGCAATGCCGCCGCCGAACAGAATGCCCAGCGCGCCGCCCAACCCGGTCAACGCGACGGCTTCCATCAGGAACTGCGCGGTGATGTCGCGCCGCCGGGCGCCGATGGCTTTGCGTACGCCGATTTCCCGCGTGCGCTCGGTGACGCTGACCAGCATGATGTTCATCACGCCCACGCCTCCCACCAGCAGGCCGATGGAGCTGAGCACGATGGTTACCAGTGCGATCATCTTCACGATGTCGTGGAACTGGTCCACGATGGACTGCGACGTCTCGATCCCGAAATTGTCCGGCGCGCTGTAGGCCACGTTGCGACGGCGGCGCAGCAGGTCGCGCGTCTGGTCCACGGCCAGGTCCAGGAGTCCCGGCCGGGCCTGCACGCGGATGCCGATTTCTTTGGCGGTTGGAGTAATCTTGTGAAACGTCTCGAACGGAATCACCACGCGCTTGTCTTCGTCGCTGTCGCCGAAGCCGCCTTTGGGCTTTTCGAACACGCCGATTACTCGGAACACGCCGCCGTTCACCAACACGTCCTTGTCCAGCGGCGACACGTTGGGAAACAGCGTTTCGGCGATGCTTTGTCCGATCACCACCACGTTTACGCGGTGGGTGTTTTCCGCGTCCACGAAAAAGCGTCCTTCTTTCAGCCCGGCGTTAGCGTACACGTTTACAAAGCTGGGAAACGTGCCGCGGTAATCCAGTCCCACCACTTCCGTGTCCTGGTAGCGGACTTTGTTGTCCGGGCCATCGGGGAAGAGCGAAATGGCCACCGCGCGCACCGCGCTGCACTGCTCCTGGATGGCGAAGCCGTCGTCCGCGGTCAGCGGCTTTCGCATGCGTTCTTCTCGCGACATGCGTCCCATGCGGATGCCGCTCTGGAATTTGGAGACGAACGCGGTGTCCGCCCCGTAGCTCATGATCTGGTCTTGAATCGAGCGGTCAAACCCCACCAGCAGCGAGGCCACGATGATGATCACGCCCACGCCGATCACCACGCCCAGCACCGTCAGAAAGCTGCGCAGCTTGTGCGTGCGCAGCGTATCCAGCGCCAGCTTGATGTTCTCTTTGTAATCCTGCCGGACTTGAAATCCTGGTGACACTGGCGTGGCTCCTTCTTGCAAACTGCTTTGCTTCAAACCTCGGCGCGTAACGCTTCAATCGGATCCAGCCGGGAAGCCCGCACCGCCGGATAAATTCCAAAAAACAGCCCCACCGACGTGGACAGAGTCAGCGCCATCAGCACCGCCCACAGCGGCGTCACGATCGGAAAGCCTGTCGTGGTGGTCACCAGTATTCCCAGCCCCGCGGCCACAAAAATTCCCACCGCGCCCCCCACCGCCGCCATGATCGCCGACTCCACCAGGAATTGCATGACGATGTGCCGCCGGCGCGCGCCCAGTGATTTGCGGATGCCGATTTCCCGCGTGCGTTCCGTCACGCTGGCCAGCATGATGTTCATGATCACGATGCCGCCCACCACCATGAACACGCTGGTGAGTCCCACGGCGATGCGGAATATATTTCCGCTGATTTCCTCCCACAAATTGGTGAAGGTTTCCGAGCCGACGATGGCAAAATTGTCCGGGTCGTTGTACCCCAGGTGGCGGCGCCCGCGGATAATCATGCGCGCCTCGTCTTGCGCGGCATCGACCATCTCCGCGTTGCGCGCCTTTACGAAGATCAGCACAGAATCGTCCGGCCGGAAAAACGTTTTCAGGAAAGTGCCCAGCGGGATTTGCACGTAGCTGTCCTGCGACTGGCCCAGCACGCTGCCCTGCACCTTGCCCACGCCGATGATTTCGTAGACCTGCGGCCCCACGCGGATCGTCTTGCCGAGCGGATCCACCGTCGGAAAGAATTTCGCCACCAGGTCCGGCCCGATGAAACAGACCGGCGAGCGATGCTCGTCGTCGGTTTCGTTCATGTAGCGGCCCTGGCCCACGGTGAAGTTGCGCATATCGGCGTAGTCCGGCGTGGCGCCGACCACACGCACTTCTTCGATCAAATCGTTGCCATAGCGCACATCCTGCCGCGTGAAGGCCACGCCGGCAATTTTCTGCGAAAGCGTCATGGTGTCCCGCAGCAGTTCATAGTGTTCCAATTTAATCGGCGGCCGCTTCCGCGCCTTGATGAATTCTTCGAAACTGGTAATTACCCCAAAGCGATCCACCGCGAACACGCCGGCCCCGAGGTTGGCGATTTTTTCCGCCACGTAGGTGTTCATCCCCTCCACCGTGGAGATCACCAGCACTAGCGTGAACACCGCCAGAATCACGCCCAGCAGCGTCAGGAAGCTGCGCAGTTTGTGCGCGCGCAAGGCGTCGAGCGCCAGCCACAGCGTCTCTTGGAACGCCACGCTCGTCGCCCGGCCTTTTTCCTGAATTGACGACACTTCCCCTCCTGCTGGACCCCTTCGAGCCATGTCTAATAGACGCGCCCCGCCCCTAAAATGTTCTCACTCTTTGCGGATTCTTTCCTTTCCGCCAATCCTGCTCCATCTTCCTATACGTCCCCGCCCGCCTTGGCATTACAATCCGTCGCATGAAACTCTCCCGTCGCCGGCTGCTTCTCGGCAGTGCCTCCGCCGTCGTGCTGGGCGCCGGCGGCTACAAACTCCTGCGCGGATTCGAGGACGAATCGTCGCAGGAAGTCACGCAGTCTCTGCCGGCCGCACTTCGCGGCATGGCGCTTGATGTGCACGTGCACATCCTGGGCACAGGTACCGGCGGCACCGGCTGCTGGATGCACGACGCCATGCGCGGCAGCATCCAGGTCCGCGCGGGACTCTGGAATCTCGGCTTGCGCCTGGCGCAGCCCGACCTCGACGCGCGCTACGTGGACTACCTTCTCCGCCGCATGCACGGCGCCGGGTTTCTCAAGCAGGTGGTGGCCCTGGCGATGGATTACACCTACACAATCCGCGGCGAGCGCGACGCCGCGCGCACACCGTTCTTCACGCCTAACGACTACGTCGCCCGCCTCGCCACCGCGCATCCTGAATTTCTTTTCGGCGCCTCGGTGCACCCGTACCGCCCCGATGCCTTGGACGAGCTCAACCGCGTGGCCGCGCTCGGCGCCGTGCTCGTCAAGTGGATTCCCAACGTCCATGGTATGGACCTCGCCGACCCGCGCTGCCGTGCCTTCTATCGCCGCCTCGCGGATCACAAAATTGCCTTGCTCGTTCACGTCGGCGACGAGCAGGCCATGGCCATCGCCGGGCAGGAGTTCGGCGACCCGCGGCGCCTGGTGGCTCCGCTGGAGGACGGCGTCACCGTCATCGCCGCCCATGTGGCCTCGCTCGGCTCGCGCGACGCCCGCACCAATTTCGAGCACCTCATCGAAATGTTTCCGCGCTGGCCCAATCTTTTCGCCGACACTTCGGCACTGACGCTCTTTACGCGCTGGCGCGTCCTGCGCGAAGTAGCCGAACACACGGAAATCCATTCGCGCCTCGTCCACGGCAGCGATTTCCCGCTCCCGCCCGCTTCTTCTCTCTATTTCGGCAGGATTGCTTTCCGTGATTGGTGGCACGCCTGGCTCCGCGAGAATCCCTTTCGCCGCGATTTCTTGGTCAAGCAAGCCTGCGGCTTGCCCGCGTCCATCTATGCCCGCGGTTATGAAGTTTTGGCGCCGCGCCTCCGTAGCCTGGGCAAGCGCGTTCCGTCCATCCTCGCTTAGCGCTGTACTCGCGGCCCGGTTTGCGGTACAAGAGTGACTCCCCCTGGGTGGGGAAATCCCAAGACTTTTGCGCCGGGCCATCTCGCGCCGGCGCTTGTGAGGCCGAAATGAAGCGAATCGTGGTGACTCTATTCTCGTTGACGCTGGCTCTCGCGCTGTCTGCCAGCTCAGTTTTTGCGCAAGCCGCCCCGGCGGCTGCTCCGGCTGCTCCGGCTGCGCCGACCTCCGGTTTGCGCGCCGAATTCCTCTTCAACATCAGCGGGGTGGAACGCGAACTCGTCTCCCTGGCCGAGAAGATGCCCGCCGAGAAATACTCTTGGCGCCCTGGCGAGGGCGTCCGCTCCGTCAGTGAGGTGTATATGCACATCGCCGGCGGTCAATTCCTCTACGCCAGCGTGCTTGGTGTGCCCATTCCGACCGGCTTCGACCAGAATTTCGAGAAAGTCTACACGGACAAAGCCAAGGTGGTGGAATGGTTGAAGCTGTCGTTCGCTAACGTGAAGCAAGCGGCTATGAACCTGTCCGACGCCGACCTCGACCAGACCGTCAAGATTTTCGGCCGCGAGGGCACTAAGCGCTCCGTGTTGCTTCGAAGCATGTCCCACGGGCACGAGCACCTCGGCCAGTCCATTGCTTACGCGCGCATGAATGGCATCGTGCCGCCGTGGACCGAGGAGGCCCAGCAGCGCCAGCAGCAGGCCCCGCCCAAAAAGCAGCCGTAGCGAAGCAGGGGCGCTCCCTGGTCTCGATGCCTTAGGATTGGGATTGAGAGACCTTTCGACCAAAACAAAAAGGGGCGACCCGTTGGGTCGCCCCTTTTGCTGTTTGCCAGCGTGTTTGCGTCCCTACTTTTTGACCTCAAACAATTTCCCTTGCCGCACCGCTTTGCTTCCTTCCAGTTGCAGCAGCGCTTCTTTCCGCAGGAGCCCTCCGCCGAAACCATGCAGCTTGCCGTCGCCACCAATCACGCGGTGGCACGGCACCACCACCGGCACGGGATTTGTTGCGCAAGCCCGGCCCGCGGCCCGCGCCGCGGCCGTAGGAAGTCCCACGCGCCGCGCCAGTTCTCCGTAGGTCAGCGTTTCGCCGTACGGAATCGCGCACAGCGCCCGCCAGATCCTCAGTTGGTGCGGCGTTCCCTGGAGGTCCAGCGGCACGTCGAATTCCTTCCGCTGGCCCGAAAAGTATTCCCGCAACTGCTGGACCGCCGCCGCCAGATGGGCCTGCGCTTCCGCGTCGCCTCGCGCCGGGCGAATCCTTCGCGCGTCGAACTCGATGCGCCACAGCCCGCGCGCAGTTGCCGCCACGCCCAGCGTTCCGATCGGCGTATGCATCCGCGCTGCCGCCGTGGTCCTTTCCATCCCCTGGCCGGTAGTTTCCTTTATTCCACGTCCCATGCCGCCGACCTCCGTATATTTAACCATAGTATAATTACACGAAAATTAACTGGTCATGGGAATATCAAGACGCCTCTGTTGCATTGGGGGGTTCCTAGCGACCCACACATGCGCCTTCGCACGTTCGACTATCGGCACGCCGAACTGATCCTGGCTCGCAAGTGTCACTTGAAGACGGAGATTGAGTTCATTCTGTGCCACCTCCAGCTCGACACCTGCTACTACATCCGCCGCGGCCAGCCCGTGCCTCCCCACCGCCAGATCCAGCGCGCCTTCGAGGAGCGCGGCTGGTTTGCCGAAGTCGCGGCCAGCCCCCTCACCGGCGCCCGCACTCGCTTCGACCTCTCCAAGGAAGGCGTGGCCATCGAAATCGAGACCTCCTCCCGGGAGTATCTCTACCGCGACTATTTCCGCTTCATGCTCGCCGAATCGCAGGGCATTCTTCGTGTCGGCATCATTATCCTGCTCGATAAATCCCTCCGTGCGGCTGATCCCCACGCGTTCCGTTCCATTTCTCCGCGCCTCGACGATGTCATCTACGATCTTCGTTGTCTCAGCAGTTGGATCTCCGTCCCCATCTGGGCCGTCTCCCTGCGTTAGCGGCTTCAGCCAACCGCTGCTCGCCTGCTAGAATCTTACACTGGGCTGCTGCGATGCTCCACCGCGCCACATTCCGGTTCGCTCTTTGCGCCTGCGTCGCGTTCGCGCTGGCCCTGGCCGCCGCTGCGCACGTCTCCCGCCAGGACAGCCGCCCGCTTTCGCCCGATGAAATCCGCGCCCTGGTGGACCGCGCCATCTCCAACCAGCACCGCAACGACGATGCTCTCGCCGAATACGAGCGCCGCGAGCACCGCCAGGCCCGCAAGGACGAGTCCGACACCCTGCTCTCTGAGGATAAGACGTTTCGCGTGATTCCCACCGGCACCGGCACGCTTCGGCTTCTCCTCGAGGAGAATGGGCAGCCGGTGCCCTCCGAACTCCACCGCCGGCAGTTGCGCGACCTCGAGCAAGCTCTCCTCTGGGCCCTGGACCCCGCGGAGAGCAAGCAGAAGCGCCGCGTCGACAAATTCGACAAGCGCAGCCGCGAGCGTACCGAAATGGTGGACGCTCTTCGCGACGCCTTTCTATTCACCCGGCAGGGTCGCGAAGCTGCGAACGGCCGTTCTCGTGTCCGTCTGCTCTTTGAGCCGAATCCCGCCTTCAAGCCCCGCTCGCGCAATACGGAAATGTTCCGCCACGCCCGCGCCGTGGTGTGGATCGACGAGGCCGCCGCACAGTTGGTCCGCATCGAAGCGGAAGTAGCCACGGACATCTCCATCGGCGGCGGCATTCTCGGAAAAATCTATCGCGGCGGCCGCTTTGTTCTGGAGCAGGTGCAGGTCGCGGATGGCGTGTGGTTTCCCGTCCGCTACGAATACAATTTTGCGGGGCGCAAGTTTTTCTTTGGCTTCGAGCTCCACGAGGTCACGCTGGCCTCCGGCTACCGTCGCATCGGCGCCCCCAAGGAAGCGCTTGCCGCCGTGCGTCACGAATTGAGCAACGCGCCCCCTGCACCTGCCTCCCACTAGCCCCCGCAGGCGTATAATCGCGGTGTGAGGATCCGATTTCGTCCTCGTCTTACGGAGGTTCGCATGACTCGCCGCCTTCTCGCCGTGTTCGTCGCCGCGCTGTTCGCTCTGGCGTGCTCCGCTCCCGCCATGGCGTCGCAGGCCGCGCCACCTCAAAAGCAACCACCTGCGAAAAAAGCCAAGAAGATCTGGACCAACGAAGACCTGGAAGCTCTCCGCCCGAGCGGCGTCGCCGCGAGCGCAACGCCCTCCGCTGTTCCTTCGGCGGCTGGGGAAGCCTCCGCCGGCGAGGAAACCGCCGCCAAGGCCACTGCGGAGAAAAAAGATAAGGAAGAAGACCCCGTCGAGAAACTCCGCAAGCGGCTCACGCCCCTGCGCGCCGAAATCGATGCCGTGGACGCCCAACTTCGCTCGTTGCGCCAGAACCGTTCTTCCGGCCGCACCTCCGGCGGCGGCATGGACGTCAGCAAGACCACCGGCGGCATGAACACCGAAGATCAGATCGCCCAGCTCGAAAGGCGCCGCGGCGATCTCCTGCGCCAGATTGCCGCCATTGAGGACGAAGCCCGCCGCGCCGGCATCGCCCCCGGCAGCATTCGATAAGACATTTCGTTCGAAGATGGAGCGGCGGCTGTATCGGATGGTGGTTTTGCGGGTTCTGGTTCTGACCTAACACCTACAACCTAAGGCCTGACACCTATCATTTCTTCCGCTGCTGCTTTTGGTACGCAATCGAGGCAAGAATCTGTTGGAATCGTGGATTCTCCCGGATGTTTTTCAGCCATGGATTGCGCCGGAACCATTCCGCGCGCTCGTCCCCGTTTCGCACCGCTCGTTCCAGCCACTCCAAGGCTTTCTGCTCTTCCTTTAGCAGAGCGTAGAATGCCGCCACCAACTCCGTGGTGCTCGGATTGAGTGCGTGGTACTTCTGCACTTCGGCGTCCATTTCCTTCAACGCTGCGGCGCGCTTTCCTTCCAGCGCGAAATGGATGGCCCAAGCGATCCGCGTATGATAGTTCTGACGCTCCGTCTGCGGCGCGCGCGCGAGTGCCTCCCGCGCCCGCGCTAATTCCCCCTGTTGTGCATGAACTCTCCACAGCCAGATGTACGCAAAGTAGTTCCGCGGGTCTAGTTCGATGATCTTGTCCAGTTCACGAATGGCTTGCTCTGGTTTCCCGGCTTCCCGGAGGTTGTCGGCGAGATTCATCCGCGCCGGCCAGAACAACGGGTTCATCTCGAGCATCTTCCGGCAATCGGCCTGTGCGGCGACGTTGTCCCCGTTCAGAGTATGGAAGTTCTGCAACCAATTATAGGCGTCCAGGTCCTTCGGGTTCAGTTTGAGAGCCTGGTCCACCTCCGCCGGCGCCAGTTCTTTTTTCCCCTGCATGATGTAAACGGCCGCCAGCGCCGAGTGCGCTCGGCCACCGTTCGGATCGTCCTGGAGTGCTCGCCGCAGCTCTTCCTCGGCACGGTAGAGCCAGCTCGAATCATTGGACGCTCCACTGTCCACCATCAGATAGCTCGTAAAACCGTATTCCGCACGTGCTTGGGCGAAGTGCGGATCGATCTCCAGCGCCTTTTCCAGCATTTGCCGCGCGCGTCGCAGGTCAAACTGCGCCCCCGCCCCCAAGAACACCAGGGCTTTTTCGTAGTACTCGTTTGCTTCTGCGATTGGAGATGCGCGGCCTCCGCCACTCAACCGCGGCCCGCTGGGATTCGCCGGCGCAGAAATAGAATCCGGCGGCGTCGCGCGCTTCGCCATCTGCCACACCACCAACATGGTCACCAGCGCCGCGCCTCCCAGCGCGATCCACTTCCACCGCAGCCCCGCGCGCGTTGCCTCGGTCGCCGCCGCAATCGTTGTGTCGGACCCGATCGCTTCCAGTGCCGCGCGCACTTCGCTTGCTCGCTGATACCGCTGTCCCGGCTCTTTCGCCAGACACCGCTGTATGATGGCCCGCAACCCGGCTGGCACTCGCGTGGTAATCGGCGCAGGAGGCTCCCGAAGAATCGATGACGTCAGCTCGAACCCGGTCTTTCCATGGAACGGCAGCGCGCCCGCCGCCATTTCATAGAGCAGCACGCCCAGCGCCCACACGTCGCTTTGCGCGCTGGCCGCTTTTCCGCTCAGCACTTCCGGGGCTATCGCATGCAATGTCCCCACGATCGTGCCGGCTTGTGTGAGCGACACGCGCGACCGGGTCGCCTCTGCCATTTGGTCGTCGCGCAATTGTTTCGCCAGCCCAAAATCCAGCACCTTTGCGCGGCCATCCGGCGTGATCATCACGTTCGCCGTTTTCAGGTCCCGATGAATGATTCCGAGCTCATGCGCGTATGCCAGCGCGCCGGCGATTTGTGCGCCGTAGCGAACCACATTTTCGATGGGGAGTCCTTCGGTCGGAACCAGTTGGCTCAGCGGCTGCCCGGCGACCAGCTCCATGCCAACGTAGGTTTGCCCTTCGGCTTCGCCGACTTCGTAGATGGTGCAGATGTGCGGGTGATTCAGCGACGACGCCGTGCGTGCTTCGTTCAGCAGGCGTGCGCGCGCGTTCTCGTTTGCGCTCATTTCCACGGGCAGAAGCTTCAGCGCGACCTCGCGCCCCAGCTTCGTATCCCGTGCCAGATACACCTCGCCCATTCCGCCCGCGCCCAGCCGCGCGCTCACCTCGTAATGCGCAATGCGCTTTCCAATCATGTGTTTGGTGCGCTGCAATTCTACTACGGCCAATAGTCAATCACCCCGCGCGCCGCCTCGTTTTCCTTTAATTTTCTCAGCCGGTAGCCGAACGGCCGCGCCGCGCTCCCCCGGTAGGTCTCGCTGATGTGGAACATCTCCTCTGCGAACCGGATCGTCCGCCCCGGCGTCCATTCCGGCTTTTGCTGGAACGACTCGATTCGCAGATGCCAGCCTTGCCCGCCGTCCCCGCGCTCCACGAGGTCCGGCGCTGGCGGCAGCCGCTTCAGCCGCCACTGTTCTGCCTTCTCGCGAAAATATTGCGCCAGAAAATTCGGCTTCACTTCCGGCGCTCGCAACAACGCTTCTGGGTCGTACTCGCGCACTCCGCGGTACGCTTCCCCTGCCGGCGGCCGATTCAGCAGATAGACGTGCGGCCGCGCCGGCGTCGCGCCCGCCACTGCCTCGCCCGCCACTTGAAAATATTCGCCCTGGTAGCGGATGGTGAGCGGGTACTTCCACTCAGGCTTGGGCCGGCAGCTCGACACGCGCAACGCCCACGCATCTTTCTCTCCGCCGCGCATGACCTGGTCGGCCACCGGCGGCACGCGCCGTTCGTACGCTTTCCGCCGCAGGCCTCCCGCAACCCACGCCACAATCGCCAGCGGCAGCGTTCCTGGCGATTCCTCCGTGAGCATCGCCGCCAGCGTCCGCCAGATTCCCTCCACCGTGAAGTAGGCAAGCACCCAGGTGACCGGATGCAGCGCAAAATAAAATAACCCGACGGCGCCCATGGCCATCCCTGCGCCTTCTCCGGGCACACCTTTGGTGGCCTCCATGGTTGCGCCCACCTGCTGATTGAATGCGCTGTACATCACATGGAAATACCACGCGATCAAACCGCCAAAGCAGATGACGCCCTCCGCGATCCCGGAGAGCGCCGTCGCCCGCGGCCAATTGAAGCCCACCTCGCCGAAGATTTCTCGCCGCCACCGACTCGGCAGCAGCGAGAGGACGGATGCAATCACATAGGTCCACATGGAAGGGATTCCGCCCGCGCATTATACGCCTTGCGCCACCGCCGCGATTCCCTTTTCAATCCGCTGTTGAACGCAGATTTTCACAGACGGGAACCGGAAGGAGTAAGATATTCATGCTTGCGCCCGCGGAGTCTGCTCATGAACTTACGCCGCTTCAAATCGACACCGCTCCGGCCCCTCTTTTCTGTTTTCTCTTTTCCATTTTCCGCCTTTTTTTGTGTTTATCTGTGTTCATCGGCGGTTGCCTTCCTTTCCTGTTCCGCCCAGCAACCCACCGACGACCCATTCCGCGCGCTCCGCGAAGCCATGGTTCGCGAGCAGATCGCCGCCCCGCGCTTCAGCGGCGCGCCACCTGTCCGCGACACGCGCGTGCTGGACGCCATGCGCCGCACGCCGCGTCATCTCTTTGTTCCTGCCGCACAGGCGCCGTTCGCGTACGAAGACCGTCCGCTGCCCATCGGTCACGGCCAAACCATTTCGCAACCCTACATGGTTGCCATCATGACCGAGTTGCTCGAAACGAAAAAAGAGCATCGCGTGCTGGAAATCGGCACCGGCTCCGGCTACCAGGCCGCCGTGCTCTCGCCGCTCGTCGCCGAAGTGTTCACCATCGAAATTGTCGAGCCGCTCGGCCGCGAGGCTCGCGACCGCCTGAAAAATCTCGGCTACAAAAATATCGACGTGCGCATTGGCGACGGCTATCTCGGCTGGCCGGAAAAGGCCCCTTTCGACCGCATCATCGTCACCGCCGGCGCCGACCACATCCCCATGCCGCTCGTCGAGCAGCTCGCTCCCGGAGGGCGCATGGTCATCCCCGTGGGCCCGCACTGGCAAACGCAAATCCTCAAGCTCATCGTCAAGGGAACGCGCGGCCCCCGCGATTTTCGCGCCACGGACGTCATGCCCGTCATCTTCGTTCCCCTCGTCCGCGAAAAAAAGCCCGACTAGTCCGCCGTTCTTTCTCCCTGCAACTCTGTCACTCTGCCACTTTTGAGTTTTTTCACCGCGTGGACACTTCGACTCTTCACCCCTATACTTCCTGCCGTATGCCCGACCCTCGTTCATCTCATCCGTATCACATGCACGACGCCATCCTCGCCCAACCCGATTGCATTGACCGCATGCTCCACAGCCAGCGCGACGTCATCGAGCGCGCCGCACAGGCCGCCGCCGCAAAAAAGAGAATCATCTTCGCCGGCATCGGCACTTCCTTCAACGCCGCGCGCCTGGGCGCATTTTTTCTGCGCACGCTCACGGCCGGGCGCGCGCTCGTCGCCGTTGAGCAGTCCTTCGAGTTCATCCACTACCCCCTCGCCCTCGGTCCTGATGATGCGGTAGTACTCTCCAGCCACCGCGGCTGGAAAAATTTTTCCGTCGAGGCGCTCAAGCGCGCTAAGGCCGCGGGCGCACTGACCATCGCCGTCACCGGCGAGCTGGGCGGCGAAGGCATGGGTCTGGCCGACCTCCGCATCTCTACCTGCGAGCAGGAAAACTCCTTCGCGCACACAAAAAGTTTTTCCACTGCGCTGACCGCGCTCACGCTCTTTGCGGTTCGCGTTGCTCAGCACCGCAATCTGCTTTCGATTGCGGGCAGCGGCACGCAGCCGCTTCAGGAGATCGAAAATATTTCTGCGCGCATCCGCGACGCGCTGTCCTGTGAAGCCGCCTGCGCCGCCGCCGCGAAGGAAATCGCCGAGCGCCCTCGTCTGCTCTTCGTCGGCGCTGGCCCGCAGTGGACCCTCGCCAGCGAGGCGGCGCTGAAGGTGAAAGAGACCAGCTATTTCCACACCGAAGGACTCGAGACCGAGGAATTTCTCCACGGCCCGTTTTCCGAAATGGACTCCCGTGCCTCGCTCGTCGCTCTGCTGGTGAACGACTCCGCCACGGCGCAACCTTCGCCCGCGTATGCCCGACTTGTCCAGGCCCTACGCGCTGTCGGCGAACTCGGCGTATTTCGCGTTGCGGTAATTTCACGCCAACACTCGACCGCGCCCGCTGCGCCCCAGGATATTCCCGCCGAGCGCGTCATCGAGCTTCCCGGCGTCCCCGAATGGCTTTCGGCATTCACGCACCTGATTCCCATCCAATTCATCAGCTACTATCTCGCGCTGGCCCGCGGCACGAATCCCGACACCGGCCGCCAGCACGAGCCCGTCCACGCCCGCGCGCAATCGCTCTTCAAACTTTAGGGGCATTTCATTGGACAATTTAACTCTCGCCTTTCGCTCTGCAACCCTCGTCTTTCGCCGCGCATCGGTGTCTAATAACTGACGGTATCTGCTCGCAAAACTTCGGAGGTGTATGATGCGCAAATATTTCCCGGCCTTGCTCGCCTTGTTGCTCTTCGTTCCTTCGGGCTTGCTCGCCCAATCCGCTCCGGCCAAGAAACCGGATGCCGCAGCGGGCGCTTCCGCCGCGGGCGAAACCGCCGCGACGAAGCTTCCGGTGAAGCGCGTGGTGCTCTTCAAAAACGGCGTGGGCTATTTCGAGCATCTTGGGCGCGTGCGCGGCAATCAGGACGTCAGCATTGACTTCACCAGCGGTCAGCTCAACGACGTGCTGAAGTCGCTCACCGCGCTCGACCTCGGTTCGGGCCGCATTACCGGCGTCAGCTACAACTCCGACGCGCCGCTCAGCCGGCGTCTGGCCGCGCTGCGCCTGCCGCTCAACGAGCAGGCTACGGTGGCGCAATTCCTCGGCGCCCTGCGCGGCGCGCGCATCGAAGTGCGCAGCGGCGTCGCCGTGTACACCGGCCGGCTGCTCAGCATCGAGCGCAAAACGCGCGTCAGCGGCGGCACCACGCTGGAAGTGGACGTGGTTTCCCTCGTCACCGACGCGGGCGAGCTGCGCACCATCGAGCTCGGCTCCACCACCTCCGTGCGCATTCTCGAGCGCGAGCTTTCCCAGGAAGTGAACCGCTACATGGGCTTGGTCGCCTCCACGCGCGACCGTGACCTCCGCCGCATGACCATCTCCACGGCCGGCACGGGCGAGCGCCCGCTCTTCGTCAGCTACATCAGCGAGGTGCCCGTGTGGAAGACGACGTATCGCCTCGTCCTGCCCTCGAAGCCCGCCGCAAAGCCGCTGCTGCAGGGCTGGGCCATCGTGGACAACACCGTCGGCGAAGATTGGGAAAACGTCGAGCTGTCACTCGTCGCCGGCGCGCCGCAATCCTTCATCCAGAACCTCTCGCAGCCGTACTACTCCCGCCGCCCGGTCGTGCCCCTGCCGGAATCCGTCCAGCTCACACCGCAAACCCATCAGGCCACGCTCGCCTCGGGCACGGGACAGCTCTCCGGACAGGTGACCGATCCTTCCGGCGCGGTCATCGCCAACGCCACCGTGCGCGTGTACGACGAATCCAACAACCTCGTCGGAGAAACGACCAGCGATGATGAAGGAAATTACGAATTCGATTCGCTGCCCATGGGCAACCACCGCGTCGAAGTCGAGCAGCAGGGCTTCCAAAGAATGGTGTTCGGCGGCGTCAATGTGTCCGCAGGAGCAAACGTCCAGAACGCTCAGCTCAACGTCGGCAACTTGAATTCTAGCATCGCAGTAAGCTCGGCGCCGTCAGCCGCTCCAAAGGCCGCGTACCGCGCTGGTAGAGCTAGCGGCGTTGGGGGCGGGATGGGCGGCGGCATCGCGGGTGGCAGCTTAGGCCGTCTAGAAACCTTTGCCGCTCTTTCGCCCGGCGTTGCTCGCGAGCGAGCTGTGGCCGCGGCGCAAGGACAGGAACTCGGCGACCTCTTCGAATACAAACTGAAAGAGCGCGTTACTATCCGCAAGAACCAATCCGCGTTGGTGCCCATCGTCCACGCCGAAATTGGCGCGGAAAAAGTTTCCTTGTGGAACGAATCCCAGGGCAGCCCGCGCCCCCTGCGCGCGTTGTGGCTCACCAACTCGAGTAACCTCACCCTCGACGGAGGAAGCTTCAGCGTCCTCGAGGATGAAACCTTCGCCGGCGAAGGGCTCCTTGACCCGCTCAAGCCCGGCGAAAAGCGTCTGCTCAGCTACGCGATGGACCTCGGCATGATGGTGGATACAAAACGCGAGAGCGAATCGCAGCGCGTCACCCGCGTGCGCATCCTGCGCGGCGTGATGATTCACACCTCCGAGCTGCGCGAGCGCAAGACGTTCACGATCCGCAACGAAGACACCGCTGCGCGCACCGCCGTCATCGAGCATCCCGTGCGGCCCGGCTGGAAGCTGGCCAAGGACCTCACCCCCGCGGAGACGACGCCGTCCTATCACCGCTTCCGCGTCAGCGTCGAATCCAAGAAGACCACTGCGCTCGTTGTCAACGAATCGCGCCTGCTCGACTCGAACTACTCCATCACCAATCTCACCGACGACCAGATCGCGCTGTTCCTCCGCCAGAAAACCATCAACGCCGAAGTGGAAGCAGCGCTGCGCCGCATCGTCGCGCAGAAAAACGTCGTAGCGGGTTTCTCCGCGCAAATCAATCAGCGCAACGCGCAAATCCAGAAAATCTTCGAAGACCAGCAGCGCCTCCGCGAAA
Source organism: uncultured Acidobacteriaceae bacterium (assembly GCA_964542805.1). Classification (GTDB taxonomy): domain Bacteria; phylum Acidobacteriota; class Terriglobia; order Acidiferrales; family UBA7541; genus JACQDE01. The sequence continues at coordinate 17,561 of CAZIWR010000018.1, forward strand.
ACATGAAGGCCCTCAAGGGCAGCGCCGAGGAGAAGGCTCTCCTCCAGCGCTACACCGCGCAGCTCAACGATCAGGAAACTCGCTTGGATTCACTGCGGAAGGAACTTGCCGATCTCGAAGCCCAGCGCCAGCGCGCCCAGTCCGAGCTCGACAAAATGGTGCAGGATTTGACGCTGGACGTGACTTTGTAGCTCCCGCACCTGCCGACTCTGTCATCCTGAGGGCTGATCCCGCTGCGCGGGATCGGCCCGAAGGATCTCCTGCGGATTACCTTTTCTTTGCCGGCGTCACCGCCATCCCGGCCGCCTTCAAAATCTCCACGTTTCCATTCGAATTAATCAGCCGCAGCACGCACCCGCCGCTGCCCATTTTCCCGGTCAGCGCGCTCCCGCCCACTTCTCCGGTCACGGAAATCGCGTGCTCGCTCAACACTTTTCCGAACGATGTCCGCGCCTCCACGTCGTAGTTCGCGCCGTCCGGCACGTACACGCGCATGACGGAAAACGTCGTGCGCGCCGCAATCGGCTGGCATCCGGAGCGTCCTTCCGCGCGCACCTCCACCGACCCATTCTGGTTGTCCACGTCCACCGCGCCGCCCACGCCGTCGAGCGTCACGCCGCCGAACGACGTGCGCACGTTGGCCGCGTCGCTCACGCCGGACGCCTGCACGCCTCCGTTCGAATTTTCCGCCGTTAGCGCACCGCTGATTTGACTCGCGCGCAGCAGGCCGAAGCTGGTCTTCACATGCGAGTCGCCTCCCGCGTCCAGCAACGTGACGCTGCCGTTTCCAGAGATGATGCGCACGCCTTTCTTTACGCCGCTCACGTCAATCGACCCGAACGACCCGCGCACGCTGGCCGCGCCGCTCACTGTCCGCAGCGTGATGCGCGCGTTGGAGTTGATGACGTCCGCGTTTCCGCCGATGTCCGACGCGTCAATTTCTCCGAAGCTGGTCTTCAGAATGGCTCCACCGCGCGCCTGCCGCGCCAGGATTTTCCCGTTCGTGTTTTCCGCTTCCAGCGCCCCGCCGATGTCGCGCACATCGATCGGACCGAAGGAGGTGCGCACCGTCAGGGACTCGCCGACGCGCCCGCCGGTGATTTTCGAATTGGTCGCCGTTACCCGCGCCCATTTTTTCAAGTCGTCGAAAGTAATGGAGCCGAAGCTGGTGGCCAGCTCCGCGGTGCCCGCGACGCCGCGGGCGTCCACCCCGCCATTCTGGTTCTGCACGATCAGGTCTCCGCGGATCGCGCTCACCGTCACCCCGCCGAACGAATTCGTCACGCTGGAGGGCCCGCCCGCGTCGTTCAGTTGCACTTCGCCGTTGCTGTTGTTGAGCGTCACGCCGCGGCTGATCTTGGTCACCGTCACGCGGCCGAAGCGGTTGCGCAGGCGCAGCACGCCATCGATATCGTTCACGGAAACCGCGCCGTTGCTGTTGGTCACTTCCACGTCGCCCGTGTTGTTGGCCACTTCCACCGCGCCGAAGGAATTCTCCAGCCGCTGCGTGCCCCGCGCGTCGCGAAACGTCAGCGTCCCGTTGGCGTTTTCAATTCCCGCGTTCGCTTTGAGTCCCGTCACGCTCACGTTTCCGAAGCGGTTGCGCACCTCCAGCGGTGCCGTCTCCGGCAGAGCCACGTCGTAGTTCACCGAGTACCCGATGTTTTTCCGGTTCCAGAAGCTTTCTTCCTGCTGCGGGTATTTTGTCTGAACGAAGATGCTGCCCGTGGTCTGTATCGCGATTTCGATGCGGTTGCAAAGGTCTTTCGCGTCTTCCAGCCGGTCGGCGGAGCAGCGCAGGCTCGCGCGGATCTGCACCTCCTTCAACTGGTGCGTGTGCACCGTGATGCTCCCCATGCGATGCTCGAAGCGCACTGCTTGCCCCGCCGTCCACGGCAGCGTTTTCGCGAATTCGCGCGTGAACTCTTCCCGCGGCGAGCGGTTTCCCGCCATCGCCGCCGGCGACGCCAGCAGAATCATCAACGCTGCAGTGGCGGCGGCCCGATGCCGCCGCATGATGCTTATCTTGTGGACCCTCATCTCAGTTCTCCCGTAGTACTTCTTCCAGCGTGCGCTGCTTTTCCTGATACATCGCCGTCAATTCCCGCCGCAGGTGCGCGTTGTACCGGTTCCCTTCCGTCTGCCGCCGGCAATCCGCGATAGCCGCGTCCAGCACTAGCAATTTTTCGCGGTAGTTCGCCAACAGCGGTGTGTTGGCGTTGGCCAGCTTGGGCTGCGCCAGCGCCGCCAGTTTTTCGATGGACTGCACGTACGCCGCTTCCGAAGTTTCCGTTTCCTTGAGCGTCTTGTCGGTCAGCAGCCGCCGCTCTGCCTCTGGCGTCACCGGCCCCCCTAGCGTGGTGCGCCGTGTCAGCATCCACGCGCTGGTTACCGTGAGTGCCACGAGCACCACCGTGGCCGCGGCCATCTGCCAGTGCGCTGCGAACCCCTGCCACAGCACAGCAAAACTCCACTTTGCGCTGTGTTCTTGTTCTGCGCGCGCTTCTTCTTCCAACCGCGCTCGGATGTTCGCCCACAGCTGCGAACTTTCTTCGCGGCGTTGCAGCACCCGCGCGGCCACGGAGAGTTCGTTCCACTCCTCCAACTCCGCCCGGCACGCCGCGCATTCCCTCGCGTGCACTGCAAGTGCCGCCATCTCCGCCGGCTCCTGCTCTCGCAGCACCCTTTCCAAATCCTTGCACTCGACTTTCATCGCTTCTTCCTCGTTTCGCTCATCGCTGCCGCTTCAGCATTTCCCTCAATTCCCGCTTGGCCTCGAACAGCCGGTTTTTCGACGCCGCCTCGCTGATCTTCAGCATTGCCGCGATTTCCGCGTGCGAGAATCCTTCCACCTCGTAGAGCACGAACGCCGTGCGCTGTTTTTCACCCAGCCGCGCCACGGATTTCTCCAGCGCCATGCGCAACGGGTGGTGCGGTGTGCCGGAGCTCGGGTGCAACGCGTCCGGTGTCTCCGGCTCGATGGCCTCGTCTTCCGGGTGACGTTTCGCGCGCCGCCGCGCGTCCAGGCACGTATTCACCACGATGCGATGCAGCCACGTGGAGAGCGACGCCTGCCCCTGAAAATTTTCGCGGCCCCGGTACGCCTTCAGGAAGGCTTCTTGTACCGCGTCTTCCGCGTCCGTTTCGTTGCCCAGAAGATTCCACGCCACGCTTTTCATCCGCACACCGTGCAGGTGATAGAGCTGCTCGAACGCGCCGAGTTCGCCGCCCGCGCACGCCTTCGCCAGAGACACTTCGGCCGCAGGACGCGTGCTCTCGCTCTGCCGCAGTGCACTCTCGCGGGGATCCGGCAAACTCCGCTCCTTCACGAACGGCTGCGTTCCGATTACGCCCTCAATGTACATGGGGGAGTCCCCGGCTGTCTCTGGCCTGTGCGACGCTCGCTCCACATCGCTGTTTCCGTCCCACACTTTGGACGCCGGGAACTCCGCTCTCGTCGGATTCTGCGCGCCGCATCCGACTGCCCGCGAGCCGCTGATTGCTATCCTTATTCTCTTTCTGTTCGCCTGCTGCGCGGCGCCATGCTTGCTTCTTCGCATCTCGCAAAATGCATGAACGGTAAGTCCGTTTGTTTTGGCACGAGTACTAATCCCCTCGTACCCTCGCGATTAGCCCTACCAGCCCATTGTTCCCGCCTTGGGACTCTCTTAATCTCCGCATAACGGGTTGGGAGCTGCGCTGCGGGGACGACGGTTCCACAAGGGATCGTAAGCGCGCAACCCAACCCGCCAGATTCTTCTGCTGTCCGTCACCCTTACTCTCACCCTCAATGATTCGAGCTTTCCGCTTGGCAACCGCCTTGCCCTCTACTACAGTCATGCGACAGCCGATGGCATCTAACGCATTGAAAAGAGAAGCGGCGGCCTTCTCTTGCCGCCTTCTTCGGGCGACACTTTTTTCTTCGACTGTCGGGAACGGGAGACACCCCATGACCGCTCGACGCCTGAGCCTACGACGCTTGGCCGCCGCGCTGGTTTGCGCCAGCCTGCTGGCTCCGCCTGCTCCTGCTGCCGAGCTCAAAAAGAAATCCGTCGAAACCTTCGACCGTTATGTCCGTTTCACGGAAGCGCGCATTGACGCCGAACTCCAGAAATCTGACCCCTTTCTCTGGGTGGACTCTCTCGCCGAGCCTGCGCGCGCGGCGGCTTACCTTCACTTGCGCCGCGGCGAAGTAGTCATCGAAAAAATGCGGACTTTTGACAACGGCCAGCCCATCAAGGACGGCGACTCGCTCATCCATCACTGGATCGGCACGGTGTTCGTCCCTGGCGTCACGCTGCAGCAGACCATCGATCTCGCCCAGCAGTACGGCCGCCATGCGGAAATCTACAAACCCGACGTCATGCAGGCCAAAATCCTTTTTCGAAACGGCAATGACTTCAGAGTTTTTTTTCGTTTCTACAAGAAGAAGGCCCTGGTCACCACCGTCCACAACACCGAGCACGAGGTCCATTACATTCCCATTGACGCGCACCGCTTGCAAACTCGCACGTGGACCACGCGCATTGCCCAGGCCGAAGACCACGACAAGCCCGACGGCCCGGAAAAGCCGGTCGGCAACGATAGCGGCTACCTCTGGCGACTGCACACCTACTGGCGTTACCTGGAGCGCGACGGCGGCACGTACATCCAACTCGAATCCGTCACCCTTTCCCGCGACATCCCGGTAATCCTCGATTGGGTCATCCGGCCGTTCGTCGAAGGCGTTCCCCGCGAATCCCTCGCCTTCACCCTCAGCACCACTCGTAAAGCCCTGATGGACCTCCACCCCTCCGCCACCGCCAAGAAAACCACTGATGAATGATTCGTGCTGGACGCTTGATCGTTTCCTGATTTCAAAGCTCAAATTTCATATTTGAAATCCTTCCGGTTCTTTACCTCTGTCACTCTGTAACTTTGCCACTCTGAAACTCTTCTACTTTCTTTCCCTCTTCCCCTTTTTTGCGTTCAGGACTAATCTCCAATTGATGGGACCTCACGCCTTCGGGGCTACGCAGAATTTCTACCAGCGCTTTGCCGAAATCGCCGGGCGCTTCGCAGGGCGCACCGCTGTCGAAGTGCAGCACCCCGACCGTGTGGACTCCCACACGTTTGAAGAGTTGTATCGCACCGCGGAATCCGTCGCCGCTTCGCTCCACGCCCGCGGCATTGCCCGCGGGGAGCGTTGCGCCATCCTCGCCGACAACGATTTCCGCTGGGTGGCTGCCTATCTCGGAGTGCAACGCCTCGGCGCCGTCCCCGTTCCTCTGGACACCTCCTACAAAGCGAAGCAGATCGCCGCTCTTCTCCGTGATTCCGGCGCCAAGCTGATTTTCGTCACCCCGCGTTTTCTCGCCGCCGTCGGCGAAGCCATCGCTTCCTCGCGCTCTTCCGTGGACGTCATCCTGTTGCACGGCGCCGCGGGCGACCTGACCACCTGGGAACCTTTTGTCGGCGAGCTCGGAAGGTCGCCCAGCTTCCCGTGTCCGGCCACCTCCGCCGACCCGGCCGTCATCCTTTATTCTTCCGGCACCACCGGCGACCCCAAGGGCGTCGTGCTCACCCACGGCAATCTTCTCGCCGAGGCCAACGCCGTCTTCGACCGCGTCCACATCTCCGAGTCCGACGCCCTGCTCGGGGTTCTTCCGCTCTTCCACGCCCTCGCCCAGGTCGCCAACCTCATGCTGCCGTTCTGCGTCGGCGCCAAAGTCGTCTATCTCGAGCAGCTCAACACCACCGAGTTGCTCCGCGCGCTCCGTGACCGCGGCATCTCCGTCCTCGTCTGCGTCCCGCAGTTCTTCTACCTGATCCACCAGCGCGTGATGGAAAAGGTTGCTGCCTCCAACCCCATCCGCCGCTTTCTCTTCCGCCGCCTGCTGCGCTTGAACGGTGCGCTGCGTCGCGGCCCGGGCTTCAACCTCGGCAAAAAATTTTTCCGGCCGGTGCACGCGCTGTTCGGCCCGCACATGCGCTTCTTCGTCACCGGCGGCTCGCGTTTTGATGCCGCCATCGGCCGCGACCTCTTCGACCTCGGCGTGGACATCCTCCAGGCCTATGGCCTCACAGAATGTTCCGGCGCCGCCACGCTCATGGAATTCGGCGATCCGCACGTCTCCGCCGTGGGAAGGCCTTTCAAGGGCGTGGAGCTCAAGATTCTTCCGCCCGATGAATCCGCCGAAGACGGCGCACACGACGGCGAAGTCTGCATCCGCGGCGACATTGTCATGCAGGGTTACTTCAACCGCCCCGACGCCAATGCCGAAACGCTCCGCGACGCTTGGCTGCACACCGGTGACCTTGGCTATCTCGACCCCGCGGGCCGCCTCTACATCACCGGCCGCCGCAAGGAAATCATCGTCA
>CAZIWR010000019.1:0-9493 GCA_964542805.1 uncultured Acidobacteriaceae bacterium
CCGAAGATCTCCCGGCGGCGGGCAAGCAGGCTGGGTTGCGCAGCGAGGACATTGGATGCGTCTACAGGCTTCAGCTCCACGTATCCCGCCTCGCGCGCGCGGTGGAGGATATCCTGTCCGCGCCGCGTCCGAACGATGACGATGGATCGGCCTGGATCGCTGTCCTCCTTCAGATTCTCCCAGGCATCGCCACAGGCGATATCTGCCACTCGGCCCAAGCCGTCAGGACACAGGTGGCAGCGCAAGGGGCGGTAACTCGTCAGCTGCCCCCAGGACTCCCCGTAAGTATAAGATCGCTCCTGAACAGGCGAGCCAAATCGAACCTTGAAGCGCCCGGGCCAGCCCTCGCCGCGGTAGCGCACTTCTTTCACGTCCTCCAGCCTCACATCCAAGGACTTTACAAGATCAAGGGTCCCTTTCGTGCTGGGCGTCCCCGCACAAAAGAACGTGAGCACCAAGCCGAGGTTCCGGTCCAAGGAGGGGCTTTGCTGACGCGCCATGGAGGCTGCTGCCGTGTCGCACGGCTTGCCGATGAAAACGCACGGCCCATCGCTCTGCTCAATCGCGCCGAGTCCGTCGCAGGGAGAGGCGGGCGCGTAGCGCGACGCGGTGCGCGAGAGTAACTCGGCTCGATTTCTGCTCTGCACAGTGCGGTTCAGCCATGGTTTCTCTCGATCCATGCCCGTGTGCAGGACGAATCTCATGCTCTCCTTCTCGAGGCAATACAGCGCGATCGACGACAGAAGTCCGCCGGACGATGCTTGGAACCGAATCTCGGGATCTGCTGAGTATCCTTCCCAAATCTCCAAGCTTGGACCAAACTCGTGATCGGCCTTTGTCTGTTTGGCAACGGCGCCGATGGTCAGGTTCCCGTCCACCGTGTTGCCTGGGCAGACGAGCAGGCAACGCGTACAAGAGGCGCAGGCCGAATCGAACCGTGGACGTATTCCGACGGATTCTACGTTGACCAACGTTACTGCCGCCTTGTCGCAGGCGTAGTAGCAGGCTCCGCAGCCGATGCAAAGACCCCAGTCGACTACATCCTGGATTGTTTTGATGTGTCGCACGGTGCAAATTGCAAATGAGGATTGTGTTGGAGTGGGGATTCTCTGGGCGGAAACTTGGTTGCGAAACTAGTGCACTCCCAAGCTTAAGCCACAAAGTCCAGATTACGCGTTGACAGGCCTAGACAAGGGACAAATAGCCGCGGAAACAGGAAAGCAAATAGGCCGTACCCAAGAGACATCGATCTCCAGAGAGACCGAGCGCTGCAGGAGGGTGACGGACACAACCACGCGGTGTTCCCCTTTCAGGCTGAGAAGGACACCCTCCAGACCTGAGAGGGCACCACTTTCGACGCGCACTCGTTGTCCAATCTGCAAGTACGGCCATGGCTGCCGGGGCAAGCCGGAGCGAACGATCATCTGGACGGCCGCGATTTCCGCATCGTCGACGGGGACCGGCTGTCTTCCCACTCCCACCACGTGAATGACACCGGGCACCTTCAAGATCGGAAGGCGGTCGAGGAGGTCGAAGCGGCAAAACAAATATCCAGGGAACAGTGGCAGCTCGACCCGGCGAAGCCTGTCTGACCATCTGCGCGTGTCCTCGTACGTCGGCAGGAATGCCTCGAGCCCCTGATTGCCCAGGTATGAGGCCACGCTTTGTTCGGAGCGACTTCTGACCCTTAATGCATACCAAGGAAGCACCTGTGGCTCGCTTATCGTCGCAGTCACTGCTTCGAGGTTTAGATGAGCTACCGCCATTTTTGTCCCATTCTTCCCGTACATGTTACCAGTCGCAATTTATCTGCCAACATATGCAATGCTTTAGCCTAGTACAGTCTTCGCTCTCGTGTCCCGATACCACTGTTTTCAAATCGGTTAGAACATTCTAATCTTTGTGGTCCTGAGCGCTGCAAACAGGCATCAACCACGATATGTACAAGGGAATGCCTTAATAGTGAAATTTTATTCCCACCTTTCCAGCAGTTCGTGCCTCCCGGCTTCCACTGAATCCATCTGAGGAATAATGAGCTTACGGGCGCGAAAGGTCAATCTTGAACTCGGCCCTTTGTCGGTCGTGCGTGCAGAAAAAGTAACAATCCTATCTTGCCGCTCCCGCTGCCAATGGCGACAAACTATCCCTCTTGCGGTACGCAAAGGGAGGCAATCTCAGCAGACGGCGCCTTCAGCAGGCGCGTCAATCTTTCGCCTTCGGCTCTGCGACCGAACGCAATACCTTCGCGGGGTTCCCCGCGACGATGGTATTCGCAGGGACGTCTTTGGTGACCACGCTGCCGGCACCGACGATGGCGTTTTCACCGATGGTCACGTTGGCAAGGATTGTCGAGCCGGAGCCGATGGACGCGCCTTTTTTCACCAGCGTGTATTCGACTTTCCAATCCTTTTCGATTTGGAGTGTGCCATCGGGATTCGCGGCGCGCGGATAGGAATCGTTGATGAAGGTTACGCCGTGGCCGATGAAGACGCAGTCTTCGATCGTTACGCCTTCGCAGATGAACGTATGGCTCGAGATTTTGCAGCGGCGGCCAATGCGGGCATTCTTCTGCACCTCGACGAAGGTGCCGATTTTGGTTTCGTCGCCGATCTCGCAGCCATAGAGATTGATGAATTTCGCAAGCTGGACGTTCTTTCCCAGCTTGACGTCCGGGGCAATCGAGAGATATTCGCTCACAGTTGGACGGCGGCTCCTCGGCTCCTCACGGACTTATCCGCAGCTTCCAGCATTCTAACCACTCGCAGCCCAGCATGACCATCGTTGAACGGCGTCTTGTTGCTCTGGATGCAATCCAGGAAGTAGCGCATCTCGACTTGCAATGCCTCCGTCCGCTCCACCTGCGGCGCCCACATGTCGCCCGTGCGATAGCTGACCAGCATGTCGTGCACGCGCTCAGGGTTCGTCACCTTCTTTACGCCCTTGTCGTAGACCTTGATCTTCTCGTCGGCTTCGAGGTCGTTCCACACCAGCATCTTCTTCTCGCCGCCGATCAGCGTGGTGCGTAATTTCACGGGGGAGAGCCAGTTAACGTTGATGTGGGCGATGACGTTCTGCGGGAAGTAGACGGTGATGAACGCCACGTCCTCGAGACCGTTCAAATGCCGCTCCCCGGTGGCCACGATCGCTTCCGCCTTCTCCTTGATCAAATAGTCCATGATGGACAGGTCGTGCGGCGCGAGGTCCCAAATCACGTTGATGTCGTGCTGGAAAAGGCCCAGGTTCACTCGCAGAGCGTCGTAGTAATACAACTCGCCGAGCACTCCTCCATCGATCAGCTCCTGAATTTTTCGGACCGCTCCGGTGAACAAGAAGGTGTGATCCACCATGATTTTCAAATTCTTTTTTTCGGCGAGCTCGATCAGCTCTTGGGCCTGTGCACTTGTGGAAGTGAACGGCTTCTCCACAAAAACATGCTTGCCATTTTCGAGCGCGGCCTTGGCCAGCTCGTAATGGCTCCAAACGGGCGTGACCACGGCCACGGCATCGATATCCGGCGACGCGACAATTTCTGCGGCGTTCTTGGTGGTCTCAATGCTGGGGTAAGCCTGCATGACGCGGTTCAGCGCCTTCTCGCTCTGGTCACATACTTTCAGCACCCGGGCCCCATCGAGACCACAAAAGTTCCGGACAATGTTGGGGCCCCAGTAGCCGTAGCCGATTACGCCAATGCGGATCATCGTTGCCTTTCTCCGCCCTTACTCGCCCCTTACTCGCCAATGGATATGGATGAACATTGCCGCATCAGGACGGCCTTTGCAACACCCTCCCCAAGCATTCACACCGTTTCGCGCGGGAGAGCAGGAACATTTCTCTGCAGAACTCAGCATCCACCTGCGTCGCAGTGCGCTCCTGCAACGCTCCCATCTTCGCATCCGCCACCTCTCTCATCAATGGTAGGGGTGTACCAGTTCGTTCGGTACGTCCGTACCCCCGCTGTTTGTCTGCGATTGTTCCGCGCTCGCCGCTTTCCCACTCCATGCCCTCACTCGCGCTATCAGTCTGCCCTCTTTTTCGCCGCCTTGTCACGCGCCGTCATCCTGAGGGCCAGCGCTTTTTCTCGGGCAGACGTTCTCTCTTCGTTCTTCGTCCCTGCAACTCTGGCACTTTGCGCCCTATTTATCCTTCGTCCTTCTCATCCGCGCTCATCGAGGTTTCTTCCGGCCCCAAAAACAACTGTGGGGGCGCCCCGTTGCTTCGGGACGCCCCCACAATCCAGTGTGAACCACTCATCGCGAAGAACGGAAGTGCCAGTTGGTCCAGAGACTAGAGAGCGCCCTTGCCGGAGAAAACCGCTCGAGGGGTTTCAAGAAGAATCTTGAAATCCAACCAGAGCGACCAGGTCCGGGAGTACTGAAGATCCAGGCGAACCATCTCGTCAAATGTGGTGCGGCTCCGGCCCTTCACTTGCCACAAACCGGTGATGCCAGGCTTTGCCTCCAGGACGCGCCGGCGGTGCCACAAATCGTACGCTTCCAGCTCGTAGGGGATCGGAGGCCGTGGCCCCACCAACGACATCTCGCCCTTCAGCACATTGATGAATTGGGGCAATTCGTCCAAGCTGCTCTTGCGGAGAAACTGGCCGACGGAATTAACGCGCGGGTCGTTCGCGATTTTGAACACGCCGCTTTCACCGTTCGGAGCGGCATCGCCGCGAATCAGATTCGCCACGTATTCCTGGTGAATCTTGGGGTCGTTATTGACATGCATCGTGCGGAATTTCAGACACCCGAACGGCACGCCATGTTTCCCGACGCGCTCCTGCCGGAAAAAGACAGGGCCCATTGAAGTCAGTTTGATCGCCAGCGAGATCAAAAGGAACAACGGGGAGAAGAGAATCAGGGCAGCAATACTTCCGGCAATATCCAGCAAACGCTTCAGGAGAAGCGGAAACTTGCGGGAATTATGTTGCTCGACAACGTCTGGATACAAACGGCGCGTGCCACGCTGGCCCGGCTTGTGCCGGCCCCACTCCTCCGGGAAACGGTAGAAGGAAAGCTGGATCCGGTTGAAGAGTTCAGGAGACAAGCGCTGGCTCAAGGCGGAACTGACTTTGTCCCGCATCTTGTCCATTGTGCCGTTCTCCAGGTTGCCCACCTCGGTGAAGATGGTCCCGATCACAGACTCAGCGGAGTGCCAGCCCGTGATGTCGGTATCTCTCGTGGATGCGCCCAACCCCTCCACAACCTGTCGCAGAACCCTTCCCGGCTCGGAGCTTCCGAGGGCATCATCCAAGTCCGCGAGCATCACCACAAAGGGCTTGCGCGATCGCTCGGCCCTCTTTCTCTCTAGGGCCAGCAGTGCGAGGAATGATTCCTCAGAAAAGAGTCCCAGCTGGCGGTCGTCTAGGGCCACCTGATTTCGGGTCCCACGCCTTGCAAGGCGGCGCGCATTTGCATCCTTCGGTAAGGGCTCGATTTGGAGTGACGACATTCCCATGGTGTATTTTATCTAAACTCTTGTTTATCTACCACTTAAATAAAGCTACGCAGTCTTGTATCCACGATCAACTTTCAGAGCCAATACGCTAAGATTAGAAGCAATTCATCTGCCATAAATCCGAACTGTGGCTGGTACCATAACAAGCGCAAATCACGTATGTAAGCTATTTTCTTTTAGTATGTTAGGAAAGAAGCCACGCGGAGAAGGCTAGGCTCGTGGAGGCTGGCCAGCATCCGGCGTGTGAAAGCGTTTTCCATATTTTCCCAATTGGATTCCGCCTTTCCTCGCAAGCGGGGTCGCTACGGTTACTGTCGATCCTAATCGACTGCTGGCGATTCTGAGCCGAGTGCTTTCGGATAGGTCCCAAAGAATCAAGTTATTGCAGGCGAATTGCGGTCTAAGAGTCTGTCATTTGCCACCTCTCGACCAGCCCTGTAATAAACGGCCGGCATGGCCAAGATGATTTGCATGATACCTGCTGCGTGTTTCAGGATCATGAGGAGAGGCTGTCATCATTCTTTTCCTCATTCTTTTCCTTAAAGGCGGGCTCGGCCTATGTTAGGTGCGGGAAGATGGGGTACAATTCGCGAGGGGGGACGTCCGTCTGGAACACCGTGCTCAAGCGTTAGTTCTCCGTGGAACCTGGAATCCTCCAATCGATAGGCGGCTGGAAAGAGCGATGTCTTGCCATGGGATGGGACTGTTGCGGACTTCGTGGGTCCAATCGCGAAGGCCCCACTCGCTCGTCTTTCGTTGTTTCCTCATTTTGCTTTCGGCTATGTGTTCGGAACATACGAACCGTGCCCTCGCGGGCGTGTCCCGAGCGTGTTTACCCATTCAAGCCAGTTGAAGGAGTGGGAGATGGTCTTTTTAGTTTTTCCGTGTAAGAATCATTAGCGTAGATCGGGGCTGCTAATGGTCTTTGTTCGCCCAGGGAGTTCCCAAGGGTATGGTCGTGCGCGTCACGCTGCGCGCGGACTTTGCGTGATTCTCCTATCGCTCAGTCTGCTAACTGCAGGGTGTGGCGGCGGTCCGACAGGTCCTCCGACGCAGTTCACGGTCAACCCATCGGGAAGCGGAAGTCCTATCGCGGTTATTGGGGCGGATCCCCCGTCGCCCCGTGCTACCCTGAACCCCGCCGGAATCAGCTTTGGTGATGTCGTCGTGGGCAGCACCAACTCCCAGCCTGCCACTCTCACCAACACGGGCAACGCTACTCTGAACATCACGAGTATCGTAGCAATCGGGAGCGGTTTCACGGTCACCGGTCTAACGGCTCCCCTTACTCTCGCGCCGAGCGAGAAGCGCAGCTTCTCGGTAGCTTTCACCCCACAAGCTGCGGGGAATGCCACGAGCACCCTCACGCTCACCAGCAACGCGGTCAATCCTCCTTCGACCCTTGCGCTTTCGGGCAACGGCATCGCTCCGTCTCCAAGTCAGCTCACCGTGAACCCGTCGAGCATTAACTTCGGCGATGTGGTCGCGAGCAGCAGCAGCACACAGGCGATTACTCTGACGAACACGGGCGGTTCTGTCGTGATAGTCACCCAAGCAACGGTCAGCGGAGCAGGATTCAGCACGAGCGGTCTGACTCTTCCTCTGGCGATCTCCCCCGGGCAAAGCAGTTCCTTCAACGTGCAATTTGTCCCCGCTTCTCCGGGAGCTGCTGTTGGTAGCCTCTCTATGGTCAGTGATGCTACGAATTCGCCCACCACAGTTTCTCTGTCTGGCAATGGGCTGGCGCCGGTTTTGCAGTTGGGCGTAAACCCGACGAGCATGAACTTCGGGGACGTGGCGGTGGGGAGCACGAGCACGCAGTCGGTGCTGATGACCAACGCAGGAAACGTAAACCTCACGGTGACGGCGGCCAACGTGACCGGGGCAGGATTCAGCATCACCCCGCCGCTGACCTTGCCGTTGACACTGACGCCGGGGCAGACCAGCAGCTTCACCGCGCGGTTTGCGCCGGCAGCGACAGGCGCCGTGGCGGGTAGCGTGTCGCTGGTGAGCAACGCGACAAACTCGCCGACCAGCGTCACGCTGGCAGGAAACGGCGTGCCCCCGCTGTTCGGCACGCTGACGATTAACCCGACGAGCATCAACTTCGGCGACGTGATCGTGGGTAACAGCAGCACGCAATCGGTGGTGCTGACCAACACAGGGGCGGCGAACCTGACGGTGACCGCGGCCAATGTGACCGGAGGAGCAGGGTTCAGCGTCACTCCGCCGCTGGTGTTGCCGCTGACGCTGACGCCGGGGCAGACCAGCAACTTCACGGTGCGGTTTGCGCCGGCCAGTGCGGGGGTCGTGGCGGGGAGCGTGTCGCTGGTCAGCAACGCCTCGAACTCGCCGACCGCCCTGTCGCTGGCGGGGAACGGCGTGGCACAGGTGCTGCAGTTGGGGGTCGGCCCGACGAACATCGACTTTGGGAATGTGGCGGTGGGGAGCACGAGCACGCAGTCGGTGCTGATGACCAACGCAGGAAACGTAAACCTCACGGTGACGGCGGCCAACGTGACCGGGGCAGGATTCAGCATCACCCCGCCGCTGACCTTGCCGTTGACACTGACGCCGGGGCAGACCAGCAGCTTCACCGCGCGGTTTGCGCCGGCAGCGACAGGCGCCGTGGCGGGTAGCGTGTCGCTGGTGAGCAACGCGACAAACTCGCCGACCAGCGTCACGCTGGCAGGAAACGGCGTGCCCCCGCTGTTCGGCACGCTGACGATTAACCCGACGAGCATCAACTTCGGCGACGTGATCGTGGGTAACAGCAGCACGCAATCGGTGGTGCTGACCAACACAGGGGCGGCGAACCTGACGGTGACCGCGGCCAATGTGACCGGAGGAGCAGGGTTCAGCGTCACTCCGCCGCTGGTGTTGCCGCTGACGCTGACGCCGGGGCAGACCAGCAACTTCACGGTGCGGTTTGCGCCGGCCAGTGCGGGGGTCGTGGCGGGGAGCGTGTCGCTGGTCAGCAACGCCTCGAACTCGCCGACCGCCCTGTCGCTGGCGGGGAACGGCGTGGCACAGGTGCTGCAGTTGACGGTGAACCCAACAAGCATCAATTTCGGCGACGTCGTGGTTGGCTCTACGGACTCCCGTTCGGTGACGGTGACGAACACGGGGAATTCAAATGTGACGGTTACGTCGGCGCCGGTGACGGGTGCGGGGATCAGCGTCACCGGGCTCGCTTTGCCTCTGTCTCTCACGCCCAATCAGAGCGCTCCTCCCTTCAGCGTGAACTTTGCACCGGGGGGGGCAGGGGCGGTTGCCGGTAGCGTCTCTCTGCTCAGCAACGCGCCCACGGCTTTGGTTTCGCTGGCGGGGAACGGTGTGGCGCCTGGGCTGCTCAACGTCAACCCATCAAACCTGGACTTCGGCAGCATCGTCGTCGGCAACACCGACACCCGGTCCATCACCTTGACGAACACTGGCGGAGTTTTGGTTGATGTACTCTCCATGGCGGTCACCGGGGCAGGCTTCAGTATCACCCCGCCGGGGTTGCCGCTGACGCTGCTTGCGGGCGCAAACGTGTCATTCACCGCGCAATTCACGCCCGCTGCGGGTGGGGCCTTTGCTGGGAACATCACCATCAACAGCACAGCCGTGAATACCCCGAACGTGGTGACGCTGGCGGGCACTGGCGTTGCGCAGGTGCTCACGGTGTCACTGAGTCCCTCAACGGTCAACTTTGGCGATGTAACCGTGGGGGGGGGCAGCGCGAGCCAGACGGTGACGATGACGAACACGGGCAATTTCAACGTCAACGTGACCGCCGCCGTGGCCACCGGCGCCGGATTCAGCGTTGTCGGTTTTGTGCCGCAGACACCGCTGACCCCGGGGCAGACCAGCACGTTTACCGCGCGCTTTGCGCCCGCGGTGACGGGAGCAGCAGCGGGAACCATCTCGCTGACCACGACGGCGACCAACAACCCAACTGTCTCGCTCTCAGGCAATGGCATAGCCACACCAGTTGGTACGCTGACGACGAACCCGTCCAGCCTCAACTTCGGCAGCATCGTCGTAGGCAACG
>CAZIWR010000019.1:9593-22770 GCA_964542805.1 uncultured Acidobacteriaceae bacterium
AGATCAGCACGTTTACCGCGCGCTTTGCGCCCGCGGTGACGGGAGCAGTGGCGGGAACCATCTCGCTGACCAGCACGGCGACCAACAACCCGACGGTGTCGCTTGCGGGCAATGGAGTGCTGCCGCCACCGGGGCAATTGGCGATCAATCCGGTGGGCATTGACTTTGGCGGTGTCCTGGTGGGGAGCAATCTCACCCGGACTGTGACGCTCACAAATGTCGGCAGCGGAGTTCTGACCATTTCGCAGGCCAATGTAACGGGAGCACTATTCAGCATTAGCGGTTTGGCGCTTCCCTTGACGCTCAATGCGGGACAGAACACAACGTTTACGGCAAGGTTTGCGCCGACAAGCGCAGGAGTTGCTTCGGGCAGCGTTTCGTTCGTCAGTGACGCCTCCAACTCGCCAACCACCCTGTCGCTCACCGGGACCGGAACGGTCGGAGTAAGTCTGAGTTGGGATGCGAGCACTTCCGTCGTGGTCGGGTACAATGTGTATCGTTCGACCGTGAGCGGCCTATCATATGTGCGGCTGAATGCGTCCGTGATTCCGGGCACCAACTATGCCGACAGCACCGCGCAGGCCGGTAATACGTACTTCTATGTAGCGACTGCGGTGGATGCAGATGGTATCGAGAGCATCCTCTCCAACGAGTTGAAGGTCATCCTTCCTTAGCAAATGAACCGGGTCGAGGCAGCGTCCCCGGCCGAGCCATGGAGTCTCAAACCTTCGCATGGTTGATTAAGAACCTCCGATGGGCGACCGTGCATTCCGCAATTCTGCGGGCACACTCAACATTGAAAAGAGATACAAGCTGGGGAAGTAGATTGCGCGATGGATCTGTTTCTTAGATGTGGCTGGTGCGGCGCGTTGACAGTGAGCCTCTGAGGACTTAGTCTGTGTTGTCGCTCGATTGGGCGTCTCTTCGCACTGTTTTTCCTGATATCTGAGGAGCATACGAGCCGATGAATGTGCCCTACTTCGATCTGAAAATGCAGTATGCGGTCTTGCGCGATGAATTGCTCGCAGCTCTTGACGGGGTGTGCAGGAACACCGCGTTCATTTTGGGTGAGGAAGTCGACAAGTTTGAGCAGGAGTTTGCCGGCTACTGCGGCGTGAAACACTGTATCGCGCTCAATACCGGCACCAGTGCACTGCATCTGGCCTTGCTCGCTGCAGGTGTCGGCCCGGGCGACGAGGTCATCACCACGCCGAACACGTTCATCGCCACAGCGGAGGCCATCTCCTACACAGGAGCGAATCCTGTTTTCGTGGATATCGATCCAGCAACGGCGAATATCAATCCCCAGTTAATTGAGAAAGCCATCACGCCCCGGACGAAGGCCATGATTCCAGTTCATCTGTACGGCCGGCCTGCCGATCTCGAAACGATCCTGGCCGTTGCCGAGCGCCACAAGCTCTCCGTGATCGAGGATGCCTGCCAGGCGCATGGCGCTCGCTATCGCGGTCAGCGGATCGGAGGGTTTGGCAAGGCGGCGGCGTTCAGCTTCTACCCGGGGAAAAACCTCGGCGCCTACGGAGAGGGCGGCGCACTCACCACGAACGACGATGCGATAGCAAAGTTTTGCCGGATTCTGCGCGACCACGGGCAGGCCGCGCGCTACTACCACGACTATGTCGGCTACAACTACCGCATGGATGGATTTCAAGGCGCGGTTTTGCGAGTCAAGCTCCGGCATCTGGACACGTGGACCAAGCGCCGGCAGGAAATCTCCGCGCTGTATCGAAAGCGGCTCGCGGGAGCGCGCGTCGAGATTCCCTGCGACGATCCACAGAATGAATCCGTGTATCACCTTTTCGTGGTCTGGGTCGAGGAGCGCGATGCTGTTCGCGCGGAGCTCGAAAAGCGCGGGGTGGGCTCGGCGATCCACTACCCGGTGCCCGTCCACTTGCAGAAGGCCTATGCGCAAATGGGCCACAAGCGCGGCAGCTTCCCGCACACCGAGCGGGCCTCGGATCGGGTATTCAGCATGCCGCTATTCCCGGAGATGACAAACGAGCAGGCAGAGTACGCAGCAAAGGCCCTGGTCGAAATTGTTGGGCGCAAGTAGTCGACCCGCTCCTGCTGCTCGCGCAACGTCGTGCCAGGCCTCAGATCCGGCTTTAAGAAGCCAGGCAGCGATTGCTGCAAGACGGAGGAGGAAGCATGGAAAAGCACATCGGCAAGTGGAGTTATTTTGGTGGGGTCGCAGGGGTGGTCGTTACCGTTGTGTGGCGCTTGCTGACGATGGTTGGCGCCATGCCCAAGGAGCTTACGCAGGGTTCCCACACCTTGACGTACGAAACTCTGATGAAGGGCGCGCTTATGCTGCTGGCGATCACGATCGCTACAGCCGCTTATGTTTTGACGCAGCAATCGAAGGCCTGATCGACAGGCGAGCGAAGATATTGAAATGCGACTTGGGGCATGGTGCTTGCCGAGCCCACTGCGTTGCAGAGCTTGGGCCGGTCATACATCTTTCGCCCAGTGCCCGCATTATCCAACATCGACTGCGCCTAATTCTCGGTGAGCGGCGCGATCGAAGCCTGAGCCAGACTGATGAGCGCGAATTCCAGACGAACCCTCCTGACCGGCGGCGCCGGTTTTATCGGCAGCCATGCCGCTGAGGCCCTGCTCCGTCAGGGCGCCGACCTCACCATCGTGGACAACCTCGACGAGTTCTACCCGCCGGCGTGGAAGCGCGCCAACCTGAAGGACGTCCAAGCGGCCGGCCACTTTGCCTTCGAACAGGTGGACATCGCCGACTATGACGCCCTGCGCGACGTCGTGGCCCGCTCCAAGCCTGAAGCCGTCATTCATCTTGCCGCGCGCGCCGGCGTACGCCCATCCATCGAGCAGCCGCGCCTGTACGAGCGCGTCAACGTGGCTGGCACTCTCAATCTGCTCGAGCTGGCCCGCGAGTTCCACGTCAAGCAATTCGTTTTCGGCTCGTCCAGCTCCGTCTATGGCGCCGCTAGCCTTGTGCCCTTTTGCGAGGACCACGTCGAGCTGAAGCCCATCTCGCCCTACGCGGCCACCAAACTGGCCGGCGAAACGCTCGGCTACACCTACGCGCATCTCTACGCGCTTCCGGTGATCTGCCTGCGCTTCTTCACCGTCTACGGCCCGCGCCAGCGCCCCGATCTGGCCATCCACAAATTCACCGCGCTGATCGAGGCCGGCAAGCCTGTGCCCATGTTCGGCGACGGTTCCACAGGCCGCGACTATACCTATGTGGACGATATTGTCGCCGGCGTCCTCGCCGCGGTGGAATACACTCCACCGGCCACCGGCACACCCTTCGACATTTTCAATCTGGGGAACTCCCATCCAGTGAAACTGAATGAACTGCTGGAAATGCTCGAGCGCGTTACGGGAAAGAAAGCCATTCGCGATCCACAGCCGCTGCAGCCCGGCGACGTGCCGCTCACTTGGGCCGACCTCTCCAAGTCCGCGCGCCTGCTCGGCTACAAGCCCGCCACGCTGCTCGAAGACGGCCTGAATAAATTCGTGGCCTGGTACCGCGCCGCCGACCCCTCCCGCCGCGCGTAACACACGCGAGGCGTTCCCCCCCCCAGTTTTTCGATTCTTAATTCGCTCGCGCCTTCTGCTGCCGCACCGCGCGTGAAAGAAAGAGTAGGGCCTGCTGCAGGTGGGCGACGCCCAGACCCCAGCGCAGCTCAGCCTGCGCCGGCGTGCCTCCGCGGCCGACGAGCATAAGCCGCAGCGCATAGCCTTGGCTGCGCGACCCCTGATACTCGCACCTCAGCACGCTCACCTCAGCCGCCAGCGTGTCTGCGCCGGATTCCCGCTCCAGCAACTCGCGCAGGCCCTCGGCCAACGACACGTATGTGCTGCGCTCGAAGTTGTGCTTCTGCCCGGAGAAGATCACGTCCACACGCGACCCGAACTCCGCCGCCTCTGCCGCGGCGGGATTTTCGTTCGTCCACGTGCGGCACGCCACGCTCGCAAACTCGGACTCTGCGCTGTTCAACGCCATGAGCATCCCGCGCAGAGGCCGGTAAAGGCGCGCTGGCTCGATCTGCTCGATGGCCCCTGGGTTTTCGCGCAGGTTGACGTAGCCACCGGGCTGCCCGCCTTCGGTCATTTCCAGCCCCGCAGGCTCCGCATCAAATTCCAGCCGCAGCTTCACGCGCATGGAAGAAAAGCTATACCGACGCCTCCATGTCTGCAAGCGTAAACACGGCCCCCTGCGGTAGCCCAAAAAGCCCTTGACACACCAGCCGCACTGATGTATTAGTACAGTATGCTCCTGCACGTCAACCCCAGCTCCGGTGTGCCGCTCTACCTGCAAATCCAGAATCAGGTGAAGCACGCGGTTGCCGCAGGCGCGCTCAAGGCCGGCGACGCGATGCCCTCGGTGCGCAAGCTGGCCGCCGACCTGGGCATCAACCCCAATACTGTCGCGCGGGCCTACCTCGACCTGGAGCGCGACGCCGTCATCAAGGCCGTGCCGGGCGGTGGCACTTTCGTCGCCGACGGCCAGCCAGGATTGCTGAAGGCGGAGCGCGTGCGCCGGCTGCGGCCCGTGGCCCGCCAGGTGGCCGTCGAGGGAACGCAACTGCGCCTTTCGCCCGAGGAGATCGTGAAGCTGGTTGAGGAAGAGTTGAAGGCATTGGGAGGGAAATCATGAGCGAACATGCGATTGTCACCCAAGGACTGGTGAAGCATTACGGGAAGCTGGTGGCCGTCAACGGCTTGGAAATGCAAGTACCGCGCGGCGCCGTGTACGGCTTCCTGGGCCGCAACGGCGCCGGCAAGACCACCACCATCAAGATGCTGCTGGGGCTGGCGCGGCCCACCGCCGGCAGCGCCCGCGTGCTTGGACTGGCTGTTGCGCAGCAGCGTCTGGACATTCTCCGCCGCGTAGCCTTCGTGGGCGAAAATAAGGCTCTCTACGACCAGCTCACTCCCGCGGAAATGGTCCGCTGTACGCGCAGCTTCTACCCCGGCTGGTCGGACGCCGCAGCGGAGAAGTGCGCGCGGCAGCTCGAAATCCCGATGCACCAGAAGTTCGCAAAGCTCTCTAAGGGCAATCGCGCCAAAGTATGGTTGCTGCTGGCATTGGGGCAAGCGGCGGATCTGCTGATACTCGACGAACCCACGGCGGGGCTGGATCCCTTCATGAACGACGCGCTGCTGAAACTGCTCGCCGAAGACACGGCCTCCGAGGGCCGCACCGTGTTCTTTTCTTCGCATCACCTGGCCGAAGTCGAGCAGATTTGCGACTGGGTGGGCATCCTGGACGAAGGCCGCATGTTGCTCGAGGCACGGCTGGATGATATCCGCGAGCACTACCGGCTGGTGATTGCTGCGGGACGCGACCTGCCCGCCGGGCGGCAGATGCCCGTTGTGGCGGTCGCGCGCAACGGCGAGTTTTCCCGCTACGTCGTGTCGCGCGACGCCGATGGCTTTGCCGCCGGCCTGCGCGGCCAGGGCGCTGCAGTGACCGAAGTCTCGCCACTCAGCCTGCGGGAGATATTTGTCGAACTCGTTCGCAAGGAGGAAACATGTATCTCTGGAAATGCTGGCGTGACACACGCAGCCCATTCCTTGTCTTCCTAGGTGCCCTGCTAGCGGTGGGCGCGTACTGCGCCTGCGTGAAATTCGACCCGTTTGGCTGGATTGCCGCCAAGCCGCTGGAATCTCGTGTAGTGTGGCAGTTTTCAGCCGATGCGCTGCTGGGCACGATGCTGGGGGTAGTTCCCGCAGCCGGATTGGTGCTGGGAGCGCTCGGCGTGGGCATGGAGTTTGAGAAAGGCACGGCGGATTTTCTCCTCACGCGCCCGCGCTCACGGCGCTACTTCCTGTGGACAAGCTGGGGCCTGGGCGCGGCGCAGATGGTGGTGCTGGTGCTGGTAAGCAACCTCTTCCGACTCGCCGGTCTCGGCTCTCGTCGTGTGCAAGGCCCCGGAGACTTCCTTCGTCCCCTCGTCGCATTGTGCACGCTGGCCCTGCTCTTCTACTCCCTCACCTACCTGATGACCACCCTGGCCCGCAACAGTCGAAACGGCACCGCTCTCGCCCTGGCTGTCTTTGCGTGCTACGAGGGATTGTGGGCGTGGCTCCGCTTTTGGTACGACATCCACATCCCTTTTTTCGTGGATCTGTGGCAACGCTCCTTCCACTCCGCCGCTGGTTTTTCGCTCACCCCCGTGGCTGGCTGGCTTACCGTCTGTCTGGCGCTCATGCTGGTGGCTCAATTCCGCCTGGAGCGTGCGGAGGTGTGATCGTCCAGCCCTCATGCGAACCCCGTTCGCGCGTTTGGTGAAAATAGCGGATTCGCGTATAATCAACGTTTGTCCGTGGCCTAGCGACGCGGCAGGAGCACCCTCGTTTAAGGCAAACCGCGCAGACCGGCCCGGCGAAAGGAAGTTTCCCCATGAAAGAAGGCATTCATCCCGACTACCACGAACTCACCGTGGCCTGCGCCTGCGGCCACACGTTCAAGACGCGCTCCACCTTCAAGGGCAACATCATGCGCGTGGAAATCTGCTCGAGCTGTCACCCGTTCTTCACCGGCAAGCAAAAGCTGATCGATAGCGCAGGCCGCGTCGAGCGCTTCCAGCGCAAATACGAAAAATTCGAAAAAGACAAGGCCGCCAAGAAGTAATGGCGCTGCTTGCAATGCCCCCGGCGGCCGCTTAGGCCGCCGCTACATTTTTCTCCCGCACGCGTTGTACAATGCCCCGCGGATGGCCACGCAATCATCCATGTCACCCGACGCGTCGCCGGAATACTTGGTCGAATCGGCGCTCCCCCGCGTCACGCTGCGCAACTTCTTCTCGCATTCCTACGATTCCGCCATTGCCGCCGCGCGCACCTGCTACTCGCCGCGCCTCATCGGCCCGGAAGAAATCACCGACAAGCAGCGCTTGAACATCGGCGCGGCCACCTTCTACGGCGGGCACCACACCGTCTTCCAGCACGCGCACTTTGAATTCGGATTGGAAAACGTCAGCCGGCAATTTGTTTGGTCTTTTCTCCACGCACACCCCTTCTATAACTCCGAGCAGCAGTCGCAGCGCTACGTGCGCCTCGACCAGGCCCGCGCCTACGTGCCGCCGCCGTCGCCGCAGTTCGGCCCTGAGGAGCGCGCCATCTACGAGCGCGCTGTGGCTCGCGCGTGGGAGTACTACCGCGAGCTCACCGCGCTGCTGAAGCCCGACACGCGCCAAATCCTCGACGACATCTGGCACGTCAGCGCCATGTCGCATCCCAAGCGAGTAAAAAAAGTGGAAGCGCAAGCGGAAAAACGCGCCATCGAAGTCGCGCGCTACGTTCTCCCCGTTGCCGCCTTCACTACCATGGTGCACACGCTCTCTGGCATCGTGCTGCATCGCCTATGGCGCATGCAGGCCGCCAGCGACACGCCCAGCGAAGCAAAGCTCGTCGTCGGCGAAATGGTCGCCCGCGTCCGCGAAGTGGACCCGCAATTCTTCGACCGCCTCGAAAATGAGCCGCTGGACGAGTTGCCCGAATGGAAAGATCCGCAATCGGACGGCGAGGCCTTCGCCCGCGAATTCGACGCGCGCCTCGGCGGCAAAACCTCCGTGCTGGTGGACTACTCCGCAAACGCCATTCCCGTTATGGCCGATGCTTATCGCGCTGTCGTCGGCCTTACGCGCAGCGCCTGCTCTGACGCCGAAGCGCTCGACCGCTTGCTGAATCCCGCGAAAAATCCCTATCGCCTCCAGACTCTCAACATCGGCGTGCACGCCCCGATGATGCGCGCGCTGCAGCATGCCAATTACACCTTCGCCAAAAAAATCAGCCACACCGCCGATAGTCAGGACCAGCGACACCGCATGGTCCCCGGCTCGCGCCCGTTGCTCGTACTTTCCGATACGCGCGCGCCCGACGCCATTCTGCCCATGCTCATCGCGCAGAATCCGCGCGCCCGCGAAGTGTACGAGCGCGCCCTGGCCGACGCCTGGGCCGCAAAAAACGAATTGCTCGACCGCGGCGTCCCGCCCGAGTTCGCGCTCTATCTCTTGCCCAATGCCAAATCCATTCGCCTGGTCGAGTCCGGCTCGCTCCTGCACCTGATGCACAAATGGACCATGCGCACCTGCTTCAACGCGCAGGAGGAGATTTACCAGGCCTCCATGGAAGAGGTGGCGCAGATTCGCGCCGTGCATCCCGCACTCGCACGCTTTCTGGGCCCGCCGTGCCATCTCCGCGCCGGCATTGCCACGCCGATTTGCACGGAAGGGTCGCACTTCTGCGGCGTTAAAGTCTGGCTGGATTTTCCCAACATCCAGCGCCGCATATGACCCGCCGCGGCAGTCTCGCTTACTATTTCGCTGCCATCACGTTAGGCAGCTTTTTTCTCGCCGTCTCCTACTATGTGCACTTCCTGTTGCACGGTGCGCCGCGAGAGAACATTGGCCGCGATTTTCTGGTCACGTTTTTCTTCTCCGTGATGCTCACGCTGCTGCCCATGCTGCTGTGTGCTTTTCTGCTGCGCCGCGCGGCGGTGGCCCTCCGCTGGAGTGCGCCCTGGCCGTGGATGTTTGCCGGCGCGACGTTATTTCTAACTTTGGTGCAAGGCCTCGGCTGGCTGGGCAACGCTGTTCAGACCAACAAAATGGTCGTCGAATGGTGGCGCATGGCACTGATGTTTGTGCTCGTGGGCCCCATGCTGGCAATCAAGCAGCCCTTCTGGCTGCCGCTTCCCGCCGGTGCCGTGACGGCATTTCTGCTCTACCGCATCCACCGTGCATTTGCGCAGTCCTAAAGAGGCTTTTGAGCTTTCCCGGTCTCGCTTGCGCCGCCGGGCATCTGTTCCTTGCATCAAACAAGTGAGAGAATGAGGACGTGGGGCGATTGATGAAGCAACCTATGAGATGGAAGCTCCTCCCTCTAGTGTTGTTCGCGGCGCTGTCCGCTGCGGCCTATGACTACCCGCTCTCCACCCAGGCCGTCCGCGAGGCCTACTTCCTCGGCCAGCGGCGCGACGTGTCCACTGCTAAAATCCTCGCGCAATATGTGAAGCGGCTTCCGGCGACGAACGCTCCCTGGCAGGTCGCGGAAATGGAAGTGCGCACGCCCTTCTATCAGGTCGCGTTGCGCTCATGGCGGTCGCTGCCCGGCTATTCGGGGCAGCAAGCCTCGGAGGAATACCGCAAGCGACCCCCACAAATCATCGTGCGCATTTATCTCGCGACTGCCATCACGCAGCTCGTTGTGCGTGAGGATGTGTGGCGGAAGTTCCAATTCCGCGTCGAGCAGGAGAAAGAGATTCGGCCTACTGCCGTCACCGGCTGGCCGGTCTATGTCTTTTCCGAACAGGGATCGAGGCTTGTCGGCGCCGAAGTGTATCTCGAACTGGACGCGGGAAAGGTTTCCTCCGGGCCATTGCGCGTGGAAGTGAAATCTCCAGAAGGTCAGGTTTCGAGGGCTGAGTTCGACCTGTCCAAACTGCGCTGAGCACACTCCGTATGACAGGCTTTGACAGCCGTCGCGAATCCGGCTATCCTGAGACTGTGATGTTCGCGCCCTTCTATTAGCTGACCCTTCTCAAGTCCCGTCCTCACGGGACGCCGCATTCCTCTTCCCGATTTTCGAATTTCGATTTTCGTTTTTTTGAGGTTTTGCCATGGCTGCTCTGACGCTGTTTGAAAAACTCGACAAGATCGAGGCTCGCTACGAGGAAATGACCGCGCAGCTCTCCTCCGCGGAGTTCACCAACGACTCCGCGCGCTTCCAGAAGCTCGCCAAGGCGCACGCCGAGCTGTCGGCCATCGTCGAGCGCTACCGCGAATGGAAGCAGATCGAGCAAGGCCTGCGCGGCACGCAGCAGATGTTGATGGAAGCGCAAGACACAGACATGAAGCAGCTCGCCCACGACGAGCAGCGCGCGCTTGAGCTACGCAAGGAAGCGGTGGAGCGCGAGTTAAAGGTCCTGCTGATTCCCAGGGATCCCAACGACGAAAAAAATATTCTTCTGGAAATTCGCGCCGGCACTGGCGGCGACGAGGCCTCGCTCTTTGCCGGCGACCTCTTCCGCATGTACTCGCGCTACGCTGAATCGCAGGGCTGGAAGGTGGAAATGCTGGAAAGTTCGGCCGGCACCCTCGGCGGGTTCAAGGAAGTGATCGCCGCGATTTCCGGCAAGAAAGTCTATTCCAAGCTGAAGTACGAAATGGGTGTGCACCGCGTGCAGCGCGTCCCGGAAACCGAGCAGCAGGGCCGCGTGCACACCTCCGCTGCCACCGTCGCCGTGATGCCCGAAGCCGAGGACATCGACATCAAGATCGAAGCCAAAGATATCCGCATCGACACGTTTTGCTCTTCCGGCCCCGGCGGGCAATCCGTGAACACCACGTACTCCGCCGTGCGCATCACGCATTTGCCGACCAACTTGGTCGTCTCCATCCAGGACGAAAAATCGCAGATCAAAAACAAGGCCAAAGCCATGCGCGTGCTGCGCACACGCCTCTACGAAATGGAGATGGAAAAGCAGCACGAGGCCATCGTGGCCGAGCGTCGCGGCGCCATCAAGTCCGGCGACCGCTCGGAAAAAAGTCGCACCTACAACTTCCCGCAGAACCGCGTCACCGATCATCGCATCAGCTTCACCATGCACCAGCTCGATCAGGTGATGGAAGGCAAGCTCGGCCCGCTGGTGGACGCGCTGGTGACGCACTACGAATCCGAACGCCTGAAACAGGAGTTAGTCGAGGCGTAAGCACAGCAGGCAATTCCCATGGACATTCGTTCCGCTCTGAAAGAAGCCATGCGCCGCCTGCGCGAAGGCGGCGTGCCGTCGCACACGCTGGCGGCGGAACTGCTCCTCATGCACATCACCGGGCGCGAGCGCATCTGGCTGTACGCGCATCACGAAGAGCCGCTCGAAGCCGGCCAGGAGCAAGAATACTTCGCGCTGGTTGCGCGCCGTATCTCCGGCACTCCCACGCAGTACCTCACTGGCAAGCAGGAATTCTGGGGCCTGGAGTTCGAAGTCGCGCCGGGCGTGCTCATCCCGCGGCCGGAAACCGAGCACGTCGTCGAAGTTGCATTGGAACGCTTCAGCGTGAAGCACGGCCATTCCTTCGCGCGGAATACATCGTTGGGTGCGGCCTCCGGCGGGGCGCTGCGCATCGCCGACGTGGGCACCGGCTCCGGCTGCCTCGCCATCGCCCTCGCGAAAGAATTCCCTGAAGCCACGGTCATGGCCACGGATATTTCCGCAACTGCGCTCGACATCGCCCGCCGCAATGCTGCTCGCCACGGTGTTTCCACTCGCATCGAGTTTCACGAATGCAATTTGCTCGATGATTTCCTGCACGAATCACCCGGTGCAAATCATGGGTCATGTTCATTCGACCTCATCGTAAGCAACCCTCCCTACATTGCTCGCAACGAAGAGCGAGAGCTGCCCCGCGAAGTCCGCGAGCATGAGCCGCACGAAGCCCTATTCGGTGGCGCGCACGGCAGCGAGCTGTACGCCCCACTCATCGCGCAGGCTGGAAAACTTCTGCGCAGCGGAGGAATTTTCGTCTGTGAAATCGGCTTCGGCGCGCTGGACGGCATTCGCCCGCTCGTCGGCGACGCATCCACCTGGGCCGTCGTCGGCGTGACGAACGATCTGGCCGGCATCCCCCGCGTCCTGTCCGCTCAGCGCGCGTAGCGGCGCGACAGATCGTGCCCCTACAAATGCTCCCGCAGTCCGCGTAATCTATCTCCGTGCCGAAACTCGCCACATACCGCGCCAAGAAACCTGCGCACAACGGTGCGCCGGAATCCTTACCCTCCGGTTCCTCCATTCTGCACGTGGATATGGACGCCTTCTTCGTCTCCGTCGAACTGCTGGCGCGGCCGGAATTGCGCGGCAAGCCGGTGGTGGTCGGCGGGCGCCCCGACCAGCGCGGCGTAGTTTCCGCCGCGAGTTACGAGGCGCGTAAATTCGGCATTCATTCCGCGATGCCGCTGCGCACCGCCGCGCGGCTCTGCCCGCATGCGGTGTTTCTCGACGGCCACCATTCGCTCTACTCGGAATGGAGCGACCGCATCGCCACCATCTTCGCCAAGTACTCGCCCATCGTGGAAATGGCCTCGGTGGACGAAGCCTATCTCGACCTCGCCGGCACCGATCGCCTGCACGGCCCGCCGCTGGCCGCCGCGCACAAGTTGCGCTGCGAAATTTGGGCGCGCACGCAGTTGCCCGCCTCGATGGGCCTGGCTGCGACGCGGCTCGTCGCCAAAGTCGCCAGCGACCAAGCCAAGCCGCGCGGCCTGCTCTGGGTGCCTTCCGGCATGGAAGAAACTTTTCTCGCGCCGCTCCCCGTGCTCAAGATTCCCGGCATCGGCAAAGTCACCGAAGCCGGTCTGCACGCGCTGGGCATTCAGACCGTCGGGCAGCTCGCCGCAGTGCCGCTGGAAAAACTCGAAGAAGCCTTTGGCCAATGGGGCATCGCGCTCCACCGCAAGGCGCGCGGCCAGGACGCCTACGAATTTTTCGTTGACGCCGAGCCGAAATCCATCTCCCACAACCACACTTTCGGCGAGGACGTGGACAACGCCGAAGCTCTGCACTCCATGCTCTGCCATCTCGCCGAAAAAGCTACGAAACGCCTGCGCGATTCCGGCCTCTACGCGCGCACGGTTACGCTCACCATCCGCTATAAGAGTTTCAAGACCATCACCCGCGCCAAATCGTTTCGCGAGCCGACCGACCTCGATGCGGTCATCCTCGCTGCGACGAAGGCTTTGTTCGAAAACAACTGGGACCGTCGCCAACAGGTTCGCCTGCTCGGTGTGGCGCTTTCGCAATTTGAGCACGCGGCGCCGCAGCTCGATTTGCTCGACGCCGGCCGGCGCGAACGCATGGAAAAACTCGCCCGCGCCACGGATCGCCTTCGTGACAAATTCGGCTTCTCCAAGCTCCAGCGCGGCGGTTCGCTGCGCCTTCCCGAAGACGAGTAGCGAAATGCAATAAGCGACATTCGGCAAAGCCCTTCGATTCCTGGTCTCTGCCGTATAATGTTTGCGCGATGTCCACGACGCACGCTGCGCCCGAAAAGCCGCCAGCAAATCCGAACGAACGCTACGTGCCCCCAGCAGCGGGGCGCAAGCCCGGCGCGGCGCGTGGCTTCTGGCGGCGCGTCACGGAAGGCCTCGAGCTGCACGTCCTCTGGACGCAATTCCAGTC
>CAZIWR010000020.1:0-15635 GCA_964542805.1 uncultured Acidobacteriaceae bacterium
CGCGAGTTCGACGTGGTGCTCATCGACTTGAACTACGCCCGCGATACCACCTCCGGCCAGGAAGGCCTGGACCTGCTCAATCGCATTCGCACCATCGACAGCTCGCTGCCCGTGGTGGTCATGACCGCGTGGGGCAGCGTCGAAGTCGCGGTCGAGGCCATGCGCCGCGGCGCGCGCGATTTCATTCAGAAGCCCTGGGAAAACGCTCGCCTGCTCAGCGTGTTGCGCACGCAGGTGGAGTTGAGCCGCGCATTGCGCCGCGGGCAGCGCCTGGAGGCGGAAAACCGCCTTCTGCGCGCGGAAGGCTTGCCCACATTCATCGCGGAATCGGCGGCGATGCAGCCGTTGAAAGAACTGATGGCGCGCGTGGGCCCCTCCAGCGCCAACGTGCTCATCACCGGCGAGCACGGCACCGGCAAAGAAGTGGTGGCGCGCACGCTGCACGCGCTTTCCGAGCGCGCCGCCAAGCCTTTGGTCACGGTGAATGCCGGCGGGCTGGCCGAAGGCGTTTTCGAAAGCGAGCTCTTCGGCCACGTGAAAGGCGCATTCACCGACGCGCGCGCTGACCGCGTCGGCCGCTTTGAAATGGCGGACGGCGGCACGCTGTTTCTGGATGAAATCGCCAACGTGCCATTGAACCTCCAGGCGCGTTTTCTTCGCGTGCTCGAAATCGGGGAAATGGAGCGCGTCGGTTCGTCCAAAACGCGCCGCGTCGACGTGCGCGTGGTCTCCGCCACCAACGCGGATTTGCAGGCCGAGGTCTCCTCCGGACGCTTTCGTGAGGACCTCTTCTTCCGCCTGAACACCATCGAGATTCATCTGCCGCCGCTTCGCGATCGGCGCGACGACGTTCCTCGGCTGGCCACGCACTTCCTCGGCGTGCACGCGCGCCGCTACAACAAGCCGCTGGCGGCGTTCGAGCCCGCGGCCCTGCAGGCTCTGCAGGAGTATTCCTGGCCCGGCAATGTCCGTGAGCTCGACCATACCGTCGAGCGCGCCGTGCTGCTGGCTCTCGGAAACCACATTCGCGCCAGCGATCTGGGGTTGCGCGCCGCCCGCGAAAGCGCCTCGCGGCTCGAGGACATGAGCCTGGAAGACGTGGAGCGCTTTCTCATCCAGAAAGCCATGGCTCGTCACTCCGGCAACGTGAGCCACGCGGCTCGCGCGTTGGGCCTGAGCCGCAGCGGGCTGTATCGCCGCATCCAGAAGTACGGCCTATGAAGCTTTCCTTCGACAGGCGCATCTTCTACACGGTTCTGCTGGCCGGGCTTCCCGCCGTCCTGGCCGCAATGATCCTGCTATGGATTGGCGACTACGCGCCAAAGACGCAATGGACGCTGTTGCTGGTAATCCTGAGCTTCTGGCTGGGCGTTGCGCTTTCGGTGCGCGAGCGGATCGTGCGGCTGCTGCAAACCTTTGCCAACCTGGTGAGCGCTTTGCGCGAAGGCGACTACTCCATCCGCGCCCGCGGCGCCCGCAACCAGGATTCCATCGGCGAATTGGCCCGCGAGGTGAACGCGCTCAGCCAGACGATGCACGATCAGCGCCTCGGCGAACTGGAGGCCACCGCGCTGCTGCGCACCGTAATGGCGGAAATCGACGTGGCCATTTTTACCTTCGATGGCCAGCACCGCCTGCGCCTGGTGAACCGCGCGGGTGGGCGACTCCTGGGCCGGCCCCAGGAACGCCTGATCGGCTCCAGCGCAAGCGAGTTGGGGCTGGCGGAGTTCCTCGAGGGTGAACCCACGCGCACTGTGCAGAGGTCGTTCGCGGGCGGCAGCGGCCGCTGGGGCTTGCGCCGCGGCGCTTTCCGCGAAGGCGGGCTGCCGCACCAGTTGCTGGTCGTCTCCGATTTGAGCCGCGCGCTGCGTGAAGAAGAGCGCGAGGCCTGGCAGCGGCTGATCCGCGTGCTCGGCCACGAATTGAATAATTCGCTGGCGCCCATCAAGTCCGTCGCGGAAAGTTTGGGGAGCGTCCTGCGGCGCGGCGAACGGCCGCCCGACTGGGAAGCGGACTTGCAGCACGGCCTGACCATCATCGGCGCGCGCGCCGAGTCGCTGAACCGCTTCATGAACGCCTACGCCCGCCTGGCGCGACTCCCACCTCCGCGATTGCAGCCGGTGGATCTGGCGGACTGGGTGTGCCGCGCGGCGGGCTTGGAGACACGAATCGCCGTAAATGTCCTGGCCGGACCAGCCCTCACGGTTCGCGCGGACGGCGACCAGCTCGAGCAGGTGCTCATCAATCTGCTGCGCAACGCCGCCGACGCCGCGCTCGAAACCGGCGGCGCCGTCAGCGTCAGCTGGCGCAAGAACGGCAACTACTTGGAAGTGCTGGTGGAGGATGAGGGTCCCGGGCTGCCGAATACCGCCAATTTGTTCGTGCCGTTTTTCACCACCAAGCCCGGCGGCTCGGGCATTGGCTTGGTGATTTCCCGCCAGATTGCCGAAGCCCACGGCGGCAGTCTTACCGTCGAGAATCGCGCTCCACGCCCGGGCTGCCAGGCCCGCCTCCGATTGCCTCTTTAGAAAGCGCGCATCGTTGTACGAACTAAACTTCACCGTGCAAGGACAGGCGGCACGAATGAGCGGGGGATTTCTTCGCGGCCTGCCGGGGCGGCTGGCTTTCAGTTGATATTCCCGCCATGGTGCCCGGTGGCTTGGCGGAGTTGTTCCAGCAGCACCTGCTTCCAGGCCTGCTGTTTGCGGAAGAGCGATTTCGCGTTGGCTTGGAGGTATTGCAATTCTTCGGCACTCAGGTCTTTGCTGGTCAGGACGAAAATGGGAAGCTCCGCGGTGCGCCGGTCGGCCCGCCATTCCGAAAGCAATTCGAAGCCGCTCACTTTTGGTAACAGAAGGTCGAGGATCACGAGGCGCGGCAGGGCCGTGGCCACTGCGGCGCGGGCCTCGGCCCCGTCGGCAGCAGTCGCCACGGAAAACTGCTCTGCGCGGAGCAGTTCGGCGATCATTTCGCGGGTCGGCGTATCGTCTTCCACCACGAGGATGTTTCCCGCTCCGTCCGCGGCCGGATGCTTGCGCAGGCACCGCCGCACCGCCGAGAGCAACGCCTCTTTTTGCACCGGTTTGACCAGATATTCCTCCGCGCCCAGCGTGGCTCCCACCGCCGGCTGGTCCACCACCGTGACGATGATCACGGGGATCGCGCTGGTGCGCGTATCGTTTTTCAATTGCGCCAGCACTTCCCAGCCCATGGTCGGGTTCATCAGCACGTCCAGCGTGATCGCGCGAGGCTGCAGCTCGGCCGCCAGTTCCAGCGCGCGGTTCGGTCGATCGCATACGGACACCTCGAAGCCCTCCGATTGCAGCTGGACCTCGATCAGCCGGGCCGCCACCGGGTCGTCTTCGACAACCAGCACGCGCCCGCCCAGCCGCAGTTCTTCGTCGGGTTTCATTTCGTCCGGCTCAATGCGGCTGGTGGCGCAGGGCAGCTGGAAGTAAAAGCAGCTCCCTTCGCCCGCCTCGCTCTCTAAGCCCAAGTGTCCGCCGTGCAGATCCACCAGCCGCTGCGTGATGGCCAGTCCCAGCCCGGTGCCCTCCGAGGATTTGCCCGGTTTTTGCAAACGGACAAACGCTTCAAAAATTCGCTTCTGCTCTTCCAGCAGAATACCGGGGCCGCTGTCACGCACTTCGATGCGCACCGCGCCGTTTTCCGGCCGCGCCTGAAGCGATATGCGCCCGCCTTCCGGCGTGAACTTGATGGCGTTGCCCACCAGGTTCATCAGCACCTGCTTCAAGCGCATCGCGTCGGCACGAACGGTCAGGGCCGGCGCGCAATGCACGGAAAAGATTTGTGACTTCTTGTCGGCCAATGGCCGCAGGTCGGTGAGCACGTCCTCAAACGTGGATTCCATCGGTACGCTTTCGATGGCCAGTTCCATCCGTCCGGCTTCTATCTTGGAAAGGTCCAGCACGTCGTTGATGAGCCGCAGGAGATGTTTTCCGCCGCTGTGAATGTGGCCGACATAGCGCTGTTGGCGCTCGTTCAGCGGGCCGTAGTTCCCATCCGCCAGCAGCTCGGAAAAGCCCAGCACCGCGTTCAGCGGCGTGCGCAACTCGTGGCTCATCGTGGAGAGGAATTGGTCCTTGAACCCGCTCGCGCGCTCGGCTTCCCGCCGGCGCGCATCGAGTTCCTGGTTGGCGCGTTCGAGTGCGCCAGTGCGTTCCTGGACGCGCTGCTCAAGCTCTTCGTTCAGCTTGCGAACCTCGTCCTCGGCCCGCCGGCGGTCGGTAATGTCGTGCATCACATGGGTGCACCCCCGTATTGCGCCACGCGGGTCGCGGAGGGGAGTGGTGGTCGTCTGAAAGATCTTGTTCAGCCGGGGCTCTTTAATATCCCGCCGGGTTTCTAGTCCGGTTTGCCGCATGAGAACGTGCGGGCAATCCGGATGCTCTGCACTCAGGCCATGAACCACTTCGTAACAGTGTTTGCCAATGATTTGGGAAAATTGCAGCCCCAAAGTTTCTGCAGCAGCGCGGTTGGCCCGCAGGATACGGCATTCATCGTCCAGAACGAACACGGGGTCAGAGACGGTGTCAAAGGTCAATTCCCATTCACGCTTGCCCGCAAGAATCAGCTCCTGCAGGTGAACCGTTTCCTCGCGGTGGGCCTTCTCCTGCAGGGCTTGGCCCACGGCGACGGGAAGCCGGTCCAGACGGTGCTTGAGGATGTAGTCTGCGGCGCCGCGCTTCACGTAGTCCACGGCGGCTTCGTCGCCCAGCGTGGCGGTCAGCACCACCAGGGGAATATCCTTGCCCGACTTTTGCAACAGCTCGAGGGCGTCAAAGCCCGTCCAGGAAACCAGATTGTGGTCGGAAAGGATGATGTCGTAATCGGTCTGCGCGAGCCGTGCCTGGAAGGCCTCCGGCGAATCCACGACATCGAACGACAAGGAATAGCCCGCTCGCTTGAGCGTGGCCACAGTCAATTCTGCGTCCGGAGGCGAATCCTCTACGATGAGCAGCCGCAGGGGGCGCAAAGATGCGCTTGGCTTGCCGGCTGGCGGTTTGCTTATGCTTCCCATGGCCCGCGTCTCCTTGTCGAAGCTGCCTCGCTGTGCACTCCGTACCGCACCCTACTTGCCGCTGAATGCCGACGGCGGCGGAGGCTGGTTGACCACCAGCCAGAAAAGGCCCAGTTGCTTCACCACGTTGCGGAATTGCTCGAAGTCCACGGGTTTCTGGATGTACGCATTCACCCCAAGCTGGTAACTATGGATCATGTCTTTCTCTTCCCGCGAAGAAGTCAGGATGACCACGGGAATCGCTTTGGTTCGCGGATCATTCTTGACCTGGCGCAACACCTCGATCCCGTCCACCTTGGGCAGCTTGAGGTCCAGCAGCACGACCTTGGGGCCGTTTGCAAACGTGCGCCCGCTATGAGGGCCTCGGCAAAAAAGAAAGTCCAGGGCTTCCTCGCCGTCACGGGCGATGGCCACCTGGTTGGCCAGCTTTTCCTGGCGCAGCGCGTGAAGCGTCAGTTCCACGTCGTCTGGGTTGTCTTCCACGAGAAGAATTTCCACTTCCTTGTTCGACATACTTCACCTCCCGCTTGCCGCGGTTGCTTTGGAAGGAATGCTTCCCTGGTTTCCCAACGAGAAATAAAATGTGGCGCCCTTGTCCAGTTCCGCTTCGGCCCAGACGTGGCCGCTATGCTTGTGGATGATCCGCTGCACGGTGGCCAGTCCGACTCCGGTGCCCTCGAAATCCTCCGCGCGATGCAGGCGCTGGAATACGCCGAATAGTTTGTCGGCGTATTTCATGTTGAAGCCGACGCCGTTATCGCGTACGAAAACCGCCGGCCCGCCGTCTTGCTTCACATCGCCGACTTCAATGAGCGCGCGGTCTCGCGTCCGTGTGAACTTGATGGCATTGGAGAGCAAATTTATGAACACCTGCTTGATTAACGCCGGGTCGCACTCCACAAACGGCAATTTGCCGACCTTCCATTCAATTTGACGTTCCGCCGTTTCCGGCTTCAGGTCCGACAGCACTTCTTCCACGATGGAATTCAATCCCGACACCTGCAACGTCAGCTCCCGGCGGCCCACCCGCGCCAGGTTTAGCAGATCGTCTACGAGATGGCCCATCTGCTGCGTGCCGTTGCGAATCCGCTCCAAGTACCGCTGGGCTTCCGGTGCGAGTTGTGCCTGAAACTCTTCCAGAAGAATTTTGGAGAAGCCATCCACATGCCGCAAGGGGGCTCGCAAGTCATGCGAAACCGAATAGGTAAAGGCCTCCAGATCCTTGTTGGCTGCCTCCAGTTGCGCAGTGCGCTGCTCCAACAAGTCGCGGGAATTCAGAACAGCCTCTTCTTCCTGCTTGCGCGCGGTAATGTCTGTGACCACGCCCATCATCCGGATGGGCTGGCCCTGCGCGTTGCGGCAGGCCTCTCCTTTGGCGGAAATCCAGCGCACAACCTGGTCCGCGCGAATGATTCGGCATTCCAACGTGAGGTGGCCGGTCTGAAATGCCGCCTCAAATCGTTGTTTCACAAGCTCACGGTCCTCGGGAACCACGTGGCCAGAGAAGACCTCGTAGCTCCAACGCGGAAGAAGGGATTCATAGCCAAAAATCCGGTCGTGCTGAAGTGAGCGCCATGCCTGGTCGGTAGTCAAGTCCAGATCCCACACGCCCACTTCGCCGGAGGTCGAGGCGAGAGTAAGTCTTTGTTCGCTCGCCCGCAGCGCTTCTTCCGCTCGCTTGCGTTCCATGATTTCTGCGGTGAGGTGGCGATAGGCGACATCCAGTTTGGATTTCTCGGTCTCCAAGTCCTCTAAGATATTCTGTAAGGCCCGGGGCATGTCCCGAAGCTCGGTTTTCTCTTCCTCAAAATCGGAAAGGAGATTTAGAAGAGCCCGCTGTGTTTCTTCGAGCCGCGCTCTTTCGGAATTAAAATCCTCCGGGATATTCAGGGTCGCCTTGTGCACATTCTCCAGCGCCCGGATCTTTTCTTCCTGTCCCTGATCCCTGGTTGTGAAAGCGGCCGTCATCTCGGGATCGCCTCAACAACGCCAATTCTCTTTTTCAGTTCCTCGGCTTCCTTTTTCAGTTCAATCATCTTGAGTTCGCGGCCGACCGTGAGCTTCTGGAATCGTTCCAGTTCAGCGAGTCGTTCGAGCTCTCGAGCGCGTTGTGCGGCTACTTCCTCCTCGGCTTTCTTTTGGGCGGTGACGTCACGGGCGGCGGCAAACACGCCCAGCACGTTGTCGCGGGCGTCGCGATACAACGACGCGTTGTACAGCACGTCGGTCTTGCGGCCCTCCACGTGGCGAATCGTAAGGGGGTAGTCGGTCACCGAGCCTCTGGCGAAGACCTGCTGATAGCCTTCGCGGGCTTTTTCCGGTTCGGTGAAATAGTTGGAGAAGTCCGTGCCGATGAGTTTTTCGCGGGGCACCCCGGTGACCTTTGCAGTGGCCTCGTTGACGTCAGTAATCTTGCCGTCGGAGCTGATGGTGACCAGCGGGTCGAGGCTGGCCTCGATCAGGCTGCGGGCGTATTGGGAGGCCTGCTTCTGGGTGGTGATATCGCGAGCGGCGGCGAAGACGCCCAGCACGTTGCCGCGGACATCTTTGTACACGGAGGCGTTGTAGAGGACATCGGTCAACCGCCCGTCCCTGCTGCGAATGGTCAGCGGGTAGTCGGTCACCGAGCCTTTGGCGAAGACTTGCTGATAGCCCTCGCGGGCTTTTTCCGGTTCGGTGAAGTAGTTGGAGAAATCGGTGCCGATGAGCTCCTCGCGGGGGACGCCAGTAACTTTGATGGTGGCCTCATTGACGTCGGTGATCTTGCCGTCGGCGCTGATGGTGACCAGAGGGTCGAGGCTGGCCTCGATCAGGCTGCGGGCGTACTGTGTAAGACGGATTTCATCGGAGATGTCTTTGGAGATCAGCAGAAAGCCGATGGGCCTGCCGGAGGCGTCGTGGCGCGGGGTGATCACCAGCCGCGCAGTGAATAGGTCGCCGCTCTTGCGCCTCCGGTTTATTGTTCCCTCCCACTTGCCCTGCGCCAGAGCCGCAGCCATGATTTGCTGTGGTTTGCCAGCCGCGACATCCTCTTCGGTGTGGAGCATGGCGGAGTTGGCCTTGCCGATAACTTCATCCGGCTCGTAGCCGTACAACCGGCGCGCACCCTCATTCCACAGAAGGATTTTGCCCTCGAGGTCTTTGGCGATGACGGAATATTCCGTCGAGGACTCCAGAATGTTGGTGATGAAATCCATTGCTTTCTGGGGGTCCCCCACGATGGAACTGTCGAATAGTCTGGGCTTCATGTTTACCTCCAGAATTCTTTCGGCCTTTGAAGTTTGAGTTAAAATCCTGTTTCCTCAATTCTGTGAGATCGTTTCATGGTTGGCTACCTTCTGCTGCGAGCGAGCATTGTGATCCGCTTTTCCTTAGGCCGGCTGCAGGGAAACTGGCCGGGCGTTTCCGAGGGTGATTCAGCGCTTCCAAGTCCATCGCCAGACGTGCATTCCGCCAACGCAACTCGACACTCCCCCATGAAATTCAACGCAATAGCAGTACCAATCCGAACCACGAAACTTCTCCTCGGCTACTGCTTTGTTTTCATTGGAATGGTGCAATTCGGATTGTCGCCAATAAGCTATTCGCCCGGCGCTCAGTGTCCTTTTGAGATGGCAATTCCCGCATTGGTTCTGGGCCAACAAAACACGGCGACAGAATGAAATGCGCGTGCTTGTGGAGATTGAGCGAAATTCTCGCGTCCTGTCGCTGCACCGCTTTTCCGGATGTGATAGCTTCTCCCCTCCAAGTTTTCGAATGGACACGATGAACCGCTCACTGCCAACTGCATCACGCCAATCTGCCAGCACTCGGGCCAGCGTGGTCATCTACTCCGGCGTATTTCTGACCGGCATGCTGACCACGCTGCTCGGCCCGCTGCTGCCGGTGCTTTCGGCGCGCTGGTCGCTGGCCGACGCACAGGCCGGCTATCTCTTCACTGCGCAGTTCGCCGGATCGATGGCCGGAGCGGTGCTCTCCGGACTGCTGCTGCCGCGCCGCGGCTTTCGCTTCTCGCTGGTGCTGGGATTTGCGCTCACCGCTGCAGGCGCTTTGCCGTTGGGAATGGGCAGTTGGGCTGTTGGGCTGCTCACTGTCTTCGGCTACGGCATCGGACTGGGATTCACCATCGCCTGCACCAACATGTGGGTGTCGGACAGCAATCCCGAAAGGCGATCCTCGGCGCTGAGCTTGCTGAACTTTACGTGGGGCGCGGGCGCGGTGGTTTGTCCATTTCTGTATGCCGTGCTGCACCGCGAAGGGCTCGGCGGCACCATGGCTCCGGCGCTCGCAGCGGCGTTCGTCCTTGTCGCGCTGCTGCTGACCGTCCTTCCGTTCGAGGAGCCGAAGAAGGCACTGGAAGCAGCAGATTCATCGGCGGTGCAAGCCAGCGTATGGAGCGTGCGCTTTGGTCCCGTGCTGGGCGCGCTGTTCTTCCTCTACGTGGGAACGGAAAACGCGCTGGGCGGTTGGGTGGCATCGCTGGCCAAACGC
Source organism: uncultured Acidobacteriaceae bacterium (assembly GCA_964542805.1). Classification (GTDB taxonomy): domain Bacteria; phylum Acidobacteriota; class Terriglobia; order Acidiferrales; family UBA7541; genus JACQDE01. The sequence continues at coordinate 9,533 of CAZIWR010000020.1, forward strand.
AACAGCGAGGACTCGGGAACGCTGTGGATGATGGCGCCATCTTTTTTTTGGGGTGCGCTGCTGGTGGGTCGCGGGCTGGCTCCGGTGGTGCTGCGGTACGTGAGCGAAGCGCGCATCGTGATCGGCGGGCTGGCGCTGGCTTCGCTAGGCGGCGTCGGACTGCTGGCAGCCACTTCGCTCAATGCCGTGCTGGCCTGGGCCGCGCTCGCCGGATTCGGAATCTCCGCGATTTATCCGATCCAAGTGGCGTGGATTGCGCCCACGTTCGGCGTGGCGGCGTCGCGCCTGGCGGGAAGAATTTTTGCGATGGGCGCGCTGGGCGGCGCCACGCTGCCGTGGCTGGTCGGCTTTCTTTCCACGGCGTTTGGCGGACTGAAAGCGGGACTCGTTGCGCCGCTGGCGGGCGGCCTGCTGATGATTGCGCTGCTGCTTTTTTCGCCGCCGCCATCGGCGAAGCGCTAATCGTCCGCGGAGACCGGCGCGGATTTTTCCTGCGCGATGGCTGCGAGCATTTTCTCATCGTCCGCAAATTTGAAAGAAGGCAGCCCGAGCTTTTGCGCCTGCGCCGCTTCCACGCGGCCCAGCAAATCGATGCCGGCCTTGTCCACCAGTTGGCGTCCGCCGCGCTCGATGTGCCGGGCAATTTCGTCGGGCGTTGCGGTCTTCGTCTCCGGAGCGCCCTCGAGATATTGCAGCACGTGCGTGGCGCCTTTTTCCGCGTCGAAGCGAGCCACACCCACCAGTCCATCGCTGGCCTTGCGCGCCCAGCCGACTACGAACGTGCCCGGCACCACTTTGCCGGCGGAGGGATCGAACACTTCGTAGGCGGCGTGCTCGCCGGAAGCGAGGTCGGGGTTGGTAACGTAGCTGTCCTTATTGAAGGGCAGGCCGACTTTGGGGTCGGCGGAGTCGCCGATGGCGAAAATCATCGTGTCGAAATCGAGCGTGGCGGTCTGATCGGTGGCTTTCGCTGCGGTGCCTTCGCCCTTGGGCACCAACAAGTTTTCCGTCACCACCAGCTTTTCGATGCGACCGCTGGGTCCGGGAATAATTTCTTTGGCCGAGCAGAGGAAACGGAATTTGAGCAGGGGCTTCACCGCATCCTGCGCCGGCGTGGCGAGAATGGGGAAGGTCGTTTCGGACAGCTTGGAAATGTCCTGCCCCACCGCGGCAACTTTTTCCTTCACGCGCTGGAGTTCCTCGTCGAAGGCGCGCCGGTCGAAATGCTCGGCAACGTAGTCAAACTCTTTCTCGTCAAACTTGGCCTCGAAGGGCCCGCGTCGCGCGACGATGGTGACTTCCTCGGCGGAGTGCTTGGGGTCGTCCACCAGCAGCCAGTGGGCGATGTCGATGGCGACGTTGCCCATGCCCACAATGGCCACGCGCTTGCCCGACGAAAAATCTTGCGAAGAAAACGGAGGCAACTGGTTGTAGTAGAACACGTAGTCTTTTGCCGAGTAGACGCCCCTGGCGTGCTCGCCGGGCAGGCCCAATTCCTTGGTGCCCTGCGCGCCGACGGAAAAGACCAGCGCGGCCGGGTTGAACTCGCGCAGCGCGTCGAGATGCAGCGTGTAGCCTTCGCCGACAGGAAGATGTCCGAAGTAGCTGACCTGGGGAAGCGCCAGGATTTTGGCGAACTGCTTGCGCAGCCCGCCCTTCATTTTTTCCTTGGTGGGATAAATTCCGTATTCGGCGAGGCCGCCGGGCTTGATGTCGCGGTTGAAAATGACGACCTCATATCCGGCGCGCGCAATTTTTTGCGCGGCGTACAGGCCGGCAGGGCCGGCGCCAACAACGAAGACAACCTTCATGAGTCCTCTCTTAACGGGCCCAGCAGGCCCCATTCTAGCGCAGATTCTGAATTGGCTGCGGTCACAGGTTTCGTACGCGCTAACAGGCCGAAGGAAAAGCGCGGCTTGCCGGGACGCACGCGTCCCGCATCCTTTCAGCATTCTGAATTCCACCTCCCGGTACATACAAGAAAGCCCGCAGACTGTTGGACTTGCGGGAGATCGACTGAGTATGGGTTGCGTAGAATATGCGAGAGAGTCCGCAGGCTGTTGAAAAAGCATGAGTTTTTTGCCACAGGCGGAGTTGAAGGGCTATTGGTATTGCACCCCACCCCCACTTTTGGGAGATGATGTCCAAGCGCATGAAAGAAAAAGAGTTGCGAGTTTGATTCATTTTGCAACACAGGGAAGTGGTTTGTATTCAAGGGGTTGTGCGGGAGATGATGTCCGTTCATCTGCGGGCAAACGGAGTTGCGGGTTCGCGGCTGGGTGCAAAGCAGAGGCGATTCGCGGATGGCAACGGGCGGCATTGGCGTATAGCTACTAGATAATGTGGTGAGTCTAGCGCGAGGGTGTCCAGAAGTCAAGTACTAATTTACAGAATTATCTTTGGGATATTGCAGGGGAATGCGGGATTGAAGACGGGCGATTCCCCACCCTTTCAGCACTAGACGCTGAAAGGATGGGTCACCCGGCCTCTTGTGGGATTCCGTGGTTTGTCGGGTTACTTTCGTTTCCGATCATTCCATCGCAGTCTAACGACTTGCGCTTCACCCGCGCGCATCAGCGCGTCGGCTGCATGCCCTCGTTAGGCCGCGCCTGAATAGCGCGGCGTTTTATGCTACCTTATTGTTCGCTCCTATCCGACCAGAGAACGTAACCCAGCACTAACCAGCCCAGACCGAACGAGAGGAAACTTATTACAAGTCCTGCCTCTCCGATGCCGAAGGCCAAGAGCATCCCTGAAGTGATCATCAAACCGATGATGAGCGGCAAGGGTCGTCTCCAACCCGGTAACACTTTCGCCCTCAGGGTGGCGACGCCCAAAAGTATGAATCCGATGGACATGACCACAAACCCCACGATCACCATCGCCCAGCCAAGGTGATCAGTTGGCTTGAATTCGCCCGGAACATCGGCGTACAGTAGCGAGCCTACCCAGAACTCAATCACGTTGCCGATGAGCATCGTCCCGAGGCCCGCCAGACCGATAATGAATCCCGTCTTGCCCAACTTTCGCGTTTTCCCTGCCTGCCTTGCGTAGAATCCTACCAGGCCAGCCATGAAGAATAACATCGCCGGATCGAGCATTCGGCGCCAGCCGCGCTCAGACAGCCCCAACACGGCTCTTGTCCCATCCTTTGTGAAGTGGTCAAGAATCCAGGACCCTGTCCATATTACGCCGCCCACCATCGCCAAAAGGCCACTCCAACGGATGAGTTTTGCCGAATCCATCTTAATCTCCTTCGGTAAATTTAAACATGGCACTAAACCTTGTTGGCTTTTAGCTCTGCCAAAGGATAATGCGTGCCGCGCCAGTTGATACCGTGGTTGAATATTGTCATCAGCATCGACTTCCACATGATGTAGATAAAGAGCAACGTACAAATCGGGAATCCGATTCCATACCAACGCCTGAGATTATGAAATCGTGCGGCATCCCAACAGAGCAAGATTATGATCAGAATAACTATAATGTTGATAATTCGCGTGATCCCGGTTGTGAGAGATATTCCCAGAAACGGCCAAACGTTGAGTAGGAATTGTACTATCGAACCTGCAACGATGGCGGGTATGTTGTAATCAACCCCGGCAAAAGCGTTCTTCATTAGTCCGTCAATTAGGCCCCGCAGCGAAGAATACCATTCCACATGAATCATCTGCTTGCCGAATAAGAGTTCTTGGCTGTAGCCGTTCTTCTTAATAAGCTTACCGAGCTTCATATCGTCATCCGGGCGCATGGCAATGGCTTGATGCGTACCTACAGCACGATAGACCTTTGCTCGGACCATATTGAATCCACCGATGCCGACGTATTTACTGCTTCGGGGGTTTTTGGCTTTCCATGGCCTGGCATATAAGGAAAAGAAGATGCCAAATGCCGCAGTAAACATTCCTAATATAACCCCTGGCATCCTAACTTCCGATGCGATGGTAAGGTGATCGAGTTGATTCTCGAGCATGTAAGTAACTGCTTTGCTCACCGTAGATGGTTGCATAACCACGTCGGCATCGGTAAACAGCAACAACTCGCCAGTTGCATTTTGGGCGCCGTAATACAGAGCGTGATTTTTCCCCAACCAGCCTTGTGGAAGTTCTGTGATTCGGAGGACACGTAGTCTGGGATCAGCTTTCTCCATCCGGGTCAGGATGGCGCCGGTCTGATCTGTCGACCGATCATTGATGATAATAAACTCTAAGCTTTCATAATCTTGATTCAGCACAGACTGCAACGCTTCTTGGATATGCTTTTCTTCGTTACAAGCGGGAATAATGATGGATGTTTTAGGCGTCGGTAATCGCTTCGAAGATGGAACGTCCTTCAGAAATCTTATCGACCGACTTCCGATCACAAGTTCGATACCAAAGGCTAGCCAAAAGAGTAATGTGACGACGGCGAGATATAAAAAGAAGGTGTTCATCAATACGGTTCTTTCATCATAGCTCAGTCAAATCTGCGGCGGCCTAACGACCCAGCTCGCCTGCCGCGGCGGCGGTTGAGACATAGGCCAATGTAAGCACAGTATGCCGCCGCAGTCAGGTGCAGCGTTTGGTTAGGCCGCGTGAAGCGAGCACTACACATCGGGCAACTCATAGTCGTTTCGCTCGGCAGGGTTCTGGGAGAAGTACTGGACGAACTCCCAGTCATTCCCCTCGGGATCGTAAAAATAGACGCGCTTGCGGTGGGGGTGCGCGTTCGCGGGGGTCGATTCCCGGTATCCTGCTGCTTTGAGCCTCGCGCGCAGCGACTCCACGTCATCCACCTCATAGGCGAGGTGGTTCACTCCGGGCTCGCCACTGTACGGCACCCAATGTCTCTGGGAATCTGCTTTCGTTGGATTCAAGACAATGTAGGTATTATCGGTACCTACGTGGACCCATCGTGTACCATGACATTTGCCTTCGCCGCGCACGCGAAACTCAGGAAACGCTGTCTGCAAAAAACGGATCATGGCCTCGACGTCATGGACGTTGAGGTTCGCATGTTCAAGCCGGCATTCCATCGGACACCTCCCCGGCGGCCGAAGCCCAGGCACGCCTACGATTGCTGTGCGGAAGAGTTCCCATTATAACGCCAGTTATGACCAACAGTTGTCAGTTTTCAGTGGTGAGCCACAGATGCAGCCGTGAAGGGCGGCGCTACATGGGAGCGAGCGGGGCAGGCGGGGCGTATGCCATATGCCCCTACGAAAAGGCGCACAGGCTGTCCCGAGTCCCGAGGGGTCGGGATCGGGAGCCTGTGCTACGCGGTCTTGCTCGGCAGCTTGTTCAGGTATGCTCGAACTTTCTCCACGACCCGGCTAGGACGCGTGTACAGAAGCCGATTCGTGGTCACCGCGTCGTGGCCGCCGACGCTTACACGCAACTCACCCAAGCCGCCCCGCACAGTTTCCACGTGAAGCTCTGGATCGCGCCGAAGCGCTGCCGCCACCCGGGCGGCTATCGCAGCCTTGATGGGTCAAATCGGACAGTAGTGAATCACGACTGCTTGCATGGCGCCTCCGTTGAGCATGAGATAAGCCGCAAATTCACGGCCAAATCACCGGGGGGGTTCTCCGGCACAGCACCGAAGGTTCACGGCCAAATTACCCGTGCAAGTTCACAGATTACACCCATTCTGAAAGAAAGGCGTTCTAAGAGGGATCCTTCGTCCCGGTCAATCCCGAGTCCCGAGGGATCGGGAGCCTGTCCCACGGAAAAGCGCACAGGCTACAAGCCTGTGCTACGGCGGCGCAACACGGGCGACCAGCGGGTCGTCCCTGCAGAGGACAGGCTGGAAAGCCTGTCCTACGATTTGCCGCGGTCGGCGTCGGTGGCGGCGCGGGCTGCGTCGGCCTGGCCGCGCTGGCCGGACTTGATGGGAACAATCGGCGGCGTGACGCCGTCGAGGCCGAGCACGGCTACGAGGTCGCTATTGGTGGGCACGATGTATTTCGTGTTCTGCGCCAGCGTGTTGTTCAGCACTTCGAGCCGCCGCATTACTTCCGCGCGCTCCTTGAAGTACGTCTCCGCGGCGGTGGACACCAAGCGCACGGCTTCCGCTTCAGCGTTGGCGCGCGTGATACGCGCCTGCGCGTCGCCTTCGGCCTTCA
>CAZIWR010000020.1:15735-22280 GCA_964542805.1 uncultured Acidobacteriaceae bacterium
TACACCACGGCGTCCACTTCGACGGTGACGTTGTCCTTGGTGATGACCTTCTGCGGCTCAACATTGATAACCCGCTCGCGCATGTCCACGCGAATCATCTCGTCGAACCACGGCGCCAGGAAGTGCAGGCCGGGGCCCACCAGGATGTGGAATTTCCCCAGTCGCGTAATCAGGCCCTTCTCGAACTGGGCCACGATGCGCGCCGATTTGGCGATGGTCACCAAGCCGAACACCACGGCTACAAACAGCACAAAATAAATTACAGCATCGTTCATCACATCACCTCACGGTCAGAGTGACCCCTTCCGCCGAAACTACGGTTACCGTCTGGCCCGCTTCGCGCGCATCGCCCGCCCCGGCGGCCAGCGTGGCGCGCCATTCCTCGTCGCCGATTTTCACGCGCCCGGCTTCGTGCGCGCCGATTTTCTGTGTGACCACGCCGCTGCGCCCTAAAATCGCGTCCACGTTGGACGACAGAGTTCCCTTCGTTGTCATTCGCGCGCGCAGCCGCTGCCGGATGAACACTACATAGATCACGGCCAGCGCGGCGGACGCGATCAATCCGATTTTTGTGGAAGCAAAGTAAAGCCCGACGCCACCGCCCGCCACCAGCGACAAGCCCATGAGCGCGAGATCAAAGCCGGTCACCGCGCCCATCAGCAATTCGGCGACAACCATGATTCCGCCCAGGCCGATCAGCATCCAGTTCCAGAAGTTTTCCTTCATCCCTCAGGCCTCCGGGAAGGCAATTGGCGCCACCATACCACCAAAAGCCGAAAATCGAAATTCGAAAAGCGGAAAACACACAGGCTATAAGCCTGTGCTACCGGCAGGCAACCGCATGACCGACTTCCGCCTTCTCTATTGCTACGTTTGGCGGGCGCAAAAATTTCATGGAGCGGCGCCAGCGGTTGCATCATGCGCGCGATTGCGTAGAATGGTGCGCTTCGTTCTTAGGCATGCTTAGCGGGAGGGGAATTGATCGAAGTACAAAATCTGAGCAAAGCGTTTGGCGCGGTGCATGCCGTGGACGACGTGTCGTTCACGGTGGGCAAGGGTGAAATCCTCGGTTTCCTGGGACCGAACGGCGCGGGCAAAACCACGACGATGCGCGTCCTGACCGGCTACCTGCCGGCCACCAGTGGCACGGCAAAAATCGCAGGCTACGACGTGCATGAATCCTCGCTGGAAGTCCGCCGGCGCATCGGCTACCTGCCGGAACATCCGCCGCTCTATCCGGACATGAGCGTGGCGAGCTATCTTGATTTCGTGGCGCGCATCAAGGGCGTGCCTGCTGCCACGCGCGCGGGGCGCGTGGACGCCGCGCTCGAGATGGCCAACATCACCGACAAGCGCAAGGAGCTCATCAAGCGGCTCTCCAAGGGCTACAAGCAGCGCGTGGGGCTGGCGCAGGCGCTGGTGCACAACCCCGACGTGATCATCCTCGACGAGCCCACCATCGGACTCGACCCGAAGCAGATTATCGAGGTGCGGCACCTGATTAAATCGCTGGCCGGCAGCCACACAATTATTCTCTCCACGCACATTCTTCCTGAAGTCAGCATGACCTGCGACCGCGTGGTGATCATCAACAAGGGCCGCGTGGCCGCTGTGGACACGCCTGCCAACCTCACGGCACAACTGAAGGGCGCGGAGCGCGTACGCGTGGAAGGACGCGCGGTGTCACGCGACACAGGGGCCGCGGACCTCGATGCGGAGATTTTCGCGTTGCTGCAAAAGGTGCCGGGCGTGCGCAGCGTGGAGATGCCGCCGATGGATGCGCGGCGACACTTCGTCGCCACCGTCGAATGCCAGCCGGAGTACGAGGACATCCGCGGCGCGCTGGCCGCCAAGGTGGTCAGCGCGGGGCACGAACTGCTCGAACTGCGCAGCTTGCGGTTGAGCCTGGAAGATATTTTCCTCCAGCTCACCACCGAAGATTCCGCCGCGCCCGCCGAAGGGAAGAAGCGATGAGCGGATTGATCGCCGTCTACCGCAAAGAAATGGGCCACTACTTCGTCTCGCCCATTGCCTACATGGTGGCCGGCGTGTTTCTGGTGCTCACCGGGTTTTTCTTCTACCAGTTTGTGGTCCTCTTCATGGAGAACGCGCAGCAAGCAACCATGCAGGGGATGCGCATGGGCCGCCCGCCGGAAATCGATGTGCCCGGGCTGGTGATCCGCAACTTTTTCGGGCTGCTGGGCACGGTGGTCCTGTTTGTGGCGCCGATGCTCACCATGGGCAATTACACGGAGGAAAAAAAGCGCGGCACGATGGAGCTGCTGATGACCTCGCCGCTGCGCGAGCTGGACATCGTGCTGGGCAAATTCCTGGCCACGCTGAGCCTCTTCGCGCTGCTGCTGCTGCCCACCGCGCTGTACCAGGCGGTGCTGTTCTTGTCGAGCGAGCCGCGGCCGCCGTGGCGGCTGATCCTGGCGGGCTACCTCGGCATTCTGCTGCTGGGCGGCGTGCTGATCGCGCTGGGCGGATTTCTTTCCTCGCTCACGGAAAACCAGATTGTCGCTTCGATGACCACCTTCGGGCTGTTCCTGATGCTCTGGGTAATTGACGTTGGCGCGCGCGGCTCGTCGTCGGCGATGGGCGAAGTGCTGCAATATGTTTCCATCCTGCGGCACTACGATGACTTCACGCGCGGAGTAATTGATACGTCCGGGCTGGTTTTTTACGCCAGCATGATTGTGCTGGGGCTTTTCCTGACGCACCGCTCGGTGGACGCGCTGCGCTGGAGGCGGGCATGAAAATCAGCCGCGTCGAAGTGTTCAAGAATATTGCCTGGCTGGGCGGCACGCTGGTGATTGCCGGTACGCTGCGCTACTTCATTCAGGAAACCATGCAGCCCATCAGCAAATGGCTGCTCATCGGCGGCGCGGTGTTGTTTGTGCTTGGCGTGGGCGGGAATTTTGCGGCGGTGCTGGCGTTCTTCCGGCGACGTGGCACGAAGCTCGGCACAAACACAGCCGTATTGACGCTGGCGGTGGTGGCGATTTTGGGCCTGGTGAACTTTCTCGCGGCGCGGCACAGCAAGCGCTTCGACCTCACCGCCGAAAAGTTGTACAGCCTGTCCGACCAAACGGAAAAAATCCTCGGCGCGCTACAAAAAGACGTGCAGGTGCTCAAGTTCGACAAGTTGGATGATGCCAGGCTGCGCGATCTTCTCACTGAATACAAGGCCCGCAGCCGGCGCATCTCTTACCAATTCGTGGACCCGCAGGAAAAGCCGGAAATCGCCAAGCAGTACGGCGTGCAGCGATTCGGGGAGACGATTGTGGTGAGCGGCACGCGCGTGGAACGCCCGGAATCCACGGACGAAGCAGACCTCACCAGCGCCATCCTGAAGGTGACGCGCGACACGGTGAAGACGGTGTGCTTCGTGGAGGGGCACGGCGAAAAGTCGCTCGCCTCGCAGGAAGGGGAAGGGTACGGCGCGGTGGAGACCGGGCTGAAGAGCGAGAACTACCAGGTGAAAGAGGTGAACCTGGTCGCCGCAAACCAAGTGCCCGCGGATTGCTCCGTGCTCGTCGAAGCCGGGCCGGCTAAAGCGCTCTTCCCGCAGGAAGCCGCGATGATTGCGCAATACCTCGAAGCCGGCGGCAAAGCCATGCTGCTGGTGGATCCGGACACAAATCCAAACCTGGATGAAATTTTTGCGGCGTGGAATGTCGCCGTGGGGAAGGACACGGTGCTCGACGTCAGCGGCTACGGCCGGCTAATCGGCACCGGCCCGGGCGTGCCGCTGGTGATGAGCTACGGCGCGCATCCCATCACCAAGAATTTTGGGCGCAGCATGACGATTTTTCCGCTGGTGCGCTCGGTGAAGTCCGGCGGCAATGCGCAAGCCGCGGGACAGGTGAGCGAACTGCTGATGACCTCGCCGGAAAGCTGGGCGGAAACGGACTTGAAGAGCGGCAAAGCGAAATTCGATGAGGGCAAGGATACCAAAGGGCCTGTATCACTCGGCGTCGCCGCCAGCAAAAAGATCGGAGAGAAAGAAGCGCGGCTGGTGGTGATCGGCGATTCCGACTTCGCCTCCAACCGCTACCTGGGCGCGCAGCGCAACGGGGACCTGTTTTTCAATTCCATCAACTGGCTGGCGCAGGATGAAGCGCTCATCTCCATCCGCCCGAAATCGCCGGCGAACCGCCGCGTAAACCTCACGCGCAGCCAGCAGAACATGTTTTTCTGGTTCAGCATCGTGCTGCTGCCGGGCGCGGTGATCGCCGCGGGCTTTTTCATGTGGTGGAAACGCCGGTGAAAAAGAGCACGCTGCTGCTGGTGCTGCTGGCCGCGGCGCTGGGCGGCGCCGTGTGGTATTTCGAATTCAAGCGCGAAAAACCGCCTGAGGATACGGCGTCCGCGTCAAAACCACTTTTTAGTCTTAAGCAGGAAGAGGTCACCACGCTGACGCTTACGCGGGGCGGCGAGACTCTGCGCGTTGAAAAGCGCGGCGCTGCCTGGCGCATGACGCAGCCGGTCGATGCTTTGGCGGACGAAGGCGCGGTGGACGGTCTGCTCGGCAGCCTGTCCTTTGCGCGCATCAGCAAAACAATTGCAGTTATGCCGCCGGGCTCGGCGGATGCGCTGAAGGCGTTCGGGCTGGATGCGCCCACGGTTGCGCTAGAGATGAAGCTGAAATCCGGCGCGGCGCACCGCCTGCGGCTGGGCGCGAAGGATTTTACCGGCGGCAACGTCTATGCGCTGGCGGACAGCGCGCCCGACGTCGCGCTCCTGCCTGCCGACGTGCTCCGTAGTTCGGACAAACCTGTGCTCGAGTTTCGCGACCGGCGCATTGCCGTGTTCGACGAAGAAAATCTGGTGCGCATGCGCGTGAAGAACGAGCATGGGACACTGGTGGCGGCGAAGAATGCGGAAGGGAAGTGGATCGTCTCCGATCCCGCCGCGATGAAAGGCCGGGAAGTGGAAACCGAGCGAATGTTCAACGCGCTGCGCGAGGCGCGCGCGGAAGCCATTCTTGATTCGCCCACGCCGGCTGAACGCGCACACCTGGCGCGTCCGTCCGTTGAAGTTGAACTCACCGCAAAGGACGGCTCGGCGACAAAGGTGGAATTCTCCGCGGGCAAGGGCGATGTATTCGCACGCTCCAGCATCGGGCCGATGCTATTCAAGGTGGCGCGCACGACCTTGGACCCGCTGAATTTCAAGCCCGCTGACGTGGTGAAAAAGGCAGAGCCGAAGGCGGACGCGACCGGGAAAAAAGAAATTCCCGCCAAGAAATAAGACGAGCCCAAAAACAAACAGGGGAAACCCATGTGCGGGCTTCCCCCTGTTTTGGTGCTTCAGTTTCTAAAGGAGCGGAAACCTAGGTCCGCCCCTATGAATCGTCAGGCCGCGTGCGAAACCAGAGCGGCCTTGATGGCGGCGGCGAGTGACGGCTTCTGCCACATGGCCAGCAGCACCACGTGGCCGTTCACCGGCGAGATGTGGATCCAGTAAACGCTCTTGCCGTTCTGCAACTCATAGAAGTCCTTGCGATGCGTGTCCGGCTCGGCCGGAGCCCCGTTCGCCAGGAGTTGGCGTAGTTTTTCCACACATTCGGGGGAGTACTTCCCCAGATTCTCGATGGTCGGCGTCCCGTTCAGCTTAATCGTCATGGTCATTCTCTCTTTGTCTACGCCACTCGCCTACTGATTGATACGACAGCAAGCCCCAAAAGGTTTCGTCCGGGAAGCGTCAGATTCCAGAACCCTTGAGCCCCCCCTGTTTCCTGCTGTTTTTCCGTTCATAGCATTAGACGCTATGCGGACAAAAAGGTTCGCTGAAGTTGCAAAAATGTTTCGTGCGGAAACCCGCCAAAATGGCCCATCAAGGTAAGATTCGCTGCCCCCTATGTACGCGGAGGTATCTAAAGAGTTGACACTTGCCAGACCCCGCGGGACTTGCCATAGTCTGGCATAGACTGGAATGATTCGTGAGGCCCACACAGTGATAAAACGACGGAAAAAGAGCAAACTCGGCAAGGACAAGCGCCGCAAGCACCGCCACTGGCAGGTGACGGTGTTCTACCAGGACGGCGAGAAATTCGCGCGGGTGTACATCGATCGCGAAAAGGCCGCTAACTTTGCGGAACGCCAGAAGAGGTCACCGGTGGTGCGCACGGCGCGCATCCTGGAAATTGGCTAGAGGCGGCGTTGGACGTTGCGAGGCGGCCGCGGCAGGGGTGCGCATGCGCGTGGTGCGCTCTTGTCGGAACTTCTTGGCGCGTGCTATAAATGAAGAGCAGTCGTCGAGCGAAGCGGCCGTAGTATAGGGGTAGTACGACAGCTTGCCAAGCTGTAGGCGGGGGTTCGAGTCCCCTCGGCCGCTCCAGATCCGAAACACGAAATTCGAAAATCGAAAAACGAAAATCGGGCTGCGCGCGGTGGCGGTGCCGTTTGTCGGATTTCGCTTTTCGAATTTCGATCTTCTGTTACTATCAGCCTTCACCCGCGCACTGAAAAGCCCATGCTCGTCTATCTCTGCGGCCCCATCGAATTTGCATCGGACGGCGGCAAGCTGTGGCGCCGCAA
>CAZIWR010000021.1:0-21716 GCA_964542805.1 uncultured Acidobacteriaceae bacterium
AGTCGGCGAGGCCGAGGGCCAGGCGTACATCGCCATGGAGTTGGTCGAAGGCCAGACGCTGAGTGCGCGGCTCACCACGGGCGCGCTGCCGGCGGGAGAAGTCCTGCGTTATGGGATTCAATTGGCCGAGGCGTTGGGGCACGCCCATGAGCGCAACGTCATCCACCGCGACCTGAAGTGCGCCAACGTCGTGGTCACCACAGAAGGCCGCGCCAAAGTTTTGGACTTTGGCCTGGCCAAGCGCGTCACCGAAAACGCGATGGACGAGGTGACGCGCTCGCAAGCTTCCCTGACGCAGCCGGGGACGGTCGTCGGCACATTAGCCTACATGGCCCCGGAGCAGTTACGCGCGCAGCCCGCGGATGCGCGCAGCGATATTTGGGCGCTGGGCGTGATGTTGTACGAAATGGCCTCCGGCGCGCGGCCATTCCAGGGGAGAACTGGATTTGAGCTGAGCTCGTCGATCCTCAACCAAACGCCGTCGTCCCTGCCAGAAAAAGTGCCCATCGAGTTGCGTGCGGTGATCGAGCGCTGCCTGGAAAAAGAGCCCGCGCGGCGCTATCAGCGCGCCGGCGAAGTGCGCGCCGCGCTGGAAGCCATTCAGGCGGGCACATCCACTGTGTGGTCCACGCTGGGCTTCCGCTTAACTCACCGCCGCTGGCTGGCGGTTGCCATCCCCGCGGCCGCTGTTCTGGTCTTGCTGTTGGCAACCAATATCGGAGGCGTCCGCGACAAACTGCTCGGCCGCAGCCCTGCCTCGCGCATTGAATCCCTGGCCGTGTTGCCGCTGGAAAACCTCTCCGGCAGTCCCGAGCAAGACTATTTGGCCGCCGGGATACACGAGGCTCTGATTACGGACCTGGCCAAGCTCACCGGCTTTCGTCGCGTGATTGCGCGGTCCTCGGTGAAGCGCTACGAGAAAACCACGATGACTCCGCGCCAGATTGCGCAGGAACTGGGCGTGGACGCCCTCCTGACGGGCACGGTTCTGCGCTCCGGCAATCGTGTGCAGATTACCGCCCACTTGATCAGTGCATCGGAAAATCAAATCTGGTCCGAACGCTACGACCGCGAGTTCCGCGACGTCCTCTCCCTGCAAAACGAAATTGTTTCCGCCCTCACGCGCGAGATCAAATTGCAGCTCACACCGCAGGAGCAGGCGCGCCTGAAGAGCCAGCGGCTCGTCAACCCGGAAGCCTTCGAAGCCTTCTTGCAGGGCCGCTTCCACGGCATGAAGCAAACCCGGGAAGACTATGACTTGGCGGAGCGCTATTTCCAGTTCGCGCTCGAGAAGGATCCCAATTACGCGCTCGCCTATGCAGGTCTCGGAGACGTCTGGATGATGCGTGGAGACGCCGGCTTTCAGCCGCCCAGCCAAACTTTTCCAAAGGGCGAGGCATTTCTCGCCAAGGCCGTGGAAATGGACGACAGCTCCGCGGACGTGCACGTTTCCCTCGCGAATCACAAGAACGCGGTTCAATGGGATTGGGCAGGCGGCGAAAAAGACTTCAAGCGCGCCCTCGAGCTGAACCCCAACCTGGCTGCCGCCCATTTTTTCTACGCCGACATGCTGCTCGTTTTGAAGCGCAATGCCGAATGGGAGCCGGAAATCCGGCGCGCGCGCGAACTGGATCCCTTGAACGACTTCAATGAATGTTTCTACGGCTGGCATTTGAACTACCTGCATCGCTACGACGAAGCCATCCCCATCTTCCAGAGACTCCTTTCCACGGGCCCCAACAAAGGTTCCAATTACCTGGGACTCTGGGGGGCCTTCTACAAAAAAGGGATGTATGACGATGCTTTGTCTGCGGCGAGGAATTATTTTACGACCATCGGCGAGCGTGAATTTGCCGACACCCTCGGATCCGGTCGCGGAGAAGCGGCCTATCGCGCGGCCATGCGGCGCGTAGGCGAAGCCATGGTGGCGCAATCCAAACGCAGGCACGTCCCGGCCATCCGCATCGCCCGCATGTTCGCGCACGCAGGAGACAAGGACGCAGCCATGCAGTGGCTCGAAAAAGCCTATCAAGCCCGGGAATCCCCGCTGATTCGTCTTGCGGTTTTCTGGGATTGGGACGACTTGCGATCCGATGCGCGCTTTCAGGATTTGTTGCGCCGCATGAACCTGCCGCAGTAAAAGAGAAATTCAAAATTGGAAGAAGTTGGCTGGGAGGCCTGGACTCGAACCAGGATAGTCAGCTCCAGAGGCTGATGTACTGCCGATTGTACGACCTCCCAGCCGAGGGAGGCACACAAAACGCCGCAAAAGCGGCCGTAACTATTATGCGTTGGGACGATGGAATTCGTCAACCGAGAGACAGAATTCAGGAATCAGGGTTTCGGATCGAGCGGGATGAGGCGCCCGCGACGCAGGCGAAACGCCGTACCGCGCCAACGCAGGCGCGTGCGGAAAAATCCGGCGAGCCAAACCACAAACCACGCCACATCGCGTAACGGGATCAGCCACCACTTCCGCCGCACAAGTGGATCCTTAAAGCCGCGCACGCCAACTTCCCAACCCATCGCGAATCGCAACGCGAGATATGCGGCAACATAACTCGCCGAGAGCAGCGCATTCCCCATTGCGCCGGCAAAGAACGCCGCAGCTACGGCCCACGGCAGTCCCTGCATGAAAGTCATTCCCGCGTAGCCCACAGGGCTCGACGCGCGGAAGGCTAGTGACCATCGAAGCTGGTGTGCGAAGAACGCCGAAAAATTTTCCACAGGATAGTGCGTCTGCACCGTGTGTGAAATCATTTCGACGCGGTGGCCGCGCGCGGCGATGCGATGACCCAGCTCGTAGTCGTCGGCCAGGTAATCCGCAAACGCTTCGAACCCTCCGATTTCCGCAAGATGCCTTTTCGTGGTGGCGATGGTCGCGCCGAGTCCAAAATCCACGCCGCGAAGCTGGCGCGCCACGATCACCGCGGCGAAAAAATCCGACGTGGCCCCAATGGCCTCCATCTCCGGCCAAATCTGTGGCGCTGTGATGCCGCGATACATGCACGTCACCGCGCCGACCTGCTCATCGCGAAAGGGCGCGACAACCGCGCGCAAATAATCCGGCGCCGCCACAATATCGCTATCGCTCATCACCAACAGCTCATGCCGCGCCTCGCGCGCCAGGCGGGCGAGCTTGTTCACCTTGGCATTCGCGCCGATGGTCTCCGTGCCAATCAGCAGCCGAATCGCCCGCTGCGGAAAATCCTGTTTCAATTTTTCGACAACCGGAACGGCGGGGTCCACTTCGTCCGCTACGCAAAAAATAATTTCGTACTCGGGGTAATCCAGGCGGCAAAAGCTCGCAAAATTTTCGTACGCGTCGGGGTCCAGCCCGCGCACGGGTTTCAGAATGCTGACCGGCGGCGTGAAATCAATGTTGCGCGGTGGCGCGGCGCGAAAAAATCGCCGTGCAGCAAAGATTGCCAGCAGGTAGTAGCAAAATGGAAAGATCGGACCGACGAGCAGCACCCACTTGAGGATCGTCCAAAACATTCCGACATTCTCGCACACCTCCGAGGCGTTCTTTCCTCCTTCCTCTCTTCTTCAATTCCTCACTTCCCCACCCACACCAGCGCCACGCCGATGGAGACCAGCAGCACGCCGAGCCAGCGCGTGCGGTTCACGGTTTCGTGCAGCAGGAATTTAGCGCCGAACGCGCCCGCGGCGTAGCTCGCGGCGGTGGCGGGAATCACGAAGCTGACGTCTTCCCACGAAAGCAGCGCGAGCGTGGCGAAAAACGACAGCGTCATCAGCGCGAAGCCGGCCCACATCCATCCCTGGCGGAAGGCGCGGCCCAGCACGCCGAAAATCGCGCGCGGAGAAAAGCTGTGCACCTCGCCGATGATTTTCATAGCGCGGGTCATGGCGATTTCTCCCAGCGTGCTCGCGAGTACGACGATCGCGACGAAAAATGCGGTACGCATCTCAGGCCTGCTCCGCAGAATCATGCGCGTGCGTGGTGCTGGGCGGCGTGAGTCCTACGATCACCACGCCGAGAAAGATGCACCCAACGCCGGTCCAGCGCAGCGGCGTGACGCTTTCGTTGAGCACCGCGCGCGCGAGCACCGGCACCAGCACGTAGGTCAGCGCCGACGCCGGCAGCACAAAGCTGAAGTCCGCCCAGGAAAGCACCAGCATGTAGCTGACGAAATAGCCGACGAGGCAGGCGATGCCGAGCCACACAGTAACGTTGGTGAACACGCTCCACAGAAATGCGGCGACAGCCTCGGGCGTCCAGTGCTGCAGCTCGCCAATCTGTTTCACGCCCATGCTGAGCAGGACGTCGCCGGTGGCACCGGCCACAACCATCAGCGCGAGCAGGACAAGAGTTTTTGTGCGAAGTCGCTTATGCGCAGTCATGAAGCGGGGAGCTAATCGTTGGCTGAAGAACCGGTACGGCTTTCGACGGCGTCGGGCACGGCCACCATGGGTCGTCGCCCGCCGACGCCCTGCCGCGCTTTTTTCTTCCAGTCGGCGCGCGAGCGCAGGAATTCCACAGCCTCGTGATAGAGACGCTTGCGCTCGTGGCTGTCCCACAGCGCTTCCTTGACGATGCGCCACGCCACGCGCGGCCGCAGGTAGTATTCGTCGTAGAAGCGGCGCACGCCTTCCAGCATCTCTTCGCGCGAGAGCCCGGGGTACTCCATGTGCGGGAGCTGTCGGCCGCTGCCGTCGGTGAGCGCTTCCGTGCGCAGAAAATTATTTTCAACGAGGTACGTGTACAGCTCCGTGCCGGGGAACGCGTGCGCCATGGAAACCTGCACGGTCTCGCAGTCGAGTTCCTTGGCGAAGTCGATAGTCTTCTGCATGGTCTGCTTGGTTTCGCCGGGCAGCCCGAGGATGAAGTCGCCGTGGACGCGGATGCCCAGCTTCTTGCAGTTTTTCACGAAGGCGCGCGCCATTTCGACAGTGGCACCCTTCTTGATGTTTTTCAGGATCTGGTCGTCACCGGATTCGAGGCCCACGATGAACAGGCGCGCGCCGCCTTCGGCCATGGCCTTCAGCGTTTCGTAGTCGCTGTGCACGCGCGCGTTGCACGACCAGCGGAACTTGAGCGCCTTGAACTTCGCGCAGATTTCCAGCACGCGGTCCTTGCGGATGTTGAAGGTGTCGTCGTCCCAGAAAAATTCCTTGGCCTGCGGAAACATTTGGATAGCCTGCGCGATTTCGCGGACCACGTTGTCCGTCGAGCGCACGCGCCACGCGTGCCCGGAAATCGTCTGCGGCCACTGGCAGAAGGTGCACAGCGCCGGGCAGCCGCGCGTGGTGTAGAGCGAAATAAACGGGTAGAGCAGAAACGGCACCGTGTAGTTTTCGATGGTGAGGTCGCGCTTGTACACCTCGGTAGCAAACGGCAGCGCGTCCAGCTCCTCGGTGTGCAGTTGCGGCCGCGGCAGCGTGTCGAGGATATGGCCGTTGGCGCGATAGCTGATGCCGAGGATATCCTGCAGCGGTTTGCCCTTCGCGAACTCCACAATGGCGTGATCGAATTCGCCGCGCACCACAAAGTCCAGATCCTCGGTCGCCTTCAGGCTCTGGTGCGGCTGGTTCATCACGTGCGGCCCGACGAAAGCGATTTTCAGCGACGCGTTCTGCTCCTTCATCGCGCGAATCAGCCGGCAGTCGCTCTCGAAGCCGACGGTCGAGGTGAACACGACGAGGAACTCGTAGTCCTTCGCCAGGTTGATGACCATCTGCGGCGTGAATTTTTGCGGCGAAGAATCCACCAGCCGGCTGCCCGGCAGCATTCCCGCGGCGTAGGTCAGCCACACGGGATACCAGTAGGATTCGACTTCGCGCGAAACCGGCCAGCGCGAGCCTGCTCCGCCGTCGAACTTGTCAAAGCTCGGCGGATTCAGCAGCAGCGTTTTCATCACCGACGGCATGCAGATACCTTTCTTGCAAAGACAGCCATGTCAAGGAGCAAGCACGGAATTTCACATTATACGCGAATCCGGCCGTGCCACTAAGCAATTCCGCCGCGTGTGCCTATGCATGTGGGGCCGGTGACTACTTCGCCGCCGGTAATGTAGCGCCGGGCCGTCCGCCGCGGCGGACGGCCCGGCACGTTTCCGCTCCAATGCGAGACTATTGCGGAAAATTCATGCGGCGGAGGAGGGCTTTGAAGCGCGGGTGGTCGCGCAGAACGTCCCAGCGGCGCGCGGCCTTTAGGCCTACTATCCCTATCTCGTGTTCCTGTCGTCCCTTTTCCAGCCAGTCGATGGCAAGTTCCTTCTCTCCTGCGGCGGCGTAGAAGCCGGCAATCTGCAGCGGCTGAATGTACTGGTGCCTGGAGCGCTCGACCGCAAGGTCCGCACGCAAGCGCATCGCGCGGCGATATCCACCTTGCGCGTATCCCCGCTCCACCGCTGCCGCAACCTCAGCATCGCCGCTAGCGGCAACGATCTGTCGCCACTGCGCCATGGCCTCCGCGTACATCTGTTTGCTTTCGAAGGCGACCTGGAGGCTCTGCCTCGCGAGCGGCAGGTTGGGGTCTTCCTGGAGTAACTGCTGGAGGTAGGCGATGGCCTCGTCGTCGTGCCGCGCTCTGAGCAGGGCGTCGCCCACGTAATACTTGAGAGCAGAGTTGTAAGGATCCAATTCCAAGGCCCGGCGCGTTTCGGCGACGCCTTCTTCCGGACGCCCGACGCAAAACAGCCAATATGAGTACCAGAGGTGCGCTTCCGGATAGTTGGGGTCCCGCTCAATCGCTCGCTGCAACTGGCTCCCGCTTGCGGTCCAATCCCAATCAACATAAAAGGTGAAGGCTGCGGCTAGGGCCTGCGCCTCAGGCAGCGTGGGATCCAGCTCAAGCGCCTTTTGGACAGCTTCCTTCCACTTCGGCAGCGCCTCGCTGCAAGGTAGCACGCCCATCATACAGCGCTGCGCCCAAACAATGCCGAGACCCGTATAGGCTAGGGCATAGTTCGGGTCCTTCTCCAACGCAAGCTGGAAATATTGCTCCGCGGTGTCAAGTTCTTTGCGCGAATGCTTCTGCCAGTGAAAGCGGCCCTTCAGATAGGCGTCGTAAGCTTCGGGATTCACCGTGCGGGCCGTTGCCAGGCGCTTCTCTTCTTCGGGTGCAAGCTTTAGCCGGATCTCGCCGGCGATGGTCCTGACCAGATCGTTCTGCAGGCTGAGCACGTCGCGCAGGTCGCGTTCGTAACGCTCCGTCCACAATTGCTCTTCGGTTTCCGGGTTGACCAATTGCGCCGTGATGCGCACGCGGTCGCCCGAGCGCAGCACCGACCCAGTTATCAGCGCGTCCACCTTCAGCTCGCGGGCGATCTCCGAGAGCGGCTTCTTCGTGCCCTTGTAGCGCATCACCGAGCCGCGTGCGATCACCCGCTTCAGCCCCGCCAGTCGGCCCAGATCGGTGATCAACACCTCCGTGATGCCGTCGGCGAAATATTCCTGCGCCGCATCGCCGGAAAGATTTTCCAGTGGCAACACGGCGAGCGATTCGATCCGCGGCGCGCCGCCGAAGAAGCGTGTGCGTATGCGCTCGAAATTCAGCGCGGCAACGACCGCAAGCAGCACGATTGTGCTGGCGCTGAGTGTCAGCCAACGGCGCCGGGCCAGGCGGTAGCGCCACGCCTCCCAGGGAACGACCGCGCCGGTTTGTATCGCCTCCAACGCCGCGCGCACTTCGCCCGCGCGTTGGTACCGTTGTGCGGGCTCTTTCTCCAGGCAGCGCTCGATGACCGCCTTCAACTCAAGCGGCACTTTCGCGGGCAGCGCCGCCGGGCGCTGATTCAAAATCGCAGAACTCAACTCGAACCCGGTCTGCCCCTTAAACGGCCGCGCGCCCGTCGCCATCTCGTACAGCACTACGCCGAGCGCCCAGATGTCGCTGCGCGCATCGGCGGGCTGCCCGCGCAACTGTTCCGGAGGCATATAGGCCAGCGTGCCCACCAGTGCGCCCGGCTGCGTCAGCGAGGCTTGCGAGCGAGTGACTTCGTCGAGTTCCTCCCCGCTGACGCGTTTCGCCAAGCCGAAATCCAGCACCTTGGCGCGGCCCTCCGGGGTGAGAATGACGTTGGCGCTCTTGAAATCGCGATGCACCACGCTGCGCTCGTGCGCGTGGCCCAGCGCTTCGGCCAACTGCAGCCCGTAGCGCAGCACTTCCTCCGCCGGCAACGCGACTGCTTCGAGCCGCGCGCTCAGCGGCTGGCCCTCGACAAGTTCCATGGCGATGTAGGCCTGGCCGTCGGCCTCGCCCACTTCGTGAATCGTGCAGATGTTGGGGTGGTTCAATTGCGAGGCGGTGCGCGCTTCCCGCAGCAGGCGCGCCCGCGCGTTGGCATCGCGGAAGCTTTCGGTGGGGAGCAGCTTGATAGCAACGTCGCGCCCCAGGCGCTCGTCGTGGGCGCGATAAACCACACCCATCCCGCCAGCGCCGATTTGCTCCAGAATTCGATAGTGGCCGAGAGTCTGCCCAACCAAGGGAAGAAGTCCTCCCCCAAGCTCCGGTGGCGCCATCCTAGGTCGCAGTACGGCACAAGTCAACGCAACGTTTAATGCAAAGGTTACTGGAAGACTTTCGCAATCTGCCCGGTCGTGCGCAACAGCTCGAGCCGCGCCTGTTGGCGCGCAAAATCCGTGTCGAGGTACGCGCGCCATTTATCGCTTTCCTCGAGACGCGCTTTTTCGAGGTCGCGCAAGCTGGTGCGGCCTTCGTCGAACTGCGCCTGCAGCACGCGCACATTTTCCTGCGCGAGCTTGAGCTCCAGCCGCGCCACTTCCCTTTCCGCGTTAAGTTCGCGTGACTTCCGCGCCTGCCGCTGGACGTCTGCTTCAAGCACGCTGCGTTTCTGCCGTGTTTCGATTTCCGCGGCGGCGAGCTCGCTGCGCGCCAGGTTTACGGCGGAATTCGTGCGCGACGCAAAAATCGGGATGCGCGCCTGGATGCCGAAGGTCACGTTGTGCCGCTCAAAGCGCCGGTAGAAATCATCGTAATTGTTGAAGCGCGTGAATACACCGTACTGCCCTACGATATCCAAGGTAGGCAGGTAACCGCCGCGCTCGCCTTTGAGCACGTGTTCGCGCGCGCGCCGCTCGAATTCCGCCTGCTTCAGGTCGAGGCTGTTGGCTACTGCCAGCGACACCAGCTCCGCGGTGGCCTGCTCCGGCTGCGGTGGCAGGTCTTCCGCTTCCACTTCGATGCGCTGGCCCGCGGGCGTGCCGGTCAGGCGACGCAGGTCGGTTTCCAGGGAGTCCTCGCGGCCTTCGAGCTGCAAAATCCGCTGCTCAATGCGCGCGGCGGTGAGTTCCGCGCGCGTGACTTCCACATCCAGCTCCATCCCTTCCCGCGCGCGCTCCCGCGTCACGCTGGAAATTTTCGTTGCGCTTTCGCGTTCCTGGCGCAGCAAGCGCACCGAGTGGCGCACCTTGGCCAATTCGAGATAAGAGGAAGCGGCGCGCAGGATGATAGCGTCGCGCACGCGGTCCGCCTCGATGCGCTGGATTTCCGCGCGGTCTTCAGCAGCGCGGTACTGCCCGCGCAGCGGCGCGTTGAACACCGTCTGCACGTAGGAAAGGTTGAACACTTGCGGCGCGCCCAGCGGAAATCCGTTCGTGTACGCCGCGCCGGAGCCGGTGAAGAGGTTGGGCAGAAACACGGAGTGGTTCACCCCGGCGGTGCGCTCGGCGACGTTCACCCGCGCCCGCGCAAGCTTCACCTCGCTCGAGTTCTGCACCGCAAGATCCACGGCGCCCTTGAGGGTGAGCTTCGTGGGAAGCTCCTGCGCAGGAATCGTTCCCGCCACCAGAAAGCAAATGGCCGCGGCGCATGCCATGAGTCGCTTCAGAGATTTCATCGGATGCCCCCTCAAAAAAATGCACGGCGGGAGTAAACTCCCGCGCTCCAAAACCTATTCGTAGCGCAACGATTCGGTCGGCTGCAATTTTGCCGCTCGATTAGCGGGCAAATAGCCGAACAGCACGCCCGTAAAACAGGAAACCAGAAACGCCACGGCGATGGACACGCCGGAAATCGGCACGCTGAGGTTTCCGGGCAGCAGCGGCTCGATCAGTACCGGAATCAGCACGGCAATCACGATGCCGATTACGCCGCCTGTGCCGCTGATGATGAATGCCTCCAAAAGAAACTGCGAAAGGATTTCCTTGCGTCGCGCGCCGATGGCTTTGCGGATGCCGATCTCCCGCGTCCGCTGCGTGACGGTAACCAGCATGATGTTCATGATGCCGATGCCGCTGATCACCAGCGCGATAAACGCAATGATGATGAGGATGACGGTCAGCGCGAAAGAAATATTTTTCGCCGCGTCCAGCAGCGACGTCAGGTTTTGCACCAGGTACACGGCTTCCGAGCGGTGCCGGCTGCTCAGCATCAGCTCCACCTGGCGCGTGACGGACTGCACGTCCTCCGGCCGCCCGGCCTGCGCGTACAGCACGCGCACAAAATCGTCCGTGTAATTCTTCATCAGCGTAAACGGAATCACCACCGATTCGCGGCGGATCTCCGACTGGCCGAAGGTAGCCACGCGCTCGCGAAACACGCCCACGATGGTGAAGCTCAGCTCGCCCAGTTGCACCGCGCGCCCCACGGGATCTTCGGCGGGAAAAAGCAGGTTGGAAAGGTCCTGCGTAATGACGCAGTTCTTGCTGCGCGACGCCATGTCGTCCCCATCCAAAAACCGGCCGCGCAGCACGATCAGGTTGCGGATGCGCTGAAAGCCTTCGGTGACGCCGACCAGCGCCACGGGCCGCTCCACGCCTTCCACCACCACCGTTTGCGGAATTTCCCGTGTCGCAGCGACCTCGGCCACCTGCGGAATGCCCGCGCGCACCGCGTCCATGTCCGCCAGCGACAGCTCGTCGGAGAGCACCGCGGAATCCTTCACGCCCGCGCGTACGAATTCCGCGTACACGATGTTGGCGCCCACGCCTTCAATCTGCGCGAGGATGTACTGCTTGCCGGAAAGCGCCACGGTGACCACCAGCACAATGCACGCGCTGCCGATCACCACGCCCAGCATGGTGAGAGCAGCCTTCACTTTGTTGGCGCGCAGCGCGTCCAGCGCCACCTGCCACGTTTCGAAGCCAATCACGGGTTCACCCGGCGGAAACTATATCAAAAGCGTGCGTGAAAGAACTCGCCCGAATAATTTGAGATGCGCTGTGGGCTGGAAAGTTTGGCCCGCGCTTCAGTTCGGCGCGGCGGGAACTTCGAAAACGTGCAGCGAGTGATTCAGGATGGTTTTCCGCGGATATTGCAGCAGCCAGTGGTACGCGCGCGGGTCGCGCAGGAGCTGGCCGGAAAGATGCGTCGCGCTGACCACCACGGTGCCGCTCACGCGCTCATTCTCCTCGAGCGGCACGTAGCGGATTCCAAAGAGCGCCGGGTCGAGCGGGCCGAAATAGGCGAGATGAATCGTCTCATCCGGGTGCGCCGCCTGGTATTCGCGCAATGCGAGCAGTCCTTGGCCCCAGTCGAGCGAGCTGTCGCTCAAGAGCCGCCAGCTTTCTTCCTTGGGTACGAAGATATTGAAATGCGAAAGATAGTCCGGCGCGTATCGCAGGCCGTCCGCCGAATTCAGCGCGAGCGCCGCGCACAGCGCGATTTTCGCCGCGCGGCTGCGCGCCGCCATCCATACCGCCGCGAGACCCAGCAAGACGAAAACATATACGGGTAGCACGTATCGATCGCCGATATTGATATTCGAGCCGATGGCGAAAATCAGAAACAGCGCCGGAAAAAGCAAAACCAGCAGAAACTCGCGCGGCCAGCGGATCTTCCTGCGTAACGTAAGCGAAAGCGCGGCAAGCGCCAGCAGCAGCACCATCGTGGGCCACTTCAACAGGATGGCCACGGGAAAATAGAGCTTCCAGCCGCGGAAATGCGAAACCTCACCAAGAAAATAATTATTGTGCCCGCGAATCCAGTTGTGGTGCACCTGATTGCCCAGCCCGGTAAAGAATTCGCACGCCGGAAGAAAAAATGTAAAGTTGGTTTGCACCGGCACCTTTTCAGTGAGGCTCGGCGTCCGTCCGGGAAACGTAGCGGTGACCACGCCATCGCGGAAGCTGACCCGCGACACGTGGAAAAAGTACGCCGCCCACACGGTGAGCAGTACAACCCCCGTGACGCCGCAGGCCTTGCCCCAGTTCCACTTCCGCGGCCGCCACGCAATTTTCCCTGGCGCGAGCAAAAGAACCAGCACCACGGCTATCGCCACCAGCGGCGCCGCATAGAACTTCGCCACCAGCGACCCGCCCAGCGCCGCGCCCAGCAGCACCGTCTGCGCGCGCGAAGGGTTGCGTCGCCAGCGCAGCAGTTGCACCGCCGACGCAAAAATCAGCAGCGTGCCCGCCCCGTCCGTAGTGGAGAGAGAAAAATGTGCGATGAGCGACGGCGAAAACGCAAAAAGTGCCAGCGCAAAATTGGCCGCGCCCTCGGAAAAGAGGCGTCGCGCGCTGCTCCACAGCAGAACCGCGAGAAATAATCCGAGCAGCACGTTCATCAGTCGCGTGCGCCACGCCCACACTTCCGGGCCGGGCCGCGCCGGCTGCACGCCGCCGCGATATTCCGCGTAAGCCCAGTCCGTAAACAGCAGCGGCGCCGCAAGCCACAGCCGCCCCAGCGGCGGATGCGCGTCCCAGGCCTTGAACTCGCCGTAGCGCCACGCTTCCAGCCCCGCGGAGATGTGCTCCGGCTCGTCGTTGGTCAGCGATTGCGTGCCGATGAACCAAACGCACTGCACAACATAAATCAGACACAGCAGCGCGGGCAAAAGCAGGCGCGCGCGCGAACCCGGCTCGGTGACCTGTGGTGTTTCGCTTTTGTTGAGTGTCATTCGCTGTCAGCAAAAATGAGAGCGCCGGTATCTTAACCCAACCGCGCACGCGGTTCATCTGGCGTGGCGCAGCGGCTTGACGCGCCTTGCCGCCCCAAGTAGATTGCCTTTCCGATGATGGCGGCCACACGTGGGCGCGACGTCCTGTTGCTGCTGGCCCTGACCGCGGCCGCCGCGCTGCTCCACGGCTATCACTTCGGCGTGGAGGACCAGGCCATCTACCTGCCCGCCATTCAGCGGCAGCTCGACCCCGCGTTCTGCCCGCACTACGCCGAATTTTTCTTGCAGCAGCCGCAGTTCACGCTCTTTCCCGCGCTGATGGCCGCGACTTCGCGCGCGCTGCATATGCCACCCGACGCAGTGCTCTTCGCGTGGTGGCTGCTGACGATTTTTCTCCTGCTGCTCGGCGCGCTGCAGATTTCCCGCCGCTGCTTTTCGGACCCCGCAGCACACTGGGCCGGCGTCGCTACGATCGTTGCGCTGCTGAGTTTGCCGGTCACCAACACCGGCATACAAATCCTTGAGCAGTACCTGCACCCGCGCGGCATGGCCACTGCCGCGCTGCTCTTTGCGCTGACGGCGGCGCTCGACCGCCGCCCGCGCGCGCTTGCTTGGCTGGCGCTCGCCGCCGCGATCCATCCGACGATGGCTTTTTTCGGCGCCATGCACATTTTCTTTCTCGCGTGGAACGCGCCGCGCCTTCACGCGCCCGCGATTCTCCTGCCCTTCTTCGCGCCACAGCCGTTGAATCCCGCGTGGCAAGAGGCGCTCCACGCCCGGCGCTTTCTGTGGCCGTTGCAGTGGCACTGGTACGAATGGCTCGGCGTGGTGGGGCCGCTGGCGTTGCTGGGTTGGTTTTCGCGGCTCGGCAAGCGCAACGCCCATGCGCAACTCGCGCACATCAGTGCGCGGCTTTTTTTCTCCGGCAGTTGCGGCGTTGCCGTTGCGCTGGTCATCACTAGCGTGCCGGGGCTCGAGCGCTTTGCCGTCCTCGAGCCGATGCGCGTACTGCACCTTCTCTACTTTCTTTTCTTTTTGCTCGCCGGCGGCCTCGCGGGTCAATACCTGCTGCGCCATCGCCCGCTGCGCTGGGCGCTGCTTTTCGTGCCGCTGTGCGCCGTGATGCTCTACGCCAACCATCGCCAGTTTCCCGCCAGCCCGCAAATCGAATGGCCCGGCCGCGCGGCCCGCAATGACTGGGTCGAGGCGTTCGCTTGGGTTCGCCAAAATACGCCGCGCGACGCACTGTTCGCTCTCGACCCGGTGTACATGGACCGCCCCGGCAATGACCAGCACGTCTTCACCGCGCTCGCCGAGCGCAGCATGCTGGCGGATTACACCAAAGGCCGTGGCGTCGCCGCGCAGTTTCCGGAGCTGGCCTACGAGTGGCGCGCACAGGTGCACGACCGCAGCAACTGGAGCAAATTTCAGGCCGAGGATTTCCGCCGCCTGCGTCGCAAGTACGGCGTGACGTGGGTGGTGCTGGAGCAGCCGGGCGCAGACGGCATGACCTGCCCCTTCGCCAACGCCCGCGTGAAAGTTTGTCGGGTCGATTAAATGAGGTAAAGAATTACAAAGCGGCGGGATGCTTCATTTGGGAGAGACTGCTGAGACTTCCAGCCCGTCGCGGAGAATCACTTCCCCGGGCAGCGCGACGCGCTCGCCTTCTTTGAGTCCTTCCAACACTTCAAATTTCGTCGCGCCGGCAATGCCCACGCGAATTTCACGTTGCCGGAGTCGCGTGCCTTCGAGCACGAACACCACGCGGCGGTTTCCTTCCACGCGCACCGCACCGCGCGGCACCACCACGGCGTTCTGCCGCTCGCGGACGCGGATCAGCACGCGCACGTTGGTGTTGGGCATCAGCTCGGGCTTGGCGTTTTCCATCGAGCAGAGCACTTCACCCACGCTGCGCGTGCCGCGCGAAACCACGGCGTGGGGCACGCTTTCCGTGCGGCCGTTCCAGATGTGACCCGGCGCCGCGTCCCACGTGATCTCCACGGCCTGGCCGGCTTCCAGCGCGCCCAGTTCCGGCTCGTCCACAAACGCGCGCACGCGCACACGCGCCAGGTCCGCCACTTCGGCGAGTACGTCGCCGGTATGCACAAAATCGCGCGCGCGCACCGGCAGGAGAAAGAGCGTGCCGTTCGCGGAGGCCGTCGGTCGCGCTTGCAAAAGTTTTTCCTCGAGCGAGCGCACGTCGTTGCGCGCGTGCTCTACGAGCAGTGCGGCACGCTCCTGGTCGAGCCGGATACGTCGTGCGAGGTCTTCTTTTTTCTGTTGCAGCAGGCGCGCTTGCGCTTCGGCGCGCTCGAGTTCCAGCTTGTTACGGTCGAGTTCATCCTGCGTAGCGGCCTGCTTGGCCAGCAGCCGCGCGAGCGCTTGTTGTTCCCCGCGCAGGCGCACAAGTTCCGCGACGTTGGCGCGCACGTCCCGCTCCAGTTGCGCCACTTCCGCCACCGCTCCGCCGGCGCGGGCCGCGCGAAGAGCTTCCTCCGCGCCCACCAGTTCCTCTTTGGCGCGAGCCAGCGCCGCGGCGGTCTCCGCGGTTTCCATTTCGAGCAGCAACTCTCCGCGCCTCACCGCGCGACCTTCCACGGCGTGCACGCGGCTCACAAACCCGTCGAACGGCGCGCGGAAAACTTGCGGCTCGAGCGGTTCCACCTTGCCGTTGCTGGAGATCATTGCGCTCAAGTTTTCGCGGCCCACGGCCAGCACGGTGACTTCCGGCTTCGTCCCGCGCCCGAAGAAGCGCGGCAGGACCACCGCCAGAATGGCGATGCCGACAATCCCCAGTATGAGTTTCCGATTCATCGAGTTTTCTGTGCCCGAGCAGCGCTCGCTGCGTGGCTTCCGCGAATCCGCCGCATTCTAGCAGACCCGTCCGGTGCGTGCACGCGGCCGCGCTTTCCACGCGCCGTTGAAGTGGATGCTATACTTTCCGGCCGGGATGCACGAACGAATTTCAGCCGGATGTGCCCCATCATGCCAACCGTGTTTGTGATCGGAGAAGACTGGACCTTGCGCAGCCTGGTGCGCGCGGAGTTGCGCGAGCACGGCATCGAGGCGCTGGGCATGGCATCGCCGGCAGAAGCGGCGCAAGCCATCGCTACAGGCACGATTCCTTCGGCGGTGGTGCTGGACGCGACGCCGCTCGGCAGCGCCGCAGCCGCACTGGAATTTCTGCCGCGCAGCGTGCCGGTTCTGCTGGTGACGTCGCCGGGCGCGCCCGCACCGGAGTGGGCCGCCGCCGTGCTTTCCAAGCCGGTGCGCGTAGGAGAAATTGTCGCCAGCGTGGAAAACCTTCTCAAGGGTCTGGCCGCTTAGGATGAGCCTCCCGCCGGATATTCCACCCTCCGCTCCGGATAGCCCCATCTCGACTGCTGCACGCTTGCCTTTCGATGTCTTGCTCGCGCCCGGCCGCGGATGGTTTCGCGCGCTGCGCCACAAAGAATTCCGCATCTTCTGGACCGGCAACTTCGTTTCCAACATCGGCTCGTGGATGCAGAACGTGGCCCAGGGCTGGCTCGTGTTGGCGCTCACCAATTCCCCGTTTTGGCTGGGCGTCGTGGGCTTCGCACAGCAGGTGCCCGCGCTGTTTTTTTCTTTGCCGGGAGGCATCATCGCGGACCGCGCCGGCCGCCGCAAGCTGCTCATGGCCACGCAGACCGCCATGATGCTGCTGGCGCTGCTTCTTGCGGTGCTCGTCTCGCTGCAATGGATCACGGTGGGAAAAATCGTGGTGATTGCTTTTTTCGCCGGCACCACCATGGCTCTCAATGCGCCGAGCTACCAGGCGGCCATCCGCGATCTGGTGGAGCAAGAGGATACGCTGAACGCCATCGCGCTGAACTCGATTCAATTTAATCTGTCGCGCGTCCTCGGCCCTTCGCTCGCTGGACTGACCATCGCCGGGCTGAGCATTGAAACCTGCTTCTACCTGAACGCGCTCAGCTACGTGCCGCTGATTTACGTTTTAGGGCGCACGCGCTTTCCCGAGCGCGAGGAGCGCGAGGCCAACTCCTGGCGCGAGGATCTGGCGGAGGGCTTCCGCTACGTTCGGACGAACCGCACCATCTTGCTGCTGATCGTCATCGTGGCCATGGTGAGCATGTTCGGGCTGCCCTACATCGTGATGATGCCGGAGTTCGCAAAAAACGTGCTGCACATCGGTCCCAAAGGGCTGGGCTACTTGATGGGAGCGGCGGGGTTCGGCGCGCTGCTGGGCGGCGTGCACCTCGCGTCCATGAAGCCGCACCGCCGCCGCGGGCCGCTGGTGCTCTTCTCCGCGACACTTTTCTTCACAGCCATCCTGCTGTTCTGCCTCTCGCGCCAGCCGCTGCTTTCGATGTTTTTGCTGGCCGTGGCCGGCGGATCGGTGGTCGGCTCGGTGGCCACGGTCAACAGCCTGATCCAGACGCTCGTGCCCGACGAAATTCGCGGCCGCGTGCTGAGCATGCACACCATGGCCTTTCTCGGCTTCACCCCGGTGGGCAGCCTGCTCATCGGCTCGCTCGCGGAGTTCTGGGGCGCGCCCACGGCGCTCGCCGCTTCGAGCGGCCTCGCGCTGGTCCTGATGGCCGGCATTGCGCTGACCGCTCGGGAAGTGCGCAAGCTGCAGTAGGATTCAGAGACAATCGTCACACGCGGCTGGAAAGCGGGTGGCACTGCTGTTAGAATGCCTTTCAGGCAGCAGAGAAAAAGGAAACATCATGAGTAACGCGCAACATGCCGAAACCAAGACCGAAGCCGCCAAGCCGGGCGCACCTCCACCGAAAAAGATCCACCGCGTCTGCATCGGCTGCAACTACATGTTCGAAGTGACGCTGGAAAACTTCACCGCCAAGCACTGCCCCAAGTGCCACAAGGGCTGAGCCGCCGCGCATTCTTCGAAGTCGCAGGCCCACTCCGCGCTGCGGCGTCGCTACATTCAAACAAAGGTCCTGGGCGAGCTGACGCAGTTCAGATCCTTCTCTGTGCGCTACCACTTCAGTCGAAAAGAATTCGCATTAGCGAGAGAGAGAGGGGGTTTCAAGGCTTTGCGCGGTGAATTCGAGAACGGCTTTGACCTGTTCACGCGTCAGGCCGTCATACAAGGCCGCGACCTGGTCGATGGTGAGGCCATCCTCCAGGTTTTCGAAAACAGCGGCCACCGGAATTCGAGTGCCGCGGAAGACCCAGGCCCCGCTGACTTTTCCGGGCACGCTTTCAACGGCCGGACACTTGGTCCAATCCAATGCCATGGATGGCATTCCTCGCCTTTCAATCATAGCCGAGAGTTCGTGGCGAGTATATGGCTGGCCAAGGAAAATGTTTTGAAGTCGTCACATGCAGAGCCCCGCTCCCTCTGTTTCTCGCTGACGAAGCCCTCGCGGCTGTCTGAATGGTCTTGCTCCTCTGCACATCACCTGAAATCTTTTTGTGCTACCCTGCGTATTCGAATGGGGGAAGTTTCGGCCGGTTTTGCCCAGAACATCGCGGACAAAGGGTGTGCCCTGATGATTGAATCGCAAGGTCTGACCAAGATCTTCAAGGACAAAAAGCGCGGAGAAATCCGCGCGGTGGACGGCGTCAGTTTCAAGGCCCAGCCCGGGCAGATCTACGGCCTGCTGGGGGCCAACGGCGCGGGCAAGACCACCACGCTGCGCATGCTGGCCACCATCCTGAAGCCCTCCTCGGGTACGGCCAAAGTGGCCGGCTTCGACGTGGTGGACGATCCGGAAAAAGTCCGTTCCAACGTGGGCTTCCTTTCCACGGCCACGGCGCTCTACGGCCGCCTCACCGCCAAGGAGTTCGTCGAGTATTTCGGCCGCTTGCACGGCATGGACGAAGCCGCGCTCGCGAAGCGCATCGGCGTCATCTTCGACCGTCTGGACATGAACGAGTTTCGCGACCGCCGCTGCGACAAGCTCTCCACCGGCATGAAGCAGAAAGTTTCCATCGCGCGCACCCTGGTGCACGATCCGCCGGTGATGATTTTTGACGAGCCCACCATCGGCCTCGACGTGATGACCGCGCGGGTGATCGTGCAGTTTATCCGCGAATGTCGCGCCCAGGGCAAAACTGTCATTTTCTCCACGCACGTCATGAGCGAAGTCGAAAAACTCTGCGACACCGTCGGTATTATTCACAACGGCAAGCTGCTGGCTGAAGGCACGCTGCCGCAACTCCGCGAACGCTACGGTGAGCAGGACATGGAAGAAATTTTCGTCAAAGTGGTGGGGGAGTAGCCGTGGCCGCGCGCAATATCGGCATCGTGTTTCGCAAGGAGCTGATGGATATGCTGCGTGACCGCCGCACCATCATTAGCTCCGTTCTCGTGCCAGTTCTTACGTTTCCGTTGCTGATGCTCGGCTTCGGCGCGCTGGCCGCGATCGTGGCCCGCAAGGCCACCAAAGAAAGCCCCACCGTCATGATTCTCGGCGAATCCAATGCCCCCGCGCTCGCCGGGTTGTTGCGGGATGACAAGCAATTCGAAGTCGTGCCGCCCGCGGACGATTACGTCCAGCGCATTAACGACAAGAAGCTGCGCGCGGCCGTCGAATTCCCCGCGGGATTCGAGGAAAACATCCGCTCCAAGCCGAATGAGCCGCAGTCGCTCACCATCTATCACTACGAAGGCGAGTTTCGGTCGCAGAAAGTTCTGAACGACCTCGAGGAATCGGTGGGAAAGTACAACGCTACCGTCGTGGCCTCCCGCGTGGCCGCCGCGAAAATGCCTACCGCCGTGCTCTCCGCCTTCGAGACAAAAAAAGAAAATGTCGCCTCCGCGGAAAAGGTAACCGGCAACATCCTGGGAATGATTTTGCCGTATTTCGTCATCATCTTCTGCCTCACCGGAGCGATGTATCCCGCGATGGATTCTACTGCCGGCGAAAAAGAGCGCGGCACCATCGAAACCATATTAGCGAGTCCCGTGAGCCGCACCGATCTCGTCGTCGGAAAATTTTTTCTCGTGTTGACCTTCTCCATCGTCACCACCGCGCTTTCCGTGCTCTCTTTTTCCGGCTCCGTCCTCGTCGGCGCGCAGATGCTCTCCCGCGTAACCAAATCCTTCGTGCTGGCTCTGAGCGTTAAATCCGCCGCGGTAGTGTTTCTGATGATTGTGCCGCTGGCCGCGGTTTTCTCCGCGCTGCTGCTGGCCATTTCACTCATCGCCCGAAGTTACCGCGAAGCACAGAGCTATCTGGGCCCGCTCATTTTCATCGTCATCCTTCCGGGCATGGCCTCCATGCTGCCGGGCATTGAGTTGAACAACCGCCTGGCCTTGGTGCCCATTCTCAACGTGAGCTTGGTGGCCAAGGACATTTTCGCGGGACAGTATCACTGGAATCAGATCGGCCTGATTTTTGCCAGCACCTGCGTCTATGCCGCGCTGGCGCTGTACGTCGCGGTGCGCCAGTTCAACCGCGAAGAAGTTCTCTTCCGCTCCTAGGGAGGCGCTCGCTCGATGAACTTGAAAAACATCCGCGTCGTGTACAACAAAGAGCGCATGGACATGCTGCGCGACCGCCGCACCGTTTTCAACATGCTCTTGTTTCCGTTGATCATGTTTCCCATCATCAGCATCGGCTTCAACCGCATGGAAAACATGTTCCGCGAAAAAGCCAAAAAGGAAGCGGCGCAAATCATGGTGCTGGGCGCAGCGCACGCGCCGGAGCTGGACGCCAGGCTGCGCGCCTCCGGAAAATTCGAAATCCTGCCCTTGGCGGCCGACTTCAAGCAGCAGATCAGCGACAAGAAGTTGCGCGCCGCGGTGGAGTTTTCTCCGGGCTTCGAGCAGGCCTTGCACGCGGCCGGCGGTGTTTCGCCCACCTTGACGCTCTATTTCTACCGCACCGAATTGCGCTCGGAGCTGGCCGTCCGCGGCCTGGAAGAATTGATCGGAAAGTACCGCACGGAAATTGTGCAGGGACGCGTGGTCAGCCAGGGAATGTCCGCGGCCTCGCTGACGCCCGTCATCACCAAAGAGCAAAACGTCGCCAGTGCGGAAAAAGTTTCTGGCGTGCGCATGGGCGCCATCATTCCCTACTTCATCATCATTTTCTGCTTGATGGGCGCGCTGCATCCCGCCATGGACCTCACCGCGGGAGAAAAAGAACGCGGCACCCTGGAAACAATTCTGGCCAGCGCCGTCAGCCGCGGCGAGTTGGTCATGGGCAAATTTCTGCTCGTGTTGACCACGTCGCTGATTACCGCTGTTATCTCGCTGATTTCTTATTCCGCCACTCTGAAATTCGCGCCCAGCGCCGCCGCTCGCGGCGTGAGCGGTGCGACCAAGGACATGACCATCCACTTCAGCCTGCAGGCGGTGCTGATGGTTTTTGTGATGGTACTGCCGCTGGCGGTGCTCTTCGCTGCCACGCTGGTGGCCATCTCCCTGATGGCCCGCAGCTACAAAGAAGCGCAAAGCTACACCGGCCCCATCATGCTGGCGGCCATCGTGCCGGCCATCGCCTCCATCCTGCCGGGCATCGAGCTGAATCCGGCGCTGGCGCTGATTCCCGTGCTCAATGTGAGCCTCGTCTCCAAAGAACTTCTCAGCGGTAGCTTGCCCTGGGCCTCCATCGCCTTGGTATTCATTTCGACGAGCTTTTATGCCGCCATTGCGCTGGGCATCGCCGTGCTCCAATTTCAGCGCGAAGAAGTTCTCTTCCGCGCGTAAACCATTGCGAGCGCCCGACGCTTCGGGATTGCTGCGCCCATTCACCCGCCTCATGTATCTCATTCTCCTGTGACCCGCGTGTTAGAATGATTCACTCATGCCCGACGCGCCGCTGATTTCCGTCCGCGATCTATCCAAGCATTTCCGCACGTTCAAGCGGCGTGAAGGCGTGTGGGGAGCAATCCGCAACCTGGTGAAGCGCGATTACCAGGCGGTGCACGCCGTGG
>CAZIWR010000022.1:0-21603 GCA_964542805.1 uncultured Acidobacteriaceae bacterium
ATTTCTGGTTTTCCTCTTTCCTTGAGTTCTCAGAATCTTTAGTATAACACTTTTGCTCTGCTACGTTCGTATTAGACGCGCGGGGCGTGCACCTGTAAGCACAACTGCATTGCCTCTGAATTGGCCACTCCTGCTTCGACGCGGGAACCGCCGCCCCGCGTTGCACGGGCTCGCTTTAACGACAAGCAGCGCAGTTTGAAGTTGCCAGTTGCGAATTCGAAGCGGCTTGTTAAAATAGCTCGCAGGAGAAAAATGGCGCCGCGCACGCTCTACGAAAAAATCTGGCAAGCACATCTGGTCCACGAAGGCTCGGGGCAACCCGCGCTCATTTACATTGACCGCCACCTGATCCACGAAGGCACTTCCCCGCAGGCCTTCACTGGCTTGAAGGCGGCCGGCCGTAAAGTCCGCCGGCCCGACCTGACCTTTGCCATGATGGACCACTCGGTGCCCACCAAGGACCGACATCTGCCCATACTGGATGAAAGCGCCAAGGGTCAATTCGACGCGCTGTGGCAGAACGCGCGCGAAACCGGTATCCGCCTCTTCGACATGCACAGCCGCAACCAGGGCATCGTGCACGTTGTCGGCCCGGAGTTGGGAATCAGCCAGCCCGGCCAAACCATCGTGTGCGGCGACAGCCACACCTCGACTCACGGCGCGCTCGGTGCGCTGGCTTTCGGCATCGGCGCCAGCGAAATCGAGCATGTGCTGGCCACGCAATGCCTCCAGCAGTTTCGCTCCAGGACGATGCTTGTGCGCGTGGACGGCAAATGCTCGCGCGCCATCACCGCGAAGGACATCATCCTCGCCATCATCGGCAAAATCGGCATCGCCGGAGGCACGGGCCACGTGATCGAGTACGGCGGCGACGCCATCCGCGCGCTCTCCATGGAAGGCCGCATGACCGTCTGCAACATGACCATTGAGGCTGGCGCTCGCGCGGGCATGGTGCCGCCCGACCAGACAACGGTTTCCTACCTCGAAGGAAGACCCTTCGTGCCGCGCGGCAAGGATTTTCAAACCGTCGCCGACCGCTGGCTTTCCCTGGCTTCTGACGCCGGCGCAAGTTTCAACGCAACCATCGTGCTCGAGGCTCCCAAAATTGCGCCACAAGTGACCTGGGGCACAAACCCGGGCATGGTCACCGACGTCACCGGTCGCGTGCCCGACCCCAACCAGTTCTCCGATCCTGTCCTGCGCAGTGGCGCCGAAAAGGCGCTCGAGTACATGGCGCTCCGCCCCGGCACTCCCATCGTGGACATTCCCGTGGACCGCGTGTTCATCGGCTCGTGCACCAATTCGCGGATTGAAGATCTGCGCGCCGCCTCGCGAGTCGTCGCAGGGAAAAAAGTTTCGCGCACCATTAAGCAAGCCCTTGTTGTGCCCGGCTCACGCGTGGTCAAGGCGCAGGCCGAAGCCGAGGGCCTCGACCGTATATTCACCGACGCCGGATTCGAATGGCGCGACGCCGGTTGCAGCATGTGCATCGGCATGAACGACGACATCCTGCCGCCCGGCGAGCGCTCCGCCAGCACGTCGAACCGCAACTTCGAAGGCCGGCAGGGCCGCGGCAGCCGCACCCACCTGGTCAGCCCGATCATGGCCGCCGCCGCGGCGATTGCCGGGCACTTCGTGGATATTCGCGAGTGGAAGTTGAATGGTTCGGAGTAGGCTCGCGGGAAAACGTTAGAAGTTCACTTTTGAATTTTGGGAACGAGAGAACGATGCAACCCTTCAGCAAGCATACCGGGCTCGTCGCGCCGCTGGACCGCGTCAACGTGGACACCGACCAGATGATCCCCAAGCAGTTCTGTAAGCTGCTTACGCGCGACGGCTACGGAAAATTGCTGTTTTACGACTGGCGCTATTTAGAAGGTGGCGCGCCCAACCCCGAATTCGTGCTCAACCGGCCGCGCTACCGCGGCGCCTCGGTGCTGCTGGCGCGCGCCAATTTCGGCTGCGGCTCCAGCCGCGAACATGCGCCTTGGGGGGTGCTCGACTACGGATTCCGCGTCGTTGTCGCCCCCAGCTACGCGGACATCTTCTACAACAATTGCTTCAAGAACGGCATTCTGCCCGTCACCCTCGCCCCCGAACAAGTGGACGAACTTTTCCGCAAGGCCGAGTCGCAGGAGGGCTACCAACTCTGCGCAGACCTCGTCGGCCAGTCGGTGACTGACTCAAACGGCCTTCACTTCGGATTTGAGATTGATCCCTTCCGCAAGGAAATTCTGCTCAAGGGTCTGGACGACATCGGCATGAGCCTGCAACACGCGACGGAAATCTCCGCTTTCGAGAAATCACACTCCTGCGCTCCGCAAATGTTTGAGCCCGTGGATTTCTACAAAATCGCAAAGTGAATACTGATTCTGCTGGGAAGCGCAAGTATTAGCCTTTTGTCTCCCTCAGTGTCTCCCGTTCATTCACTGGTCCGGGGGATTCAGGAGCGGCCTGCGCGGGTCCAAGCAGCTCGGCAAGTAAGATGCCAGCAAGGATCAGCCCGCCACCGGTCAGTGCGCGTGGGCCCAGCCGCTCGTGCAGTACGATGAACGACGTCAGTGCAGCGAACACGGGCTCCAGCGTGAAGAGAATGGCGATGTGCGTGGGAGTGGTATGGCGCTGCGCCCATACCTGCACGGAAAATCCCAGCGCCGTGCAGCCCACCGCCGTCACCAGCACGCGCCACACCAGGCCGCTGGTCCAGTCCAGGCGGAACGTCTCCCAGCCCAGCACATGAAACAGCGGCATGGCCGCCGCGGCCATCACCGCCGTCGTGGCCACCTGCAGAAAACTCAGCCCGCCGATGGAATGCCGCGGCGAGTATTTGGCCGTAAAAATAATGTGCAGCGCCCAGATGATCGCAGCGACAAACACCAGCACGTCACCGACATTCAGCGCCGCCATCCCGAGGCTTCGGGACGTGGTGCCTGCGGGCACGCTCAGCAGGTACAGCCCGGCAAATGTGGCGACGGCCCCGCCCCACACCCACGCGTTGATTTTCCTTCTCCAGAAGATCGCGAGCAGCACGGGCACCAGCACCACGCCGGTGCCGTTGATGAATCCCGCTTTCGATGGCGTGGTGAAGCGCAGTCCGTTGGTCTGAAATACGTAGCCGAGAAAAAGGAAGAACCCGATGAGTACGCCGGCGCGCATTTCCGCGCGGCTCAACCGCTGGAGGTCTTTACGGAAGGTCAGCGCCATCAGCGCGCCGCCCAGCGCAAAACGAACGGCGAGAAACGCCAGCACGGACGCATCGCGCAGCGCGTCCTGCACCACCAGAAAGGTCGCGCCCCAAATGGCCGTGCAAAACGCCAGTGACAGATCCGCCTTGAGACGCGTGGACATTCTTACCGTGGCTCGGAAATGGGGCGCATCATGGCGCGATGCCGCACGGCGATCGCCTGCACTTCAAACCGCCCGCCGAAAAGCAGGGGCCCCGAACCGATGAACGCGCGCGCCGGAAAATTTCCATTGAAGTACGTGCGGTACACGCCGTTGAATTTGTTGAACAGCGACACGTCCGAGCAGTACACCGTGACCGTCACCAGGTCGTCCATGGTCATGCCCGCTCGCAGCAACACCGATCTCATACCATCGAGCACCAGCCGGGCCTCTTGCTCCACGTCTTCCGGCGGCTTATTGGTTTTGGGGTCGAGCCCGATGCGCCCGGCCAGGTACAGCGTGTCGCCTACCAAAACCGCGTCGCTGAAAGGCGCCTGGACGCTGCGGTTCGGCAGATTGATCACCCGCTTGCCTTGCGCTTGCTGAGCGGGCGACTGTTGCGACGCCAAAGCGGTTTTCGCTCGGCCCAGCTCGACGGCAACGCCTCCGATCAACATCCCGCATACGACAAGAATAATCGATCGTTTCATAATTTTTCCTCCCTGCACGCAGGGAGTGTAGTGCGCAGTCTCGGACAGCGCAAGCGTGGCGCTTCATCCTTCGCAGACAACCCTTGGCTGAGTTGACGCATGTACCTCGTTGGGATAAGAGTCGAACATGCGCCACCGGGCCACATGCATTGCGCTGCTGCTTTCCTACTTGATGGTGTGTTCCGCCGCGCCGCGAAGCGGGGAAGACGTGCGCTGGCTCGAAGTGCGCAGCCCGCACTTTTCCGTCATCAGTAATGCCGATGAATTACTCGCGCGCGCCACGGCCTCGCAGTTCGAGCAGTTCCGCGAAGTCTTTCTCGCGGCCATGCCCGGGATGCGCGTGGACTCCGGAACGCCGCTGGTGATCCTGGCGGTGAAGGACGAGAAAACGCTGAAGTCGGTGCTGCCGGAAAACTGGGAAAAACGAAGCACCGTGCGAACTGGCGGGTTTTTCCTTCGCGGCCTGGGGAAAAACTACATCGTACTTCGGCTGGACGCTGTCGGCGACACACCGTACCACATCATCTATCACGAATACGCTCACAACTTGATGAACATGAACTACGGCATCGTGCCCGTCTGGCTGAGTGAAGGGCTCGCCGAGTTCTTTGGCCACACCGTCATCAATGCCCGCGAAGCCGTCGTCGGCGTGCGCAGCGCAAACGAGCTGGCGCTCCTCCGCAAGACAAATCTTCTTGCGCTGGAAACATTTTTCGCCGTGGATTACGCCTCGCCATACTACGGAGAAGAAAACAAGACTACCCTCTTCTACGCTCAATCCTGGGCTCTCACACACTATCTAATGATGTCCGACCAGGGCGCCCGCCGCCCGCAGATTACCGGCTTCCTGCGCTTGCTGGAGCAGGACGTGCCTACCACGGATGCTGCTTCGCGGGCATTTGGTGACCTCGCAGTCCTTGCGCGCCAGCTCAATGCCTATGTCCACCAAAGAGTCTTCGCTTCGCTGCGGGTTCCCCGGCACGCCACTGCCGAGTATTCCAGTTACTTCTTGCGCGAAATCCCCCTCGCCGAGTCCCTCGCCATTCGCGCGGACATTCTGCTGCACAACGAACGCTTCACCGAAGCGCGCAAACTGCTGGACGACGCGCTCTGGTTGAACCCTGATCTCCCCCTTGCCAGCGAGAGCATGGGCTTTTTGCTTTTCAGCCAGGGCGACCGCGCCGGTGCGGAGAAATGGTTTGCGGCCGCGGCGGAGCTTGATTCGCAAAACGCACTGGCTCATTTCTATCACGCGCTGGCCATGGCCCGTGAAGGCGAGGAGATTGGCGACTTCGAAGCCACGGAGAAGCACCTCCGCCGCGCTATTCAGTTGAATCCCGATTTCGCGCCCGCGTACTCCATGCTCGCGCTGGCTTACGCCACGCAGGACACGCGACTGGAGGAAGCTCTGCGCCTGGCCCGCCGCGCCGTAGAGCTGGAGCCCGGCGCGTTCGAGCACCAACTCCGCGTTGGCAATGTGCTACTGCGCATGGAACGCGCGGACGAAGCGCAGCGCATTGCCCAGCGCGTGGCCGTTGCGGCCAAAACCGAAGTAGACCGCGCTGCTGCCACGGCGTTTCTCGAACAGGTGCGGAAAGTCAAGGAATTTGCAGCTCAGAAAGAAAAATATGAACGGCAGGTGGCCGCCGAACAAAAAGCCCTCGAAGAGCGCCGCCTGCAGCGCGCCGCACCGGCCACCAACTCGCGGGACGCCGGACAAGCTGCGGCGCCCGGAAATGCCAATGTCTCCCTCGAAGGAAACATCCGCTCCGTGGATTGTCCCAGCGGCAACGCACTCGATTTGACCGTCGAACACAGCGGGGGCACTTTCAAGCTGCACTCCACCAACTACCTCAATATCGAGTACTACGGGGCAGAGTGGCAGCCGCCCAAAGACTTCCAACCGTGCAAAGACCTTGCCGGTCTTCGCGCCCGAGTGACGTACCGCGTCGTAACCGGCCAATCCTTTGCCGGCGAAATCCTTGCCATTGAAGTCAAGAAGTGAGCCGGCCGCAAGCGGACAACTTTTTGGATGCGTCGGGCGCGAGGAATATCACCGCGGTTGACGGAAGCGCGGAGATGCGTTACACACTTCTGCATGTTACCGCGCGCGTTAATTCTTGCTCTGCTCCTTGCCGGTGGAGCCGAAGCCGCCGCCGGCGACAAGCCTGAATCCTGGATCGAAGTGCGCAGCCCGCACTTCCGCGTCATCAGCAATGCCGGAGATAAACAGGCGCGACGTACGGCCGGCCAATTCGAGCGATTCCGCGAAGTCCTTCGCAACACACTCCCCAATGCTCGGCTGGACTCTTCCACTCCCCTGCTGATCATTGCGGTCAAGGATGAAAAGGGCCTGAAGACGCTGCTTCCTCAATATTGGGAGAAAAAAGGTTCCACGCATCCAGCCGGCTATTTCCTGCGCAGTCTGGGCAAGGACTTTGTTGTGCTGCGCCTGGACGTGACGGGCGAGAATCCTTATCAGGTCATTTACCACGAATATACACACAGCCTGATGGCGCTCAATTTCCAATCGTTACCCCTGTGGGTGAGTGAAGGCCTCGCCGAATTTTTCGGCCACGCCAATATCGACGACAAGGACGCCGGCACCGGGCGTCCCAGCGTCCAGCAAATCATGCTGTTGCGCGAAAACCGGCTACTCCCGCTGGCGACCCTGCTCACCGCGGATCGCCAATCGCCCTACTACAACGAAGCCAACAAGACTTCCATGTTTTACGCGCAATCCTGGGCGCTCACCCATTATCTGATGATCGGTGACAAGGCCGTCCGGCAACCCCAGTTCCTCAAGTATATCGGGCTGGTAGCGGATGGCGTTTCCGATCTCGAAGCGGCACAGCGCACACTCGGTGATTTGAAGCAGCTCGAACAAAAGCTTGAAGAATACGTTCACCTGGCGAGGTACTTCTTTCTGTCCGTCAAGCTCAGCGGCACCAGCGACGAAAAGCAATACGCCGCACGCGCTGTGCCCGAGGCCGAAGCCCTCGCAGCCCGCGGCGATTTTCTTATACACAGCCAGCGATTCGTGGAGGCTCGCCCCATGCTGGAGGAAGCCCTGCACCTCGACGCCAACCAGGGTCTTGCCCATGAGAGTATGGGTTTCTACTATTTTCGCCAGGGCAATCGCGAGGAGGCTGCCCGTCACTTTGCTGCTGCAGCGCGCCTCGACTCCGCCAACTACCTAGCGCACTATTACTCGGCGACGCTTGCCCCCGAATGGAATGACGGCGCGGGAGCCGACTCCGTGGAAACCCACCTGCGTAAAGCCATCGAATTGAACGCCGAGTTTGCGCCGGCCTATTCGGCTTTGGCAGGTCATTATGCGATGCGCGGAATCAAGATGGAGGCCGCGCTCCAACTGGCCATCAAGGCCGCACAGCTCGAGCCTGGCGTCCTTGTGCACCACATCAATGCCGCCCGCGTGCTCTTGCGCATGGAGCGCGCCGAAGAGGCCGAGGGCGTCGCGCAGCGCTCCCTCAAAGCTGCACGCAACGACAACGACCGCACGATGATTCTAGAGTTTCTCTCAGAGGCCACTCGCTTTAAGGAATACCAGGCACAGAGAAAACGCATCGAGGCAGAAGCCGCTGAATACAGGAAAAAGCGGGAAGAAGAAGCCGCTCGCCGCGAGCAGGAACTCAAAGCAGCCGAGGAAGCCGCGCGGGAGGAGCAAGTCGTCACCGCGAAAGGAAGTAAGCCGGGAAAATCAAGCACGGCTGCAGAGCGCCCTCCGTCCCCGCGCTCCACCGTGGAAGGCAAAGTCGCTGAGGTGACTTGCGGGCCTCCGGCCGCCATCTTCATCGCCGTGACCGCTGGCGGTAAGTTTGTGATCTTGCACGCGGACAATTACTTCAAAATCGAATTCTATTCAACCAACTGGAAGCCGCCCGAAAACTTTCAGCCCTGCCAGCATCTCACAGGCCTGATGCTGAAAATCACCTACCATGCCGTAGCGGGGAAACCTTATGTGGGGGATATCGTCTTAGTCGAAGTGAAGGATTGATTCTGTATTGCGCTGAGCACTGCGAGTTTCGAATCTGAAGCGTGGATAGCTCGAGAGTTAGCAGCTGTGACAAATGAAAGGGGATTTTTGTTCGAAGGTACCGGTTTGGCATTTCCAGGCCCTGAGTAATCCGCATGCGACGCTTCGCCGCTTCCTTGCTTCTGCCCATCCTTGTTTGCGCAGGCGCCATTCTGCCCGAAAAGAAGTTAGACGGTTGGGTTCAGGTGGACACGCCGAACTTCCGCATCATCAGCAACTCGAATGCGAGCGAAGCCCGCGAAGTGGCTTACGGATTCGAGCAGGCCCGTGCTGTTTTACACCAGTTGCTTGCGGGTCCCCGACCGGTTTCCGGGCGCCCTATCATTGTGCTGGTGGCCAAGGAGGAAGCCACGGTGCGGGATATTTGGCCGGAAAAAGTGAGGACGCAGGACAACTCTCGCGGCGTGCTCTCTGTACTTGGCGCCGAAAAGATTTATTTCCTGATCCAAACTTCCATCCAGGAGTTGTATCGCATCCAAGTATTCCGAGGAGAAGCCCTTCTCCCGCTCAGTCACCGCGCCCCTTTCCGTGCCTACGCGGAAATCTTCGTACCGTTGAACTACGGCCCGTTGCCGCTTTGGATGGAACAGGGGTTGCAGGCGTTCTATTCCAATTCCGAGCGGCTACGCGATCAGTTTCGCATCGGCGGGCCCCCACTGGAAGGGCTGCGCCAGAGCACGTGGGCGTTTCTGCCCATTGAAACCGTGCTGCGTGCCGATTCCCAATCGCCACTCGTGAATGACAGCGAGACGGCCCGTGTCTTCGCGAACGAATCCTGGGCGCTCGTCCACTACATGAGAAATTCTCTGGATACCGCGCAACCCAATTCGCTTGTAAAAGTGGTTAATCAACTTCGAATGGGAACCGACGTGCTCGACGCGTTCCAACAATATGTCGGCGACCCGCAGCAGCTGGATGAACGGCTGATCCCGTACCTGCAACGCCAGGGCGCGACCTCCCTGGCAATGGCAGTTCCACCTCGCGTCAAACTGAAGGAAATTCCCGTGCGCGCGCTTGCCCCGGCTGAGGTGGAAGCCGTTCTGGGTGATTTCTATTTGCAAGGCGGCTGGCGAGAGGCAGCGCGTCAACGGATTACGGCCGCACTCCAAATGACGCCGGAGTTGCCTGCAGCGCTGGAGAGCCTGGCGTGGCTGGAGCACATGGAAGGAAACGATCCAGCGGCGCTGGCGCGGCTGCAGCAGGTGCTTCGGCTGAATCCTGAAAGTTACATGGCGCGCTATTACTACGGCGCTGTACTAGCCGCGGCTGCGAAGGACGGAAAAGAGCTGGCCCTGTCGACAACTGAATTGCGCCGCGCCATCGCGCTGAATCCAGAGTTCTCACCCACTTATCATTTGCTGGCTGGACTGCAATTGAAGACCGGTAAGAATCTGAACGAGGCTTACCAGAATGCCCAGCGCGCCATCCTGCTCGATTTTGGCGCTCCCGAGTATTACCTGACGCTGGCGGAAATCCTCCTGGATGGCGGACGAGCGGATCTGGCCCTTCCCAACGCAAAGCTCGCGCTGATGGCTGCTCGGAAAAAAGAATTGCGTGATTCCGCGGCAGCGTTTCTGGAAAAACTGCCGAAACCACGCGAAATCGTGACGCAAGACGCGCCCGCTGTTCGGCCGAGCGCTCCACCGGAAGAATCCCCTTTCCGGCCCCAACTCAGACGCCGCCCGGCCGCCGAGAGGTCCGCAATCGCCGCGGCCATTGCGAGGGATTTGTCGCAACGGACGGGAGAAGGGAGGATCACTGACGTCAGCTGCCATGCATTTGCAATGGATTTGACGCTGTCACAGGCCAATTCGATTTTGCGGCTGCACACCGACAATCTTGTGGAATTAATCTACCTGCCCGACCAGAATCGGCCGTGGGATTTCGACCCATGCAAAAAACTTACAGAACGACAGGCGCGAGTCACCTACACACCGCGCACGGAAAAAGCCTACGACGGTGAAATCAGTTCCATCCAGCTACTGAAATAGGAATCAAATCCAGGTATTCGAAACACAAGCACCGACATGAGCTCACTACTTCTTTTCGTAGACCAGACGCCCGCCCACGAAGTTCATCTGGACGACGGTGCGCAAAATCTGTTGCGGCGGGATTTTCGTCAGGTCGTTGGACAGCACAATGATGTCGGCCAACTGGCCAGCGGCGATGCGGCCTTTGTCCTTCTCCGCGTGCTCGGCGTAAGCGGAACCTGCTGTGTACGCGCTGATGCAGTCGTCCAATGAGATTTTTTCCTGCGGCTGCCAGCTTGACCCTGGCTGTCCTTCCACTTCGCGCGTCACGCAAGCGAACAGCCCACGGAAGGGCGTGATCAGTTCAACCGGGTAATCCGTTCCAAATGCCAGGCGCGCGCCTACCCGCTGCATCCATTTCCACGCGTATGCACCCTTCACGCGTTCAGGCCCCACGCGCTCCGCTGCCCAGCGGCTGTCCGTTGTTTGATGACTCGGCTGCATGGAAGCAATCACGCCGAGGGAAGCAAACCGCGGGATATCGGATGGCGCGACAATCTGCGCGTGCTCGATGCGGTGTCGCGGATCCCATCCGCTTATGGCATCCCGCGCCTGCCGCGCTTTCATGGCCGCCTCAAACGCATCCAGCGCTGCACGGTTGGCG
Source organism: uncultured Acidobacteriaceae bacterium (assembly GCA_964542805.1). Lineage (GTDB taxonomy): Bacteria > Acidobacteriota > Terriglobia > Acidiferrales > UBA7541 > JACQDE01. Next base: position 10,567 of record CAZIWR010000022.1, read on the forward strand.
CGGTCGCCTATGGCATGCAAATTGATCTGGAATCCCGCCGCGTCGCGTTCCACCGCCAACTGAGTCAGTCGCTCCTCCGTGATGTTCAGGATGCCGCTCGTGCTGGCCTGATCGGAGTAGGGCGCAATCATCGCCGCCGTCCGCCCGCCAAGTGCGCCGTCCACCACTCCCTTCAATCCCGCTGTGCGCAACCAGGGGTCCGTGGTGCCGCCGCTTTTTCGCATTTCTTCCAAACGGTCGAGCGGCGCAGTAAACGGTAGCCACTCCGAAATCCGAATGGGCAGCTTCCCTTCCTTCTTCAACTCGCCGTAGATCAGAAAATCATCCCAGCCGGAATTATCCTGAATGGAGGTCACGCCAAGGCTCGCCGCTTCCGCCAGCGCCAGTTGAATTCCTCGTCGCCGCTGTTCCGTGGAAAGCGGAGGCACCTTGCGAAATACCAGGCCCATCGCCCCGCCTTCCTTCAACATGCCCGTGGGCTCGCCAGAAGCGTCCCGCTCAATTTCGCCGGTGGCCGGATTGGGCGAATCCTTGGTGATGCCGGCGAGGCGCAGCGCCAGCGAGTTGGCGATAGCCACGTGCCCGTCCACGCGATTGAAAATCATGGGATGCTCGGTGGACACAGCGTCTAAATCCTTCTTTGTCGGAAACGCTTTCACCGGCCACAAGGTGTGGTCCCATCCGCGCCCGGTGATCCATTCGCCCGGCTTGTACTCGTTCAGCCGCGCGCGGATGCGCTGCTGCAATTCGGCCACGCTGCGGCTGCCGTTCAGTGCCACAACCAGCTTAGACTGGCCACCGTTGGCCAAGTGCACGTGCGCGTCATTGAAACCGGGCATGGCGAAGCGTCCGCGCAAATTCACCACGCGAGTATTCGGTCCCACCCAGGCCTGGATCTCCTTCGAAATCCCCGTCGCCACAATGCGCTCGCCGCGCACCGCCACTGCTTCCACGCGCGACCGTGCGGCGTCGCCCGTGTAAATCACTCCGCCGGTGAGGACTAGATCCGCGAATTCCCTGGACTGTGGCGGCTGTGCAGCCAGCACGCTGTTCTGCGTGGGCGCAAACCAGCAGAACGCGCCAACGATCACCTCGCCCGTTGCCGTCCAAACACTGCACGTATCAACGGCCGCGGAATTCCCGTGCCATGCGCCCGAAAGAGCCGCGACAATCGGCATCCCGCACAAAAACAATATGGCCGCTGTTCGTTTTGTCATGTTCACTCTTCCACTCCAGCAACCGCAAGAAGTGTCAGCAGAAGTCGTTTCAGCCCGACTTCCCTTCCCACTGGCTCGTACCATTCATTCAGCGAGTGTGCTCCACCGCCTCGCCCTCCGCTGCCCAGGGCAATCGCGGGGATCCCCAGCGAGAGCGGGATATTCGCATCGGTGGAAGAGCGCTCCAGCCGCGATCGTTGTCCCAAATAGCGATCCGCGCTGCGCACGGCTTCGAGCAGGAACGAATCCGCAGGAAGTTGCCCGCCCGGCCGCGCTCCGATCACGCTCACTTTCAATTTCAGGATTTCCGCGGAGTTATGCACCGCCCCACGTTCCCGTGCGGCAACCATCTCTTCTTCGATGCCGGTCTGGAGCGATTCACGCAACGCATTCTCCAGCCGGTCGAGTTCTGGATCCGACTCCGACCGCAGGTCCACCTTGATGGACGCGTGGTGCGGGATGGAGTTCACCGATGTGCCGCCGTCGATCAGCCCCACATTGAAACTCGTCCGCGGGCTTTCCGGCACTTTTACTTTCACGAACCGCGCCACACCCCTGCTCAGCGCGTGGATGGGGTTGGGCAAACCAAAATCCGACCAACTGTGGCCGCCCGGCCCTTCCACCACTGCCTCCATACGCCGCGAGGCCAGGGCCATGGTCGTCACGTGGTCGCTCGAGGCACCGTCAATGGCGATGACCGCGCGCAGCCGCCCGCGATAGGTCTCCACCAGTTTGCGCATGCCTCGCAGGTTGCCTTCACCTTCCTCGCCCACGTTGGCGGCAAGCACGATGGTGGCATGCGTTCGCACCTTGCCTTCGTGCAGCGCGCGCGCTACCGCCAGCAGAGCGGCCAACCCGCTGCAGTTGTCCGAGATGCCCGGTGCAAGCAGCCGCCCGCGCTCTTTCCGCACGCGCACATCGGTGCCCGGCGGAAACACCGTGTCGAGATGCGCCGAAATCAGCACTACATCCTTATCTTTCGCTTCGCGTCGCCCACGCGCGCCGGCCCGCTCGCAGACGATGTTGCCGACTTCATCCGGGCGGCACCTCAGTCCCGCTTCCTCTAGCATCTTTTTCAGCAACACGCCGCGCCGCGCTTCTTCGAACGGCGGAGCCGGCGTCTCGGTCATGCGGATGTGCTGCTCGGTAACCCAATCCGTGTTGCGCTCGAGCCACGTGATGGCCCGCGCCACGCGTGGCCCCTGGGCAAATTGCGGCCCAGGCGAGGGCATGGCAGTAGCGGTTTGGGCCGTAAGGCTGGTCATGAATGCGAAAAGCCAGGCTAGGAGTAGTGTCACCGTCTTGAATCTAACTTTTTGGCTGCGATACCTGCCGCCCATCATTTCCGTCCCTCGGAATCGCTTGGGACAGTCAAAAGTTGCGCGGCACTGCGCATCATCGGTTGGCCGGGTTGCTGGCCCCCGCCACGGACAGAATTTCATCCTCCGTCATCACCCGCGTGGCTTTTTTTGCGGCGCTGAAGATGCGGTCTACGACGTCTTCGGTGGCCGGGATGCCTCGCTTTTCGAGCCAGAAAATTACGTTGGAGCGCCCACTCATCGGTCCGACCTCGATCACTTGGTCCAAGCCGAACAGGTTGGACGGCACGCCGCTATATACAGAATTCGCCAGCAGCGGATCGTTTTTCTTGTATGCCTTGATGATGGCTGCTGCGTGCACGCCTGTCGCCGTGCGGAAGGCATCTCGCCCGATCACCGGATAATTGGGTGGGATTGTGGTATGCGTCGCTCTTGCCACCTTCTCGCAGTATTCCTTCAACCGCGAAAGGTCGCGGTCAATCAGGCCCATCAGCTTCAGGTTGACGAGCATCAACTCCATCGGCGTGTTGCCCACGCGCTCGCCCAGCGAATTGGCGGCCGCGTGCACCTGGTCCGCGCCGCCCATCAGTGCCCCAAAGGAATTGGCGATGGCCAGCCCGCGGTCACAGTGACCGTGCCAGTCCACGCGGATGCCGCCGCCCGCCGGCTTGATCACTTCGTCGACAACGAACTTCACCAGGTTGTACGCGCCGCGCGGCGTGGCGTGCCCCACCGTGTCGCACAGCACAGCCGCCTTTGCGCCGCAACGGATGGCCGTGGTGTACAGCGACTTCACCGTTTCCGGGTCGGTGCGCATGGTGTCTTCGGTGACGTACATCACCGGCAACCCCTGAGCCACCGCAAAGGTCACCGCTTTTTCCGTGGTGCGCTGCAGGTGCTCGACCGTCCAGTCCTCCGCCAGCCGGCGGATGGGGCTGGAGCCCAGAAATGTCGCGGCCTCAATGGGAATACCCGCGCGCTGGGAAATCTCTGCAATCGGACGGATGTCGCTTTCGACTGTGCGCGCCGCACAATTCGGGCGGATCTTCAACTTCGCGCGGGCAATTTCCTTGGCCAGCGCTTCGGTATCGGCGTACGCACGGGGCCCGGCGCCGGGCAGCCCGATATTCACCGTGTCGATTCCCAGCGCTTCCATCAAATGCAGGATTTCAATTTTCTCTGCGATGGTCGGGTCGTGAACAGAGGGATTTTGCAAGCCGTCGCGCAACGTTTCGTCGTCGAGCATCACCTTGCGCCCGGGAGCGATTTCCGGCCCGGTGAAGACGTTCCAATCGTGGATGTATTCGTTGTAGTCCATGGCCATCTAATATCGAAGCGTAAAGCTCCGCGGCAATTCGTTCAGGTCCGGCTTGTAGAGCGTCTTACAAAACTCGCAGCGGTAAATCTCCGCTTTCTTTCCAATCAACGCAGCAATTTCCGCCGGGTAATCGTACCAGCGCTTCAGGTGCCCGCAACAGACCTTGCCTTTCTCGTCCTTCTCATCGCAGGCCCGCTGCCTGTGTTTTTTGGTCTTCACTTTGGGAGCTGCCGGTGCGGCCGGTGTGGCCGTTTCAGACATTGAGTTGCCCTCGCTCGATGGCACGCGCAAGCGTGCCTTGCTCGTTCAAATCCGGTGCCCGCGGAAAAGCGTCTTCAGCGCTCCGCGCGCGCTGCGCATCCGCTCGCGGAAGGTCGGCGCAAACAGCATCTCTAGAAAACGGTCCGCGGCAACGCCCAGTTCTTCGCTGTACCCGTACCACCACGACTTCGGAATTCGTGGCAGCCGGTCCACATCCACGTACTTTACTTGAACCAGTGCGTGAAGGCCAAGCTTGGAATGCGTGCGCCCCCAGCCGCTGGCTCCGCGCCCGCCGTGCGGCGCTTCGCAAATGGCGAAATAACTGGCCACGTCGTTCACCATCACGGTGCCCACCTTGAGTTGTGCGGCGATTTCGCGCGCGCGCCGGTTGTCCCGCGTCCATACCGTCGCGCCGAGACCAAAGTCTGAATCGTTCGCCAGCCGCACCGCTTCGTCAGCGTCCGCCACCGGACAAATCGTCATCACCGGCCCGAAGGTCTCCTCCTGCATCAGCAGCATCGAGTGGTCCACGCCGGTCACGACCGTCGGCTCGAAAAAGCACTCGCCTAAGTCATCGCGTCGCGCCCCACCGGTCAGCACACGCGCGCCGCGCTTCACGGCATCGTTCAATTGCTCCTCCACGCGCGTCACTTGCCCCGCGCGGATCATCGGCCCGATTTCCGTGTCCGGATCCAGCCCGGAGCCAATCTTCAGTTTTTTCGTTTTCGCCACGCAGAGCTCGCTGAATTTCTCCGCCACGTTCCGCTCCACGTACAGCCTCTCGACGGAAAGGCAGGCCTGCCCGCAATTCGTGAAGCTGCCCCACACCGCCGCGCTCGACGCAATTTCCAAATCTGCGTCGGCCAGCACGATCATGGCATCTTTTCCGCCCAGTTCCAGCACGCACGGGATCAACTTCCGCGCGCATGCTTCGGCCACGCGGCGTCCTGTGGCCACGCTGCCGGTAAAAACCACTTTGTCGGGACCGGCCTCAATCAGCGCCGCGCCAACGTCACCCTTGCCCTGGATGACTTGCAGAACGCCCGCCGGCAAGCCCGCCTGTTCGAACAACTCTCCCACCAGTGCGCCACACCACGGCGTCAGCTCCGACGGCTTCAAGACGACAGCGTTGCCCGCTACAATGGCCGGAATCAACACCCCGAACGGAATGCTGATGGGAAAATTCCAGGGTGAAATAACGCCCAGCACGCCCCACGGCTCGTATTGCAGCCAGCCGCTCTTGGCCTTCACGGCCAGGCTGTGGTGCGGCACGCGCTCGGGACGCAGCATTCGCGGTGCCTTCCGCGCATAATAGTCCGCTGTATCGAGGATGAGCATGACTTCCGCAAGGAGGGACTCCACGCGCGGCTTGCCCGCTTCCCGCGTGATGACTTCGGCAATTTCCTGCCGCCGCGCAAACAGCACATCGCGTAGCCGCCGAAGCAGAGCGCAACGCTCCCGTAGCGGCTTGCGTGCCCACTCCGCCTGTGCCTCTCGCGCGCGCTGAAGCACGCCCGCCACTTCGCTGGGGGGCGTCACCTCAAAGCGCGCGATGACTTCGCCGCTGGCCGGATCAATGGACTCCAAATAGCGCGCGCCAACCGGCGTATGCACAGTCTCAGTTGTTGTTGGTACCGATGAAACCACCATGGATCTCCGATTCTACCAGAGAATGAAACCAACTTTTCGATCACACAAAACCGTCAGCCCTTCCACACGTCTGGATACTCCACGTTGATCAGGCACAGCCCTTGCGGGGGCATGGTCATGCCGGACTTCGAGCGGTCGCGCATCGCAAACAGATTCGTCAATTCTTCCGGTTTCAGTTTTCCCTTTCCCGCTTCGATCAGCGTGCCCACCATCTTGCGCACCATGTATCGCAAGAACGATTTACCGCGCACCCGGAAAATCAGCTCCTCTCCCACTCGGAGCACTTCCGCGGAGTAAATCACTCGCACCATCGTGCGGTCCTTGTCCTCTTCCTCCGAGCCGCTTGACGCGGCGAAGGAAGTAAAGTCGTGTTCGCCTTCGAACAAGCGCGCGGCTTTCATCATGGCCGCTACATCGAGCGGAAACGGGTAGTGCAGCACAAAACGCCAATCGAACGGCGGCACCACGCGCCCGCGGTAGATGCGATACTCATATGTTTTCGCCAGCGCGTTCCAGCGTGCATGGAAGTCCGGGCCCAATTCTTCCGCCGCCACCACGCGGATCGTTGCCGGCAGCAGTGCGTTGAAGGCGCGTTGGTACTCCAGGGCTGTCAGCTCCGACCGGGCTTTGAAGTTCACCACTTGTCCCCGCGCGTGCACGCCGGCGTCCGTCCGCCCGGCCGCATGAATCTGGATGTGCTCTTGTGTGATCTTTCGCAGGACGTCGGTCAGCGCGCCTTGAATCGTGGCTTGCCCCGGCTGGGTCTGCCAGCCGTGAAAGTCCGTTCCGTCGTAGGCGAGTGTCAGCTTGATGTTGTACATGCGCGAGAGATGATACAGCAAGAAATGGGGATGAGAATGTGCAGAGGAGAATCAGGTCAAACGGCCGTGCGCGAGAGGCGGCTGCCCGGGCGGACAGCCGGACTTCCCGTGCGGCATTGCGGGCACTGCGACGCTTCGTAGCTCTCGGCCTTCATTTCGAGCAGAGCTTCCGCGCGCACCGGGAACTCCAGGCGGCCGTTGCTGCGGTCGATCAGCGCGCCCACGGCGATTACCCGCCCACCGGCCTGTTCGATCACGCGCATCGTTTCTGACGTGGACCCGCCCGTGGTCCACACATCTTCGACTACCAATACCGATTCCTTGGCGGTTACTTCAAAGCCGCGCCGCAAGGCCATGCGCCCCAGCGAATCGCGCTCCACAAATACCGCGCGGCAGCCAATGGCGCGTGCCACTTCGTGTCCCAGGACGATGCCTCCCAGCGCCGGAGAAGCCACCACCTCTATTTTCAAGTCGTGGAACTCGGCGGCCAGGGCTCTCCCCAGTTGCTCCGCATATTTGGGATGTTGGAGTACCAGCGCGCACTGCACATACGTCGTACTATGCCGGCCCGAGGACAGCTCGAAATGGCCTTGCCGGATAGCTCCCACATTCTGGAACAGTGTCAAAAGCTCTTCCGGCCGCATGAGCATCTCCGCAATCGAGCTGGCGCAGTCCCGATCCCGATGCGTCGGGACTCGGGATTCGCGGCGAAGCCTATCTGCGGCGGCAATTATTGTCAAGGAATGCAGCCGGATGCTACACTGGCTTGCTTCTTATGGCGATTGAACTGTTCGCCGGCGGACACTGGCATCCCGTTTTTGCGATTCCCGGGCAGACCAATGACTGCTAAGTCCGTCTAAATAAGCGGTCCCCGTTGGCCAGCGCCGTGCTAGCAAATAGATTGACTGTAAAGGACCCAGTCGAAAAAATTGAAACAAATTGCGACTCCCGGACGTTTAAGTTCTATGACGGGTTGGGCACCAGTTTGAGTTGGATGATTCCGCCGAAGGAGAAGGTCAACATGACAGTTAGGCATTTTCTCAGAATCGCTGCTTTTGTACTGGTGACAGGGGCCCTGGTGGCCGCGCCGGCGTTTGCCCAGCAGACGCCCACCATCAAGATCGACAAGGGCCCAGACTATTCGCGGGGCAAGACGAACCCGCTGACCGTTTATGCGCCGATTCATGTATCCCCGCCAGTGCTCACCAATTCGCCGCGCGTCGATCAGTTGATTCAGAACGGCGAACTGCGCCTCACCCTACAGGATGCCATTTCGCTGGCGCTGGAGAACAACCTGGACATCAGCGTGCAGCGCTATACGCCGTGGCTATCCGATCTGGACTTGTTGCGCACGAAAGCTGGGTCGGGCACGGCCGCCGGCACGTTTGATCCGCGGCTGACATCCACCATGTCGTGGCAGCGCGCATCCAACCCCATCAACAACCCGATTTTGGCTGGCACGACCATCGCGCTTGCCGCGATTACCAACAACAGCGCGCAAGCCAATATGTCGTTTACTCAGGGGTTCCACACCGGCACCAGCTACGCCATCACGTGGAACAACAACCGGCAATCGACCACATCGCCAGGCGCCATCGTGAACCCTTCGGTGTCGTCCACGCTGAGTTTCGGGTTTTCGCAGCCCTTGCTGAACGGCTTCGGGTTCGTGTCCAACATGCGCTTTATCCGTATCGCGCGGAATAACAAGCGCATCGCCGACCTCACTTTCACCAACCAGTTGATCGTTACGGTCAGCGCGGTGCAGAACATGTATTGGGACCTGGTGTTCGCCCGCGAAGACGTCAAGGTGAAGAAGCGCTCCGTGGAACTCGCCGAGAAGCTCTACAACGACAACAAGCGACAGGTCGAAATCGGCACCCTGGCCCCCATTGAGGTTGTCCGCGCGGAAGCAGAAGTGGCCCGCACCCGTCAAGACCTGATCGTCGCCCAGACTTTCCTGCTCCAGCAGCAGACCCTGCTCAAGAATGCAGTGACCAAGAACGTGATGGATGCCACCTTGCAAACCATCGAAATCGTTCCCACGGACGTCATTTCCAAGCCACCTGCGGTGGAAGCGGTCACCCTCGCCGATGCGGTGAAGGAAGCCTGGGAGAAGCGCCCAGACATCCGCCAATCGCAGATTGATCTCGAGAGCCGTGGCATCACCACCCATGCCACGCGCAATGCCCTGCTTCCGACACTCAACTTGAACGGCCAATTCAGCGGCACCGGGCTGGGAGGCAACTCCAAGGGCACGGTCACGACCCCAACGGGCACGTTTTCCAGCACGGGCGTTCCCATCGTGGACGCCAATGGTGTTCCCATTCTCGTGGGTGGTATTCCGACGTTCGGGGGCCGTGCAAATAGCACGACGACCACTTCAATCATTCAGGGCGGATATGGCGATTCGCTGAACACCTTGCGCCAATTCGATTTCCCCACCTATGGCGTCTCGATCAACCTGACAATCCCCATCCTGAACCGTGCGGCACAAGCGGATAACGCCCAGGCCATCCTGCTGCAGCGCCAGGCGGAAACCAGCTTTAAGCGCCTGCAGAACTCCATCATCGTGGAAGTGCGTAACGCGCAAATTGCTCTCGAACAAAACCGCGCGCGCGTCGAAGCGGCGCAGAAGTCTCGCGAGCTGGCCGAGCGCACACTGGACGCCGAGCAGAAAAAGTACCAGCTTGGCGCTTCCACCATCTTCTTCGTCATTCAGGCGCAGCGCGACCTGGCCGCCGCACAGAGCGCCGAAGTCAGCTCCCTGGTGGCGTTGACCAAGTCCAAGGTGGATTTCGAGAAGGCCCTTGGGCGCACACTCGAAGTCAACAACATCTCAATGGCCGATGCCAAATCCGGCGAAGTCAACAAAGTTCCGCTCATCCCCGGCACGCCCACTTCCGAGTTGGTCGGCGAGCGCGTCAAGTTCTGAACGCTTGCTGTTCTTTTCAGCAATCTGCTGGAATGGCCCGGCGAACTCACTCGCCGGGCCGTTTTCTTTGTTGTAAGATGGTTTTTCCAAGGGGGAGCTGCCCGGATGAGCGACACCACAAAACGAAGCAGCACGTTGACCGCTGAAAGCGCGGGGAAACGCAAGCCTTCCGCTCGCGAATTGGAGTGGGAAGAAAAAACGCTGAACCCCACTCTCGCCAAGTCTCCCGAGCGTGCTGCCGAATTCACCACCACTTCTTTGCATCCCATTCGTCGCCTGTATACGCCGGCGGATCTCGCCGGCTGGGATGCGGACCGCGACCTCAGTCTCCCAGGCGAGCCGCCTTACACGCGCGGCATCCACGCCACCATGCACCGAGGCCGCCTGTGGACCATGCGCCAGTTTGCCGGCTTCGGCACTGCGCAGGACACCAACCAGCGCTTCCGCTACCTTCTCGCGCAAGGGCAGACTGGGCTTTCCGTCGCCTTCGACCTGCCCACCCTGATGGGCTACGACTCCGACCACGCCCTCGCTGAAGGAGAAGTCGGCAAGTGCGGCGTGTCCATCAGCTCGCTCGCGGACATGGAAGTGCTCTTCGACCAGATTCCCCTCGCCGATGTCACCACCTCGATGACCATCAACTCCCCCGCCGCGGTCATCTGGGCCATGTACCTCGCGGTCGCGGAAAAGCAGGGTGCTGACTGGAAGAAAGTCGGGGGAACCATACAGAACGACATCCTCAAGGAATACATTGCGCAGAAGGAATACATTTATCCGCCCGAGCCTTCCATGCGGCTGGTGATCGACACCTTCGAGTTCGGCGTCAAACACACGCCGAAGTTCAATTCCATTTCCATCAGCGGCTACCACATTCGTGAGGCGGGCTCCACCGCCATCCAGGAGCTGGCCTTCACGCTGCGCGACGGCATTGAATACGTCGATTGGGGCGTGCGCCGCGGCCTGCAGTTGGACGAATTTGTTCCGCGCCTCTCCTTCTTTTTCAATGCGCACAACGATTTCTTCGAAGAAATTGCCAAGTACCGCGCCGCGCGACGCATCTGGTACACCACCATGCGCGAGCGCTACGGCTCAAAATCGCCGCGCTCCTGCGCACTGCGCTTCCATACGCAGACTGCCGGCTGCTCCCTCACCGCGCAGCAGCCGTACAACAACGTGGTGCGCACAGCCATTCAGGCGCTTGGCGCCGTCCTGGGCGGCACGCAGTCGCTGCACACCAATTCCCTTGACGAAGCCTGGGCCTTGCCCACGGAGTTTGCTGCCACCGTGGCGCTGCGCACGCAACAGATCATCGCGCACGAAAGCGGCGTCACCAACACGGTGGACCCGCTCGGCGGTTCCTACTTCGTGGAAACGCTTACGAACGAAGTCGAAGAAGGCGCGTGGGATTACATCAAGAAGATTGATGCATTGGGCGGCATGGTCGCGGCCATCGAACGCGGGTTTCCCATGCGCGAAATCGCCGAGGCTTCCTACCGCTACCAGATGGCCGTGGACAAAA
>CAZIWR010000023.1:0-4020 GCA_964542805.1 uncultured Acidobacteriaceae bacterium
GCCAGGGCCAGCAGGGTGAACTGGCAGGCCTTGCGGATGCGCTCCGCCCGCGCTTCGATGGAAACGATTTGCTCCGCCAGCGTGGCCGCTTCCTGGACGCGGCCCGCGCGGGTGGCGACTTGCTTTTCACGATGAAATTGGCGCATGCGCGTGACAATGCCCATCAGCCGCACATTCAAGGACAGCATCAGGAGCGCGCCGGCGGAAATGAAAATCGCGGGAGACACCACGGCCTGGAAAAACCGGGAGAGGTCGTCCATGACAACACCTCGCGGACGCGAGACAACAGAATAGTACACCTGAAAAGCGGCAGCCTGAAGCGTCGCGTGAAGCGTGGAGCGCTTGACGGGTGAAGCGTTGCCCCCTAGAATGACAGGTTCATCTATGACGGTCTGTTTTCAAAATCAGGAAGAAAGTCCAGCCCAGCGGCCACTCGCTGGGCTGCGATGTTTTCAGGGGTGTATTTTCACGTGGAAATGAGGAAAGCATGGCGGACGGAGTGATTGCAGAAGGACTGACGTTTGATGACGTGCTGATGGTGCCCGGGCTCTCGTCGGTGCTGCCGACGCAAGTGCAGACGCGCACCTGGCTGACGCGCAAGCTGGAGCTGAATATCCCGGTGATTTCCGCGGCGATGGATACGGTGACCGAAGCGCGGCTGGCTATCGCCATTGCGCGACAAGGCGGCATCGGGTTCATCCACCGCAACATGAGCATCGAGAGGCAGGCAGAGGAAGTGGACCGCGTGAAGAGGTCGGAAAGCGGCATGATCGTGGCACCGGTGACCATCGAGCCGGAGCTCTCCGTGCGCCAGGCGCTGGAGATCATGGCCAAGTACCGCATCTCCGGGCTGCCGGTGACGCGCGGCACCAAGCTGGTGGGCATCCTAACGAACCGCGACCTGCGCTTCGAGCGCAACCTGGATCAGCCGGTGAGCGCGGTGATGACCAAGGACAACCTGGTGACCGTCGCGGTGGGCACCACGCTGGAAGAAGCGGAGCGCAGCCTGCAGAAGCACCGCATCGAGAAACTCCTGGTGGTGGATAACGAGTACAACTTGAAAGGGCTCATCACCGTCAAGGACATCCAGAAGAAGCGCGACTACCCCATCGCCGCCAAGGACGAGCACGGGCGGCTGCGCGTGGGCGCGGCCATCGGCGCCACGGGGAACTTTCTCGAACGAGCGCAGGCCCTGGCCAAGGCCCACGTGGACGTGCTGGCCATCGACACCGCGCACGGGCATTCCACGCGGGTGATGGAAGCGATCCAAGAAGTCAAAAAGAAACTCCCGGAAATGCAGGTGGTGGCCGGAAACGTGGGCACGTTTGAGGGCGCGCGCGACTTGATTAAACTGGGCATTGACGGGGTGAAGGTGGGCATCGGGCCGGGATCCATCTGCACGACGCGGGTAGTGACCGGCGCGGGCGTGCCGCAAATCACGGCGATTATGGAAGCGTCGCGCGCGGCGAAAGGCACTGGCGTGCCCATCATCGCCGACGGTGGCGTGAAATTTTCCGGCGACATCACCAAAGCGATTGCGGCGGGGGCGTCCACGGTAATGATCGGAAGCCTGCTGGCGGGAACCGAAGAGTCGCCGGGCGAGACGATTTTGTATCAGGGCAGAACATTCAAGTCGTACCGCGGCATGGGCTCGCTGGGGGCGATGGAAGCGGGGTCGGCAGACCGCTACGCGCAAGAATCGGCGGAGCGCGGCAAGTCGGTGCCGGAAGGCGTCGAAGGGCGCGTGTCGGACAAGGGGCCGCTGAGCGGGCTGGTGGAACAGCTTGTCGGCGGGCTGAAAAGCGGGATGGGCTACTGCGGGGTGAGCTCGGTGAAGGAATTGCAGGAGCGCGCGCGGTTTATCCGCATCACCGCAGCGGGGCTGCGCGAAAGCCACGTGCACGACGTGATCATCACGAGAGAGGCGCCGAACTACCGACTCGAATGAACGCGTGGAGGCATTGGTGGCCGGCGGTGGTGTGGGCTGGCGCGATTTTTTTGTTTTCCACCGGCTATTTCGGAGGAGAACACACTTCCCGTTTCATCATTCCGTTTTTACGGTGGCTGCTGCCGGATGCATCGCCGGAAACGTTGACCCAGCTTCATTTTCTGATTCGCAAGGCCAGTCATTTTGGCGAGTACTTTCTGCTCAGCCTGCTGGTGTTGCGCGGGTTGCGAGGCGAATCGAGCGGCTGGCGGTGGAGGTGGGGGCTGACGGCGCTGGGAATCTCCGCGGGGTATGCCGCGTTGGATGAATTCCACCAGTCCTTCGTGCCCAGCCGCGGCGGCGCGTGGCAGGATGTGCTGCTGGATAGCGCGGGAGCGGTAGTGGCGCAGGCCGCTGCGCGGCTATGGTTTGGAAAAAGAGAAAATAGAAAATAGAAAAGAGAAAATGGGGCGCGCAATGAATCCTTACAAAGCATGGAAGCCACTCGCGGCGTTGATTCTGGTGATGGCGATGTACTCCACGGTGGCGCTTGCGGCGGAGCCGGTGGAATACGAGCTGCGCTTCGGCAAACCAAGCTCGCACCTGTTGGAAATTACGCTGCGCGCGAACGGGCTGAAAGGACCGTCGGCGGAATTCGCCATGCCGACGTGGGCGCCGGGGTCGTATGCGATCAACGACTACGCGAAAAACGTGCAGGGCTTCCGCGCCACTGGCCCGGGTGGAAAAGAACTCGCGTGGCGGAAGACGGACAAGCAGACGTGGCGCGTGGAAACGGGCGGCGCGGCGACGGTGACGGTGCAGTACAAGCTCTATGCCAACACGCTGGCCAACAACTGGGCGCAGTACAACGAACAACACGCGTTTTTGGGCGGGCCGGCAGTGTGGATGTACCCGACGGGAGGAAAGGAACGCCCGGTGCGGCTGGTGATAGCCACGCCAGCGGGCTGGCGCGTGGCCACGGGCCTGGGGCGGATGGCGGAAAACACGTTTGCGGCGGCGGACTACGACACGTTCGCGGATTCGCCGCTGGAGATTTCCGACTACGCGGAGAAGACGTTTGTGGAAGCAGGCAGCACGTACCACGTGGTGGTGCACGACGTGGTGGGCAAGAAGGATTTTTCGAAGTTCGCCGCGGACACGCAGACAATTGTGGCGGCCACGGTGCCGGTGTTTGCCGCGGCGGTGGGCGGGACGCGTCCCGCGCCATACGACGAGTACTGGTTCCTTTTCCACATCTGGCCGGACACCGGAGGAGGGCTGGAGCATCTGAACTCGACGCAGATTAATTCGCCGCGGGATTGGGATAACCAGTCCATGCGGCCGTCGGGCGAAACGGATTACGAGGGCAAACTGGGCGTGACGTCGCACGAGTTTTTCCACGCCTGGAACGTGAAGCGGTTGCGGCCGAAGCCGCTGGGGCCGTTTGACTACTCGCGGGAAGTGCACACGCCGTCGCTGTGGATTTCCGAGGGGCTGACGAGCTACTACGGCGACGTGCTGCTGATGCGCGCGGGCCTGGTGAAACCGGAGCGCTATCTGGAATGGACGGCGCGACTGCTGACGAACTTCGAGCAGAGGCCGGGGCGCAGCGAGCGCAGCATTGAAGACACGAGCTGGGACACGTGGTTTCGCACGGGCGCACAGGGCGAAACAAACCTGGCGAATTCGAGCTACTCCTACTACGACGGCGGGCAGATTGCCGGGCACTTGCTGGATTTTGCGATTCGGGAGGCGACCAACAATCAGAAATCGCTGGACGACTGGATGCGCCTGCTCTACCAGCGGTACGCGCTGCCGAAGCCGGGGTTCGAGCCGGAAGACGCGGTGCGCGCGGCGAACGAAGTGGCCGGAAAGGACATCAGCGAGATTTTCCGGCGGTACATCAGCGGGAAGGAGCCGATGCCGTACGAGAAGTACTTCGACTACGCCGGCATTCAGATCGAGCGACTGCGGACGCCGGAACTCGGATGGGTCGGCATTACCACCACGCGCGATGAGGACGGCCGCGCGCGGGTCAGCAACATCATTCCCGGAAGCCCGGCGGAAGACGCGGGAGTCGACAAGAGCGACGT
>CAZIWR010000023.1:4120-13485 GCA_964542805.1 uncultured Acidobacteriaceae bacterium
AGAGAAAAGACTTGAAGGGATGGGCGGAAAAGGATAAACAAGCTGGCAGATAGCGACGGGCCAGACAAACCTGGGGAGCGTAGAGCCATGGCGACACTGTTGATTTGCCGCACTTGCGGGACGCGCACGCAGGCGGAACTGGCGTCGAACGAGCAGGAGCTGGCCAACGTGGGGATGCTGGAGCGGTCCTGCGCGCCGTGTGGCAAGGGCACGCGCTGGGGCTTGGCGCAGGACTACCGGCACACGCAGAGGCGCAACAGCGAGCGGCGGAGAATGCCCGCGCGAGCGCCGGGAAGCGGAGAGCGGCGCGGAAACGAGCGGCGAACGGAAGAACGACGCAGGACGCGGTAGGCGACGCGCAGCGACAAAGTTGGCAGAAAGCAAGAGGGGCGCCCGCCTAGCGGGCGCCCCTTTTGTTTACAGACAATGGGCCGGTCTGAATACCGGCCCTTACATTTAGCTGGCGGATTTCTCTTCGGGTTTTGCCTCGACTTTGGCGCCCTTCTTGTCTTTCTTTTCCTTCTTTTTCAACTTGGAGCCGAGGAGTTCGAGGATGGCGAGCTCGGCGCCGTCGCCGATGCGCCAGCCGGCCTTGATGATGCGGGTGTAGCCGCCGTTGCGGTCCGCGAAGCGCGGGGCAACATCCTGGAAGAGCTTCTGCGTGGCCCCCGGCGTCATCAGGAACGAGGCGGCCTGGCGACGGGCGTGGAGGTTATCGCGCTTGCCGAGAGTAATCATCTTCTCGACGATGGGGCGAGCGGCCTTGGCGCGGGCGCGGGTGGTATGGATGCGCTCCTTCTCAATCACGTTGGTGACGAGGTTGCGGAGCACAGCGCGACGGTGCGCGGGCTGCTTGCCGAGTTTGGAACCGGAGCGAAGGTGTCGCATGGTGGTTTTTCCGTGCGCTTACAGCGCGGTGGTCTCCTCCGGCAGCGCGGTCTGGCTAGGGAGCGGCGGCCAAATGATGCGGCCGTGCTCATCGAACTTCATGCCCAGGGCGAGGCCCATGCGGCCGAGGATTTCCTTGATCTCGTTCAGCGACTTGCGGCCGAAATTCTTGGTCTTGAGCATTTCGGGCTCGCTGCGCTGCACCAGCTCGCGGATGGACTGAATATTGGCGTTCTTCAAGCAGTTGTAGGAGCGCACGGAGAGCTCGAGCTCCTCCACGGAGCGGTCCAAGTGCTCGAGGCGCGGGTCGTTGGTGGGCTCGGAAATTTCATCGGGGAGCTCGGTCTGCTCCTCGAAGTTGATGAAGATGCTCATGTGGTCCTTGATGAGCTTGGAGGCGAGGCCGATGGCGTCCTGGGGCGTGATGGCGCCGTTAGTCCAGACTTCGAGGGAGAGCTTCTCGTAGTCGGTCATCTGGCCGAGGCGGGCGGCCTCGACGGCGTAGTTGACCTTGCGGACGGGCGAGTGGACGGAGTCCACCGGGATGTAGCCGATGGGCAGGTCCTCGTCGAAGTTGCGGTCGGCGCCGACGTAGCCGCGGCCGTTTTTGACGCGCATCTCGATCTGGAGCTTGCCGCCTTCGCTGACGGTGGCCAGATAAACGCTCTTGTCGAGGACGGCGCAATCGGCGTCTTCTTCAATCATCGCCGAGGTGACCACGCCGGGGCGCTCGATGTTCAGGTAAATGGTCTTGGCCTGATCGGAGTTGAGCTTGAGCGGCACCTGCTTGAGGTTGAGGATGATGTCGGTGGCATCCTCGACCACGCCGGGGATCGGCGAGAACTCGTGCAGCACACCTTCGATCTTGATGGCCGTGATGGCCGCGCCTTCGATGGAGCTGAGCAGGGTTCGCCGCAGGGAATTGCCCACGGTGGTGCCCCAGCCGCGCTCGAAGGGCTGAGCCGAAAAACGTCCGAACTTATCGGTGAGCGATTCCGGCTCAGCCGCCAAACGCTTGGGTTTCTGGAAGCCTTTCCACATCGTTCGCATCCCTCCTCCCGGACGAAGCCGGGGCAACACAATGAATCAGAAAATCGGTGACCGCTTACTTCGAGTAGAGCTCGACGATGAGCTGCTCGGAGATGGGCGGCGTGGTGACGTCCTGGCGTCGCGGCATGGCGACCACGCGGGCCTTGAAGGCCGCACGGTCCACTTCCAGCCACGGCACAGAGTTCTGGCTCTGCGCCAGGTTGAGCGCCTCGAGGACCATCGCGTTCTGGTGCATCTTTTCCTTGAGGGCGATATCCTCTCCCACGCTGACCAGGTACGACGGAATATTGACCTTGCGGCCGGCGACGGTCACATGGCCATGGTTCACCATCTGCCGCGCCTGCGAGCGCGAGCTGGCCAGGCCCATGCGGTAGAGAGCGTTATCGAGACGCCGCTCGAGCATGATGAAAAGGTTTTCGCCGGTGGGGCCCTTGGCGCGGTCGGCCTTCTCGACGTAGTTGCGGAACTGCCGCTCGAGCAGCCCATAGGCGCGCTTGGCCTTCTGCTTTTCGCGCAACTGCAGCCCGTAGCCGACAGTCTTGGCGCGGCGCTTCTGGCCGTGCTGGCCGGGGACGAAGTTGCGCTTCTCGATGGCGCATTTTTCGGTAAAACACCGCAGGCCCTTCAGGAAGAGTTTCATGCCTTCCCGGCGGCACAAGCGGCAAACAGCATCACGATGACGAGCCAATTGCTTTTCTCCTTTTGCTGAACAGCAACTTCAAACGGGCGCAGCAAGCAGCGCCCCTACAAAACCAAATTCGTTATACGCGGCGGCGCTTGGGCGGGCGGCAGCCGTTGTGCGGGACGGGCGTGACGTCCTTGATGGAGTTGATGTGCAACCCCGAAGACGCCAGCGCGCGCACCGCGGATTCGCGGCCGGAACCCGGCCCCTTGATGCGAACGACGACGGACTTCATGCCGTACTGATCGCGGGCCACCGAGGCAGCGGCCGAGGAAGCCTGCTGCGCGGCGTAGGGCGTGCCCTTGCGTGATCCCTTGAAGCCCACCGAGCCGGACGAAGACCAGCAGACCGCGTGGCCGTCGGGGTCGCAGATGGTGATCAGGGTGTTGTTGAACGACGCCTGAATGTACACCACGCCGTGGGGCACGATGCGACGCTCGCGCTTCTTCTTGAATTCCTTTTTCTTTTTGGTCGGCTTCTTCTCTACCGGTGCCCCGGCGACCGCGTCCTTTGGTTCTTTTGCCACGTGGTACCTCGCGATTCGAGATTTCTGAAATGCCCGCCTAAAGGCGGGCGCTACATGGGCGGACACACAGGTCCGCCCCTACGACTAGCCCTTCTTGCCAAGAACCTTCTTCTTCATGGCCACAGCGCCCTTGCGCGGGCCCTTGCGGGTGCGCGCGTTGGTGTGAGTGCGCTGGCCGCGAACGGGCAAATTGCGGCGGTGGCGCATCCCGCGATAGGCCTGGATTTCGATCAGGCGGCGGATGTTCATCTGGATCTCCTTGCGGAGATCGCCCTCAATGCCGCCCTGCGACTCGATGACCTGACGGAGGTGGTTGACCTCGTCTTCGGTGAGGTCCTTCACCTTTTTCGTTTCGTCCACGCGCGCCAGGCCGCAGAGCTTCTTGGCGCGGGCCAGGCCGATGCCGTAGATGGATGTCAGGCCGACCCAGATACGCTTCTGGGGCGGCAGGTCAACACCAGCAATACGTGCCATTGGTTCTCCTCGTTCCTTTCCAGCGGGGCGCAGCAATCAGCGCCACTACGAAACCGTGCCGGACAGGCTAGAAAGCCTGACCTACAGATCAGCCCTGGCGCTGCTTGTGCTTGGGGTTGCTGCAAATCACCCGCACCACACCGCCACGCTGAATGACCTTGCACTTATCGCAAATCTTTTTGACTGACGAACGAACTTTCATAAAGTCCTCAGTGTTCAGTTATCAGTTGTCAGCTCAGGAGCGCCAAATTGCAAACTGACGACTGATTACTTGTATCGATACACGATGCGGCCGCGCGTCAGGTCGTACGGTGAAAGCTCAACGGCCACCTTATCCCCCGGCAGGATGCGGATAAAATTTTTCCGCATTTTGCCGGAGATGTGCGCGAGAACCTTGTGCTTGTTCTCGAGCTGGACGCGAAACATGGCGTTGGGCAAAGGCTCAATCACCGTGGCCATGACTTCGATGGCGTCTTCTTTCCCGCTGCCTTCCGCGGGCTTCTTTTTTTCGTACTGCGGTCGCTTTCCCATGTACTCCTGTTCGCTCAACTTCGGGCGCAGCAAGCAGCGCCCCTACAAGATCAACCTTTCCAGCGGGCGCAGCCAAGAGTGGCTGCGCTACTTATTACCACGAGACGCCGGTGACATCTTTCGGGCGCGTCAGAATCGACGGGCCGTTGGAGGTGACGGCGACGGTGTGCTCGAAATGCGCCGAGTAACTGCCGTCGACGGTCACGGCCGTCCAGTGATCGTCCAGCACGCGAACCGCCGGGCGACCCGCGTTGACCATCGGCTCAATGGCCAGGGTCATGCCCTCCTGCAGGCGCGGGCCGTGGCCCGGCTCGCCGTAGTTGGGCACCTGCAAATCCTCGTGCATCACGGTGCCGATGCCGTGCCCCACAAACTCGCGCACCACCGAAAAACCGTTCTCTTCCACCCAGCTCTGCACGGCGTGCGAGATGTCGCTTAGCCGGTTGCCGAGCCGCACCTGCGCGATGGCCCGGTCCAGCGACTCGCGCGTGACGCGGAGGAGCTTTTCCAGCTCCGGCGCAATCTTGCCGACGGGCACGGTGACCGCCGCGTCGCCGTAGTAACCGTCGAGCTGGACGCCGAAGTCGAGGGAAACGATTTCGCCGTCCTTCAACTTGCGCGCCGCCGACGGAATCCCGTGCACGATTTCGTTGTTCACCGAGGTGCACAGCACGCACGGGAAACCCCGGTAGCCCTTGAACGCGGGGCGCGCACGATGCTCGGCGGTGCGACGCTCCGCAAACTTTTCCAAGTCCATCGTCGAGACGCCGGGGGCAACCATGGCCCGCAGGCTCGAAAGCACGTCCCAAACGACCAGTCCGGCGCGATGCATCTTGTCCAGCTCAGCCGGCGACTTGCAGATAATGGCCATTTCCGTGTGCTACAGCCTCGCCAGCGTCACGAGCACTTCGCGGGTGACCGCATCCGCGTCGGCGGCGCCATCGATATCCACCAGCCCGCTTTGCGCCCGGTAATACTCGATCAGCGGCTTGGTCTGCCGGTCGTACGCGGCGATGCGCTCGCGGATCACTTCTTCGCGGTCGTCCTTGCGCTGCGTGAGCGCGCCGCCATCCTTGTCACACTTGCCTTCCACCTTCGGCGCGCGCGCGTAAATATTGTAAATCTCGCCGCAGGTGGCGCAGGTGCGCCGGCCGGTAAGCCGGCGCAACAGCTTTTCGTACTCCACGGCGATGTGCAGCACCAGCGCCTTGCCGAACCCGCGCCGCCCCAGCAACGCGTCGAGTCCCTCGGCTTGCGGGATGGTGCGCGGAAAACCGTCGAGCACAAACCCGCTGGCGCAATCGGGGCGGGCAACCCGCTCCTCGACCATGCCGAGAACAATTTCGTCGGGCACCAGCTCGCCGCGCTCCATGATGGGCTTGGCGCGGAGGCCCAATTCCGAGCCGCGGCCCACATGATCGCGGAACATGTCGCCGGTGGAGAGGTGCGGTACACCTTGCACCCGGGCCACCTGCATGGCCTGCGTGCCCTTCCCCGCGCCCGGAGGCCCGAGGAAAATCAGCGCGCGCCTTGTTCCTTGCGATGCCATGACGGCACCTCCACTGCTATCCGCGGCGACTCCGCAGCCGGCCCTTCTTCACAAAACCTTCGTAATGGCGCATGACGAGCTGCGCCTCGATTTGCTGCACGGTGTCCATGGCCACGCCCACGACGATGAGCAGCGACGTGCCGCCGAAATAAAATGTGACGCCGAGGCCTTCCAGGAGCCAGCGCGGGGCATTCACGTCGAACCACGCTCCCAATGGACCCCACAGCTTGTGCAGCTTGATGCCGGCGATCATCCATTCGGGAATGAGGCACACCAGAGCCAGGTAGCAACCACCGACAAAGGTGAGTCGCGTGAGAATGCGGTTGATGTGCTCGGAGGTGTTGCGCCCGGGGCGGATGCCGGGAATGAATCCGCCGTACTTGCGCATGTTGTCGGCCAGCTCCGTGGGGTTGAATACGATGCCCACGTAGAAAAAGGCGAAGAAGATGATCATCGAGACGTAGAGCACCGTGTACCAGGGCATACCCCAGGCCATTTGCGCGCCGAAGTCGCGGAAGAACTGGGACTTCTTTTCAAAGATGAGGGCCGCCGTCTGCGGAAGCGCGAGCAGCGAGCTGGCGAAAATCGGCGGGATGACGCCGCCGGCGTTGACGCGCAGCGGCAAGTAGGTCATCTGCCCGCCCATCACTTTGCGACCGACTACGCGCTTGGCGTATTGCACGGGGATGCGCCGCTGGCCGCCTTCCACGAACACGATGAAGCCGATGATGCCCACCATCAGGACGATGAGGAGCAGCAGCGCCAGGCCGGTGAACGGGCCCCAGTCGCGATTCATGAACTTGACGCCGAGATCCCTCATGGCATGGGGCAGGCCGACCACAATACCGGCGAAGATAATGAGCGACATGCCGTTGCCGATGCCGCGCTCGCTGATCTGCTCACCAAGCCACATGATGAAGGCGGTGCCGGTGGTCAGCGTGAGCATGGTCATCAGAATGAAGGCGGTGCCGGGGTTGTAGACCATCGACTGGCCCCCCTGCCCACCCGACTTCATCAGGGTCAACGCAATCGAGAAGGACTGGATGGCCGAAAGCACAATCGTCAGATAGCGCGTGTACTGGGTAATCTTGCGGCGGCCCAGCTCGCCTTCCTTCTGCAAGCGCTCCAGGTAGGGGAACAGGATGGTCATCAACTGCAAGATGATGGAGGCCGTGATGTACGGCATAATGCCGAGGGCAAACACGCTGAAGCGGCGAAAATTGCCGCCGCTGAACAGGTCGATGAAGCCGAAGACGGAACCGCCGCTGCGCTGGATGAACTCCTCAATCAGCTTGGTGTTGATCCCGGGGGTGGGGATGAACGCACCAATGCGATAGACCGCGAGCATGGCCAGCGTGAAGAGAACGCGGTTGCGCAGGTCCGGAATGCGGAAAATGTTCCGAAATGCTTCGAGAAGTTTCATTGCAGTACTTCGACCTTGCCTCCGGCCGCAGCGATTTTCTCCTGCGCCGATTTGCTGAATTTGTGAGCACGCACAGTAAGCGCAACCTTGAGGTCGCCATCACCTAAAACTTTCAGGCCATCCCAGAGCTGGCGAACCATTCCTTTGGCGACCAGCTCGAGCGGGCCGACCGTTTCGCCCGAGGAAAACGCGTTCAGCGATTCCACGTTGACGATGGCGAACTCCAGTCCGCGGGGATTGTTGAAGCCGCGCTTGGGGATGCGGCGGTGCAGCGGCATCTGGCCGCCCTCAAATCCCGGACGGCGCGAATAGCCCTTGCGCGATTTCTGGCCCTTGTTGCCTTTGCCGGCGGTTTTCCCGAGCTTGGAGCCCATGCCGCGGCCGACACGCACGTGCTTCTTGCGCGAACCGGCGGCGGGCTTCAGATTCGATAGATTGAATGGCATATAAGCCTCAAATTCTCCGAAATTCTCGAACAGAGGGCGCAGCAAGCAGCGCCCCTACAAATCGTGCCACCGCAAAAGCGCACAGGCTAAAAGCCTGTGCTACTGGACCACCTGGACGAGGTGGCGAACCTTGAACACCATGCCGCGGATGGAGGGCGTATCCTCGCGCTCGACGACCTGGTTCAAGCGGCGAAAGCCGAGACCGCGGATGGTAGCGCGCATGTCGTCGGTACAGCCGATCGAGCTGACCACCCACTGAATGCGGAACGTACTTGCCTTTTTCTTGGCCATGCTTACGCTCCCACCAAATCTTCTTTCTGCTTGCCGCGCAATTCGGCGACTTTGGCGGCGTCCTTGAGGCTAATCAGCGCGTCAAAGGTCGCTTTAATGACGTTGTGCGGGTTGGAGGTGCCGATGGACTTGGTCAGCACGTTGGAAATTCCGGCGACCTCCATGACGGCGCGCACGGGGCCGCCGGCGATGATGCCGGTGCCTTCCGACGCGGGCTTCAACAGCACCTGCCCGGAGCCGTAGCGCCCGAGCACCTGATGGGGAATCGTGGTTCCCTTCAGGTTGAGTTTGATCATGCTCTTCTTGGCCTGCTCGATGGCCTTGCGAATGGCCATGGGGACTTCGCGGGCCTTGCCCATGCCGAATCCGGCGTGACCATTCTGGTCGCCGACGACGACGAGCGCGGAGAAGCTGAGGTTCTTGCCGCCCTTGACGACCTTGGTGACGCGATTGATGGAGACCACCTGGTCTTTCAAGTTGGCCTGGTTGGCGTCGACGGGCCGGCGAACCGAGAGAGTTTCCTTGAGAATGTGCTTGGACATAGGCTTAGAACTTCAACCCCGCTTCCCGGGCGGCGTCAGCGAGAGATTTGACGCGGCCGTGATACTTGTAGCCGCCGCGGTCGAAGACGACCTGCGACACGCCGGCGGCGATAGCGCGCTCGGCAATCACCTTGCCGACCACTTTGGCGGCGGCGATGTTGCCTCCGCCCTTGGTGAGCTTGCGAGTTTCCTTGTCGTTGGAACTGGCCGAGGCCAGGGTGCGGCCGAGGCGGTCGTCCACGAGCTGCGCGTAGATGTTGTTGAGCGAACGAAACACGCAGAGGCGGGGCCGCTGGGGCGTGCCCTCGACGCGGGTGCGCACACGGCGGTGAATCCGCATGCGGTGCTCATCCCGAGAGATTTTTCGTACCGGTCGTTGTGCCACAGTCGTTTCTCCAAAGGCCCCACCTCTGAAGAGGCGGGCTACAAAATCTGTTAGGCGGTTGTCTTGGCGCCCGTCTTGCCCGCCTTCTTTTTCAGGCGCTCGCCGGTGATGCGAATGCCCTTCTGCTTGTACGGATCCGGCGGGCGGAGGCTGCGAATGTTAGCGGCCACCTGGCCCACCTGGGCCTTGTTGGCGCCGCTCACCGAGAGGCGCGTCTGCTTTTCAATGGCGATTTCAATGCCCTCGGGAATCGCGAAATCGATGGGATGCGAATAGCCGAGGCTGAAGACGACGCTCTTGCCCTTCTTTTCGGCGCGGTAACCGACGCCGACGATTTCGAGGTCCTTCTTGAAGCCCTCGGTGACGCCGTGAACGGCGTTGGCCACCAGCGCGCGCGCCAAGCCGTGCAGCGCGCGATGCTCTTCGGACTGGCGGACGGCGTGGAGCACCTTATCCTTTTGCTCGAAGGTGATGCCAGCGGGCAGCGGAATGGTGAGCTTGCCCTTGGGACCCTGCACGTCCACCGCATCGCCGCGAAGCGATACCTTCACGGCAGCGGGGAGCGGAATCGGTTTGCG
>CAZIWR010000023.1:13585-17316 GCA_964542805.1 uncultured Acidobacteriaceae bacterium
CTACCAAACTTCCAACAAAAGTTCGCCGCCGACGCCAGCCTTACGGGCGGCGCGGCCGGTCATCAGCCCGCGCGGGGTGGTGAGAATGCTGGTGCCCAGGCCCCCGACAACGGAACGAATCTCCGACTTGCCAACGTACACGCGGCACCCGGGGCGCGAGATGCGCTTGAAATCCGTGATGATGGCCTTGCGGTCCGGCGTGTACTTCAAAAAGACGCGGAGCGTTTTGCGCACCTTGCTTTCGTCCACCAGCTTGAAGGTGGAGATAAAGCCCTCCTCCTTCAGGATGCGGGCGATTTCCACCTTCATCCTGGACGCAGGCATATCCGCGCGCGGATGGCGGGCCTTGGCGGCGTTGCGCAGCCGCGTCAGCATGTCGGCAATGGGGTCAGTCAGCATCGTTCGTCCTTTTTTCTACCAGCTCGCCTTGGTGACGCCGGGGATCTCTCCGCGGAGCGCCAGGTGGCGGAAACAGATACGGCACATATTGAACTTGCGGATGTAGCCGCGCGCGCGGCCGCAGCAGCGGCAACGATTGCGCACACGAACCTTGAACTTTGGCTTGCGCTTCATCTTCGCGAATTGAGAGGTACGGGCCATCGTTTCTCCTAAGCACGCAAGGGCAAGCCGAGCAGCTTGAGCAGCTCGCGGCCCTCTTCGTCGTTGCGGGCACTGGTGGTGATGGTGATGTTCATGCCCTTGATCTTGTCCACGCGGGTGTAATCAATTTCCGGGAACACCAACTGATCCTTGAGGCCGAGGGTGTAGTTGCCGCGGCCGTCGAAAGAGTGCGGCGAAAGGCCCTTGAAGTCGCGGACGCGCGGCATCACTACGTTGCAGAAGCGGTCCAGGAACTCGTACATCTTCGGGCCGCGCAGCGTGACGCAGCAGCCGATGGGCATGCCCTTGCGGATCTTGAAATTGGCGATGGACTTCTTCGCGCGGGTGATGATGGCCTTCTGCCCGGTGATCTGGCCCAGCTCGGAGGCGGCGACGTCCAGCAGCTTGACGTTCTGGCTGGCTTCGCCGAGACCGATATTGACGATGACCTTCCTCACCTTGGGCACGGCCATGTGGTTCTTCCACCCGAAGCGCTTCATCAGCGCGGGCACGACCTCTTTGCGGTACTTGTCTTCCATGCGGCTAATCATTGCTGTCCCTTTTTCGAAGTCCCTTCATCACTTACTTATCCACCGAAAGACCGCAGCGGCGGCAGATGCGCACGCGGCTGCCGTCCGCCAAGCGGTTGTGCCCGATGCGCGTGGGCTTGTTGCAGGCCGGGCAAACGAGCATGACGTTGGAGATATGAATGGGCCCCTCGCGCTCCACGATCCCGCCCTTGATGTTCTTGGAGGGGTTGGGCCGCGTGTGGCGCTTGATCATGTGGGCGTGCTCGACGGTGACTTTCATCTTCACCGAGTCCACGGAGAGCACCCGCGCGGACTTATTGTGAAATTCCTCGCGGTCCTTGCCGCGCATCACGCGCACCATGTCGCCCTTGCGCAGGGAGATGTTCTGCCGGATTTTTTCAGCCACGCGCTTCATTACCAGACCTCCGGGGCCAGGGAAACAATCTTGGTGAATTTTTTCTCGCGCAGCTCACGGGCCACCGGCCCGAACACGCGCGTGCCGATGGGCTCGTGGGCGTCGTCAATGAGCACCGCGGCGTTGTCGTCGAAGCGGATGTAGGTGCCGTCCCTGCGGCGATGTTCCTTGCGCGTGCGCACCACGACGGCCTTCACCACTTTGCCCTTCTTCACCTGACTATCCGGTGCGGCTTCCTTCACCGAAGCGGTGATCACATCGCCCAGGCCGGCGCTCAGCCCAACGCTACCGCCGAGCGGGTGGATACACATGATGCGGCGCGCGCCGGAATTATCGGCCACCGTCAGCCATGATCTCATTCGAACCATAAGAGTGCTCCGTTGGTCTTTCTACTGCCTACAGCGCACAGGCTATAAGCCTGTGCTACTCCGCGCGCGTCGAGCGGGCCACGATTTCGGCCAGGCGCCAGCGCTTTAGCTTGGACATCGGCCGGGTCTCCACGATGCGCACGGTGTCGCCCTTGCGAGCCTCACCGGCTTCGTCATGGGCGTAAAACTTTTTGTGGACGCTCATCACGCGCTTGTAGAGCCCATGCTGCACGCGCCGGGTCACCTTGACGACAATCGTCTTCTGCATCCGGGCGCTGGTGACCTTGCCGATTTTGGACTGCCGCGGCCGGCGTTCTACCTGCGTTGCGGCGGCGGTGAGATTCTCTTCCATCGGTTACCCCTTCTCGCTCTTCGGCGCCTGCTCATGCAGGAGCGTTTTGACGCGGGCCAGATCCTTGCGAGCCTCGCGCAATTTCTTCAAACCTTCGGACTGGCCGCTGGACATCTGAAAGCGGAGGCGGAAGACCTGTTCGGACAGTTCGCGCTCCTGCAACTGGAGCTCTTCCGGTTTCATGTCCCGATACTTTTCCACGCGCCGCGGCATCACAGACCTCCTGCGCGAGAGACGAATTTGGTGGGGATGGGCAGCTTGTGGGATGCCAGCGTCATGGCTTGCTTCGCCGTGGCTTCATCCACGCCGGCCATCTCGAACATGATGCGGCCAGCCTTCACCGGGGCCACCCAAAATTCCGGCGAGCCCTTGCCCTTGCCCATGCGGGTCTCCGCGGGCTTCTTGGTGTAGGGCTTGTCCGGAAAAATGCGAATCCAGAGCTTGCCGCCGCGCTTGATGAAGCGCGTAATGGCCACGCGGGAAGCCTCGATCTGGCGATCGGTGATCCAGGCGCACTCCAGAGCCTTGAGCCCGTAATCGCCAAAAGCCAGCGTGCCGCCGCGCCAGGCTTTGCCACCGCGGCGCCCGCGCTGCTGCTTGCGGTACTTTACTTTTTTCGGCATCAACATAGTGTTTTGTCCAATCCAACGGGCGACCTGCCGGTCGCACCTACCAAACCGCTATACGCTCACGGGCACGGCGGCATTCAACTGGGCCGGCTTGCGCTTGCGCTCGGGCATCTTTTCGCCCTGGAAGATCCAGCACTTCACGCCGATGACGCCATAGGTGGTGTAGGCCTGCGCGAAACCGTAATCAATGTCCGCGCGCAGCGTCTGCAGCGGCAAGCGGCCCTGCAGGTACCACTCGGAACGCGCGATTTCGGCGCCGTTCAGGCGGCCGCCGACGCGCACCTTGATGCCCTTGCAGCCGAAGCGCAGGGCGGAATCCACGGACTTGCGCATGGCACGGCGGAACGCCACGCGCTTTTCGAGCTGCATGGCGATGGACTCCGCCACCAGCTGGGCGTCGAGTTCCGGGCGGTGCACTTCCTGAATATCGATGTGCACTTCGCGATGCGTGCGCTTCTGCACGTCGGCCTTGAGCTTGTCAATCTCCGAGCCTTTGCGGCCGATGATGATGCCGGGGCGCGCGGAGTAGATGCGGACGACCAGCTTGTTGGCGGCGCGCTCGATCTCAATGCTGCTGATGCTGGCGGAGCGGAGCTTTTCTTTCAGCTCGTTGCGCAGATTCACATCCTCGTGCAGCAGGTCGGCGTATTCCTTGTCGGCATACCACCGCGACTTCCAGGTCCGGATGTAACCGAGCCGAAAGCCGTACGGGTGTGTTTTCTGACCCAAAGTGTCCTCCTACTTCTTTTTCTTCGCCGGGGACTTTTTCCGGCCCGCGAGCGTCTTGCGAACTTTGCGAACAGCGCCGGAAACGCCCTTGCTGGCGGCGGCTTCGGC
>CAZIWR010000023.1:17416-20848 GCA_964542805.1 uncultured Acidobacteriaceae bacterium
CCCACGCGGCGCAGCTTGATCCACTGCGCGCGGCGCAGCTTGCGGAAGCCGCGCACCGGCCCGGGGACGCGGTGCGATACCGGGCAGAAGGGACACACAAAGCGCGTGCCGAGGGAGCTGGCCTGCTTTTCCACCAGGACCGCCCAGCCGGGCTTGCAGACCCGGTACATGACCATGGCCGGCAGCGGGGCCGGCGGACGCACGGCCGGCCGGACCGAGCGCTTGAGCTTCGCCTTGCGCGCCGCCGAACGGCGCGAGGCGGAAGCTGCACGACGTCGAGTTGCTCTCATCCCTTGCCTCTCTCTCACCCGCCGCGACGGGTGCAGTTCAACCGGGGCGGCCCGCCCAGGCGGGCGCCCCACAAAAATCTCGCTACTTCTGCCGGCGCTGGACAATGAACTTGTCCGTGCGCTTGTTGTTGCGCGTCTTGTAGCCCAGCGTGGGCGTGCCCCACGGCGTCATGGGGTGGTTGCCCTTCACGCGGCCTTCGCCACCGCCGTGCGGATGATCCACCGGGTTCATGGCCACGCCACGAGTGGTCGGACGGCGCCCGTGCCAGCGGGTGCGGCCGGCTTTGCCGTAGGTGACGTTTTCGTGATCCACGTTGCCGAGCTGGCCGATGGTGGCCATGCACGACAGGCTGAACTTGCGCACTTCGCCGCTGGGCAGCTTGACCAGCGCGATTTCGCCTTCCTTGCTGAGCAACTGCGCAGAACCTCCGGCGGCGCGCACCACCTGGCCGCCCTTGCCCGGGTACAGCTCCAAATTGTGGACCTGCGTGCCGGGCGGAATCAGGCGAATGGGCAGCGCGTTGCCGGGCAGAATGTCCGCGCCCTCTCCGGTCGAAACGGTCATGCCCACTTCCAGGCCGATGGGGCGCAGGATGTAGCGCTTTTCGCCGTCGGCGTAATGCAGCAGGGCGATGCGCGCGGAGCGGTTGGGGTCGTACTCCACCGCGGCCACTTTCGCGGGGACGCCGATTTTGTCGCGGCGGAAATCAATGCGGCGATACTTGCGGGCGTGCCCTCCGCCGCGGTGCCAACTGGTGATTTCGCCGTGCGCATTGCGGCCGCCGGAACGCTTTTTGGATTCGGTCAGCGCTTTTTCGGGCGTCTGCTTGGTCACGTCGCTCTTATCGAGCATGGTGATGAAGCGCCGCGATGCGGTATACGGTTTGAAACTTTTTAGTGCCATCGTTTCCTCTACCCCGCCAAGAGCGGTTCCAATCCCCAGAGCGGAACTATGCCGTCTCTGCGTATTCGATCATCTTTTCGCCCGCGGCCAGTTTCACGTACGCCTTTTTCCAGTCGCGGCGGTGGCCTTCGGCGCGGCCGCGACGCCGGAATTTTCCGTGGAAGTTGGCCGTGCGCACGGAATCCACTTTCACCTTAAACAGCGTCTGCACCGCTTCCTTGATCTGCGTCTTGGTGGCGAAGGGGGCCACCTCAAAGACGACGGTGTGCTGCGTTTCCTTGACGGCGAGTCCTTTTTCGGTAATCAGCGGCCGGCGGATAATTTGATAGACAGTCGTGGTCATGGCCTACGCATCCTTCTTGGTTGCTTTGCGGCGCGGCTTCTTTACAGGCTCGGCCGGAGCGACCGGCGCGGGCGCAATCTGCGCCAACGGAACCCCAATCACGGTTTCCTTTGCCGCCTTCACCGGATTCAGCGCTTTGGAAAGCTTGAGCGCAGCATCTTTCGAAACAATGAGGCCGTCGTGCCGCAGCAGGTCGTAGGGCTGTAGCGCCGTGGTGACCACGCGCTTCACGCCCGCCAGGTTGCGGCTGGCCAGCTCCAGGTTGCGGTTCGCACCCATCTCGACGAGCAATACCGTGCGGCTTTCCGCCGCAAGCGTATTGAGCACCTGGCGGAACGTCTTGGACTTGTGCGACTCGAGCGCGAAAGAGTCCACCACGGTCAGCTTCTGCTCCGCGAGCTTGGCGGAGAGCGCCGAGCGCAGCGCGCCGACCAGCACTTTCTTCGGGATGGTGTAGCTGTAATCGCGCGGCACGGGGCCGTGCACGGTGCCGCCCTTGCGCCAGATGGGCGAGCGAATGGAGCCCACGCGGGCGCGTCCGGTGCCCTTCTGCCGCCAGAGTTTCTTGCCGGAGCCTGCCACTTCACCGCGGCGCTTCACCTTGTGCGTGCCGGCGCGCTGCCCGGCGAGGTACCAGCGCGTAGTCTCGTGGAGCAGCGTCGGATTCACACGCGCGGCAAAAACGGAATCGGCCAGGTCGATGGTGCCGACCTTTGCGCCTTCCAGGTTTTTAACGTCCACAACCGCCATAGTCTTCTCGCTTCCCGTTAACTGGCCTTGCGGGCCTTTTTCGAACGCTTGATGACAATGTAGGAGCCGTTGGGGCCGGGCACCGCACCGCGGACTAATAGCAAATTCTCGTCCGTGTCCACCTTCACGACGCGAAGATTTTTCGCGGTCACGCTCGCGTGGCCCATGTGCCCCGGGCCATGCTGGCCGGGCCAGACGCGCGAGGGGAACGAGCTGCCGCCGATGGAGCCGGGCGCGCGGTGGAACATGGAACCGTGCGACTCGTCGCCGCCGCGAAAGTGCCAGCGCTTGACGCCGCCCTGAAAGCCTTTGCCCTTGCTGACGCCGGAAACGTCCACGAATTCGCCGGGGGCGAAAGCGTCCACCAGGACGCGGTCGCCAATCTTGGTTTCGCCTTCGGCTTCGAGGCGCAATTCGCGGAGGAAACGCATGGGCGCGGCGCCGGATTTCTTGAGGTGGCCGGTCATGGGCTTGTTGACGCGCTGCGGCTTGATGAATTCCACCAGGCCCAACTGCACAGCCTCGTAGCCATCGCGCGTCTTGGTGCGCTTTTCGACGACCACGCACGGGCCGGCCTGCAACACGGTGCAAGGCACGGCGGTGCCGTCTTCGGCGAAGACTTGCGTCATGCCGAGCTTGATTCCGAGTATGCCGTTGACTGCCATATCCTTCTTCCCTTTGGGGCGCCCGCCTCGGCGGGCGCCCCTACAATCGTTGCTGCGAAGAGGCGCACAGGCTACAAGCCTGTGCTACTTGGCGACGTGCTCGCGGCCGAAGGCCTTGATCTCCACGTCCACGCCGGGCGGCAGATCGAGCTTCATGAGCGCGTCCACGGTGTCCGGGGTCGGCTCGAGAATGTCGATCAAGCGCTTGTGCGTGCGCATTTCGAACTGCTCGCGGGATTTCTTGTCCACGTGCGGCGAGCGCAGCACGGTCCAGCGGTTAATCACCGTGGGCAGCGGAATCGGCCCGGCCACAGTCGCGCCGGTACGCTTGGCAGTGTCCACAATCTCCCGCGTGGACTGATCGAGAATGCGATGGTCGTAAGCCTTCAGACGGATGCGAATTTTTTCACCGTAGGCCATAGGTTTACTCGATGATCTCCGTGCACGCGCCGGCGCCGACGGTGTGGCCGCCTTCGCGGA
>CAZIWR010000024.1:0-20341 GCA_964542805.1 uncultured Acidobacteriaceae bacterium
CCGTGCTTGCGGTTGATGAAGTCGTCGATCATGCCGCCCTGAATGGGACCCGGGCGGTAGAGCGCGTTCAGCGCCGTCAGGTCTTCGAGCCGCGACGGCTGGTAGCGCCGGAGAATGTCGCGCATGCCGTGCGACTCAAACTGGAAAATTCCGCTGGTCTCACCGCGCCCGAATAACTGGTAGGTCTTCTCATTGTCCAAAGGCAGGGTGTCCAAGTCGATTTTCTGTCCGCGGTTCAGTTCCACCAGTTTCACCGTGTCGTGCAGCACGGTCAGCGTGGTCAGTCCGAGGAAATCCATCTTGAGCAGCCCGATTCGCTCCAGCGCATTCATGTCGTACTGCGTAGTGATTTCCTCACGGTTGGTGCGATAGAGCGGCACGATCTCCGTCAGCGGCTGCGGGGAGATGACCACTCCTGCCGCGTGTGTGGAGGCATGCCGCGCAAACCCTTCGAGGCGCTTGGCAACATCCATCAGCTCCTTGAAGCGCTCGTCCTTTTCAATGGCACTGCGCAATTGCGGCGACTTCTTCAGCGCGTCTTCCAACTCGATGTTGATTTCCGCCGGCACCATCTTGGCCAGCCGATCCACTTCCCCGAACGGCAGGTCCATCGCGCGGCCCACGTCCTTGATGGCGGCTTTGGCCGCCATCGTTCCAAAGGTGATGATCTGCGCTACGTTTTCGCGTCCGTACTTCTGGGTGACGTATTCGATCACCTCGCCGCGCCGCCGCATGCAGAAATCGATGTCAATGTCCGGGAGCGAAATGCGCTCGGGATTCAGGAAGCGCTCGAACAGAAGGTCGTACTGCAACGGGTCCACATCGGTAATCTGCAAGGCGTAACTGACCAGGCTGCCCGCCGCCGACCCGCGTCCCGGGCCGACCGGCACGCCCTGCGCTCGCGCGTAATGAATGAAGTCCGATACGATCAGGAAGTAGCCCGCAAAGCGCATCTTCTTGATCATTTCGATTTCAAATTTGAGCCGCGCGTCGTACTCCGCCAGAGCATGACGCAGTCGTCCCTGCTTCTGCCGTTGCTCCAGAGTGGGCAGGCGAGCGACAAATCCATCGCGCGCCATTTTTTCGAAGTACGTGTCGGTGGTCCATCCTTCCGGCACCTTGAATTCCGGGAAGGGGTTGGCCACGCGCTCAATTTTCATCTTGCAGCGCTCGGCAATGGCGACCGTGCGTTCCAGCGCGTCCGGAACATCCGCGAACACTTTTGCCATTTCCGCCGCCGTCTTGAAATAAAACTGGTCGGTGGCAAATTTCATGCGGTTGGTGTCGGACATGGTTTTGCCCGTCTGGATGCACAGCAGGACTTCATGCGCACGGGCGTCTTCGCGGGTGAGGTAGTGGCAGTCGTTGGTGACCACCAGCGGGATGCCCGACTCGCGGGAAAGCCGCACCATCTCGCGGTTCACGCGTTTCTCGACGTCGATGCCCTGATCCTGGAGCTCCAGGAAAAAATTGTTTTTCCCAAAAATGTCCTGCAACCGGTGAGCGTTGACGCGCGCCTTCTCATACTCTTCGGCGAGCAGCGCGTCGGAAACGGAGCCGCGCAAGCAGGCCGAAAGCGCGATCAGCCCGCCGCTGTGCTGGGCGAGCAATTCGTAATCAATGCGTGGTTTGTAGTAGAAGCCTTCGAGGAAACCTGCGCTGACCAGCTTCAGGAGGTTGCGGTAACCTTCGTTGGTCTCGCACAGCAGGACGAGGTGATTGGCTCGCCCGGAGCCCGCCTGCGGCGAATCGGGATCGGCGGTGCCGCGGTCAAGGCGGCTACCCGGAGCGACGTACACTTCGCAGCCGATAATCGGCTTCACCCCGCGCGTGGTGGCTTCGTGGAAAAAATTCGCCGCGGCGAACAGGTTGCCATGGTCGGTCACCGCCACCGCCGGCATTTTCCGCCGCGCCGCTTCCTCCACTAAAGAGGTGATGTCGCAGGCTCCGTCGAGCAGGCTGTAATCGGTGTGCAGATGGAGGTGTACGAAGTTCGCGTCCGCCATGTCCGAGCTATTCTAGCAGAACCCGGCGGGCACGACCCTTCAGACCCGGTGGAAAAATTTCCCGCCGCAGCGGGCGATTCTAATAGCAAGGCGCGAAAAAAACTCGCGCGCACTCAGCGGCGTTTCTTTTTCTTTGGCGGTGACTTCTTTTTCGGCGCGGGTTTCTTCTTGGGGCTCGGCTTGGCCGGTTTCCTGGCTGGAGCCGACGCGGGTTTGTCCGGCTGCTTGGCCGATTCCGCCTTGCCCGGTTTGACGGGCGCGGTAGGTTTCGTGGGGGGAGCCCCTCGGCTTAGCTCGGGACGAGCGGCGGGCGCGGCTTTTGTCTCCGCTGCAACGGCTTCCTTAGCTTTTTCTTTCTTCCCAGCTTTTCCCTTGGTGGGCGGCTCTTCTTTCGGCGGCTTGGGCTTCTTGGGTTCCTTGATGCCCGCCAGCTTGCGCAGAGCCGGCACGCGGTCCTGTGGGTTGCGCGCGCGTCCCTGGAGCTGCAATTGGAAAAATTCCTCGATGATCTTGTCGAAATGCGGCCCGCGCGCAACGCCCAGCATTTCCAGCTCGGCGACCGGCAGGGTTTGCCGCAGAGGCTTCCACTTGTGGAGAAAGTTTTTGATCTTGCCCAGTGCCTTGGGCTGCGAATACGCCGCCTGAATGAATGCCAGCATCTCCAGGGGCACGGTTTCGAGGTAGGCAAAGGCTTCGCGCGGCGTGCCCGTCTTGCGCCCCTTCAAGATCTTAATAATTTTCAGCGCTTCCAATTCCAGGCCGGTGATGCGATCGATGGCCTTGGTGCGGAATTCCATGCGGTGCAGGGCCGAGTAGCGCTCGCGACTTTTCAGCCGCCCCAGCACGTAATGGATGGCCGGGGCCCACAACGACGTGCGGTAGCCCGCGCCAGCCATGGCGTCACGCACTTTCATCAACCGGCCCAGGCTCTGATAATCCGGAAGGCGTTTTTCCAGGCGCGGGTGAATCGTTTTCAATAACTCGTGCTTCGCCCATTCCTTCAGAATGGCACTGGAATTTTCTTCCCGTCCCAGTTGCATCAGTTCGCTGCCGACTTCTTCACCGTCGAGCGTTTCGTGCAGCCTGCGCTCCTTGGCCAGCGCAAACCACTCTGCGGTGCGTGCCTCCAGCTTAAAGCTCATGCGCACCGCGAAGCGCAGTGCACGCAGCAGCCGCACCGGCTTGTTGGTGAAGCTGTGCATGGTCAGCGCACGCACTTCCCGCTTTTCCAGGTCGGCCAGACCATTCGTGGGATCCAGAAGGAGGCCGCGCGAGGCCAGGTTCAGGGAGATGGCGATGGCGTTCAGCGAAAAATCGCGGCGCTTCAAATCCTCGATAATCGTGGACCAGCGCATTTCCGGCTTGGCGTCAGGCCGCTCATATATTTCTTCCCGCGCCGCGGCAAAGCTGCACTCCACTGCTCCGGGCAAAATCATTTCGTAATGGCGCAGCCGCTCGTCATCTTCGAGCGTCTGGCCGTGGCGTTTCTCCAATTCGCGGACGATGCGCGCCGGATTGCCCTCCACGGTAATGTCCAAGTCGCGGATGATGGCGCCGCAGATGAGGTCGCGAACGGCGCCGCCGGATAGATAAACGTTCAGCATCTCGTCGCGCGCGATTTCCGCGATGGACTGCAAAGCGCTGCGCTGCTCCGGCGAAAGCCGGCTCTCGAGCAAATACATGTAGTCTGGCATGCGTCCCCTTTTGGCCGCACAAATCGCAGCCGAACCCCCGTGGCCGCGCTAGGCGCGCGGGTGATGCGCTTTGTAAACCTGCTTCAATCGCTCCTGAATTACGTGCGTGTAAATCTGCGTGGTCGAAATGTCCGCATGGCCGAGCATCAACTGCACCGAGCGCAAGTCCGCGCCGCGCTCCAGCAGGTGCGTGGCAAAACTATGACGCAGCTTGTGCGGGGAGAGTTTCCGGTGCAACCCCGCTTGCTTTCCGTATTGGCTCAACAGCTTCCAGAATCCCACGCGGCTCAGTTTTCCACCCCGCGAGTTCAGGAAAATGTACGGCGCCGTCGCTCGCCGCCCGATCAATTTCGGTCGCGCGTCCCTCTGGTAAACAGCTACAGCGCTGATGGCCTGCTTGCCCACCGGCACCAGTCGCTCCTTGTCGCCTTTGCCGACGCAGCGCAAACAGCCGGACTGCATGTCAATGTCGCCCATGCGCAAGCCCAGAAGTTCGGAGACGCGCAAGCCTGTGCTGTACAGCAGTTCCAGCAGCGCTTTGTTGCGCATGCCCAGCGGCGTGGCTGGGTTCGGCTGCGCCAGCAAACGATCCACTTCCTGCATGGTCAGGCAGCCGGGCAACGACTTCCAGATCTTCGGCGACTCCAGGTTGAGCGTGGGGTCGACTTTTATCCACGCTTCGCTGAGTGCAAAGCGGAAAAAATTGCGCAGCGTGACCAGGTGTCGCGCGACACTGCGGCTGTCCAACCCCCGCTTGTAGAGGCTGCCCAAGAATTCCACTACGTCGTCCCGGCGCAGGCTCCGCGTATCCCGCGAATGCGCCCGAGCGAACGCGGCCAGCTTTACGAGGTCGCGCCCATAGGCGGCCACGGTGTTGTCGGCCAGCCCTTTTTCGACGCGCACGTAATTCAGGAATGCGCGGATGTCGTTCTCCACGGAACTCACTCCCCCAAACCGGAATCGCGCGGCAGCGCGGCACGCTCGTCTTTGCGCGTAGCGATGCCGTAGACCTCTTCCACTTCGGTGCAGCGCATCACCCACGAGAGCGCGATGAAGGCAGCCGTCGCGGCCACCAAAATCAAGACCAAAACCAAAAGTTGAGGCAGAAAATGCGTGTACGTCTCAAAGCGCGAAAGTTTCAACATGGCGTAGCACAGCACGCCCATAACTCCCGAACAAACGGCGATCTTAAACATGGAGACGAGGATGTGAAACGTGCCCAGCCGTCCGAAGCGCTGCCGGAAAATCACAAACAACATCAGAAAATTGAAATAGGCCGAAAGCGAGGTGGCCAGCGCCGGCCCACCGTTGTAGAACGTCTGGAAAAACGATTTCATGAAGATGGTGTTCAGCAGGACGTTGAGTCCCAGTGCATAGACTGCTACGCGCACCGGCGTGCGCGTGTCCTGCGTGGAATAGAATGCCGGCACGATCAGCTTGATGGCCGCGAAGGCCGGCAACCCCATGGAATAGTAGAGCAGGGCGCGCGCGGTAAGTTTGGTGGATTCGGCCACGAAGCGGCCGTGCTCGAACAGCACGCGGATGATGGGCTCGCGGAGCACGATGAGCCCCACCATGGCGGGGATGGTGATGTAGGAAACAATGCGCAGCGCGAAGGCGAAAGTCTTTTTCAGGTTGTCGAAATCGTGCGAGGCGGCTTGCATGGACATCATCGGCAGAATCGCAGTGGCCACGGCAATGGCGTACCCGCCCAGCACCAACTCCATCACGCGGTCCGCCACGTACAGCGCGATCACGCTGCCCTCGGGCATCTTCGGCGACGTGGCAAAGATGGAGTCCACGAACAGATTGACCTGGTAAACGCCGATGCCGAAGAAACCGGGCACCATCAGCCGGGACACGGCACGGATTCCTGGATGCTTGAAAGAGAGGCCAAATTTGAAGCGCATGCCCTGGCGCACGAGCGCCGGTACTTGCACGAGGAACTGCAGCGCGCCGCCGACGAGGACGCCGACGGAAATGGCCACGGCGGGGTCCTTGAACTGGGTCCAAACGACGCCCATGGAGAACACGATGATGGAAATGTTCAAGAGGATGGGGGTGGAGGCGGGCAGGCCGAAAATTTGGAAGCAGTTGAGGATGGCCATGGCCAGTGCGGCGAGGGTGATGAAAAACACGTAGGGGAAGAGGATGCGGTTGAGCTCCACGGCCTGCTCCCAGCGCGCGGGATTGGGCTCGAAAAATGTGAACAGGTTGACGACGCTGGGCGAAAACAGCATGCCCAGAATGGTGAGCGCGGCGACGACAATGGCCAGCGTCCAAAACAGCCGGTTGGCAAAGTCCCAGACCTCTTCCTTGGGTTTGTCCTTCAGATAAGTGGTGAATACGGGGATGAACGAAGCCGTCATGGAGCCTTCGCCCACCAATCGGCGAAGAAGATTGGGAATGCGGTAGGCGAGTACGAATGAGTCCGCCGCCAGGGTGGTGCCCAGCAGCAGGGTGATGCGTTGATCGCGAAGGTAACCGAAGATTCTGCTGGCAATCGTGACGAGGGTGATGATTGAAGCGGACTTGAGGATTTGCTTCTTTTCGGTCAATCGGCGGAGGCCCCCAGCCTAAGCCCCTCAAAAATAAGCACTTGACGTTCCTTAATCGGATACTTTACCATACCCCCAGCAGGATTGCAACTGTTCGCCGCGTAAAGCGCAGCGGAACTGATGGCCCAAGGGGCTTGTTCGCCGCCAATACCGCAGCGGAGCAAATGCGCTGCGTGAAGCGCAGCGGGACACACAGTGAAGAATCGCACGCCAGCCTCCACGCTCAAGAAGGTCGTCGTCCAGCGCCTGGACCGCTCCAGCAGCCGCGGCTACCTCAATGCGGCGCTGTTGGGGCGCGCGGACTCTATTGATCTCCTCACGCCGAACGGCGCACACGAGCCCGTCGAGCTGAAGGACGTCAAGTGCATTTACTTCGTCCGCGAGTTTACCGACGACTTCGAGCCGGAGCGCAAAGCCTTCTTCAGCCGGCCCAAGCTCGAGGGACTCTGGGTGCGACTCACCTTCCGCGACACGGACACGATTGAGGGCATCGTTGCCAACAATCTGCTCGAGCTGCTCGACCGCGGAGTGCAAATTACGCCGCCCGACTTGCACGGCGACACCATGCGCATCTTCATTCCGCGGACCGCTCTCACCGAGCTTACCGTGCTCGGCGTTGTCGGCGTGGCGCGCCGCGAACCGAAGCGCCTCCCCGCCGAAGTGGCGGCCCGCCAGCCGCGCCTCTTCGGCGAATAATTCGCTGCTCAAAGCGCAGCGGAACAGTTGCCCTGCCCGACACTTCTGTTAGCATGCGAGGCCGCTGCCCCTGTAAGATTCTCCGTCGTTCCGCAAGCAGAGTGTTAGCCCCTCGTCCGCCGATGCGGACTCGGGGCAAGGAGAAGTCATGAAACTTTCAGAAATCGCGCGGCGCCTGGGATGCCAGCTCGATGGCAACGGCGACATTGAAATCAGCGGAGTGGCCGGAATCAACGAGGCACAGACCGGCCAACTCACGTTTCTGGCCAACCGGAAATACGCTCCCGCGGTGAAAACTACGCGTGCCTCGGCCATTGTGATCGCCAAGGACGCCGGCCCGCAGCCGCTGGCTGCACTCCGCTCGGACAATCCGTACCTGGATTTTGCCCGCGCCATTGAGCTCTTCTACCAGCCGCCGAAGTACGCCCCCGGCATCCATCCCACTGCGGTGATTTCAACAAAGGCAAAAATCGGCGCCGGCGCGCACATCGGCCCTTACTGCTTCGTGGAGGAGAACGTCGAAATCGGCCGCAACGCCGTGCTGCACAGCTTCGTGGCTATCTATCGCGGCGCGCGCATCGGCGACGACTTTTTTGCGCACTCGCATTCCGCCGTGCGCGAGTTCTGCCGCCTGGGTGATCGCGTCATTCTGCAGAACGGCGTGGTCGTGGGCAGCGATGGCTTTGGCTTCGCCAAGCAGGCCGACGGGCGATGGTTCAAAATGCGGCAGTCGGGCAATTCCATCATCGAAGATGATGTGGAAATTCAAGCCGGAAGCTGTGTGGACCGCGCGACCATCGGCGAAACGCGCATCCGCCGCGGCGCCAAGCTCGACAACCTGGTGCAGGTGGGCCATGCCTCGACGGTCGGCGAGGACACTTTACTCTGCGGCCAGGTCGGACTCGCCGGGTCCACGGTTGTGGGCAATCGCTGCATCCTTGCCGGACAAGTCGGCGCGGCCGGCCATCTGGAAATCGGCGATGGCGCGATCCTCACAGCGCAGAGCGGTGTCCCCGGCGACGTCCCTGCCGGCAAACTGTTTTCCGGTTATCCCGCCATGGAAAATAAACAGTGGCTGAAGTGCGTTGCCGTCTTCAATCATCTGCCAGAACTTGTCAGGACAGTTCGCGAACTGAAGTCGGAAGTGGAAAATCTCCGGAAGTAATTTGCTGATTTATTCTGCTTCCGGATTCGCCCCGGGCGATGCATCGGCTTTTTCTTTGCCGTGCGCGAGAGGCTGCTGATCCTGCGGCAAGCCTGACGCCACGATAGCTTGAACCTGCGCAACCAATTTGTCTCGCTGCTTTATCGTGTATAACTTCACGTCCACCGGCGGATGAAACTTCACGGTCACACTTCCCGGATGCGCGGCCAGTTCTCCCTTCAGCATCACTTTGTGCGCGCCGACAACCGATATCGGGACGATGGGCACCTGCGCGCGGATGGCCATCACAAAGCTGCCCTTCTTGAACGGCCGCAGCCGCCCGTCCGGACTTCGCGTGCCTTCCGGAAAAATCAAGAACGACAAACCGCCCTTCAGATGCTCAATCGCTAGGTCCACACTGGCGATGGCCGCTTCGCTGTTGGCGCGGTCCACGGGCACAAATCCGCCCAGTTTCAGCACTGTCCCCAAAATCGGCACCCGGAACGCTTCCTTTTTCCCCAGTAGCGCCACGCGCCGCGGGATGGACCCAACCACCGCCGGAGGGTCTGCATTGCTCGTGTGGTTGGCGACGAAAATGCACACCCCCGGCGGAATATGATGCAGGCCCTCGACTCTTACTTTGATTCCGCAAATCACCAACGCAAACCGCGCGCCGGCCACAGCGAGTCTGACCATCACTTCCGGTGAACCGGTGACCAGACAGTGCAGGATGAGCGGCGGCCCCACCAACAGGATGTAGAGCGCCAAAAATATCACCGCAATGGAGCTGCGCAGCATCGGTTCAGCGGTCCGTGATTCCTTTCGACAGCCCCTCGCGGATGCGACGCTGTTTTTCCGTGGCGGATTCGTCGTCTTCGATGCGATAGGTGGATTCCTGCCGCTGGCCCAGCGCGTAGGTGACTTCTCTTTCTACACCGTTGCGGCGCACTTTGAGCCGGACGCTTTCGCCCGGCTGATGTTCGCTCAGCCAGTTCGTAGCGTTTCGTGGCATGGCTGCTCCATTCAGCTCCAGCAGAACGTCTCCTTCGCGCAGGCCTGCTTTCCCGGCCCCGCTGGCGAAGTCCAATTGCATCACGGTGGGCACCGCATCCGGCCCGCGCCCAACGGAAAAGCCGAGGTCGGCGCGGATCTGCCCCAGCGCCTTCAGCCGCAAACCGGCGAGTGCGAGCACGTCCCTGCAGGGCAGATCCTCCGTGCCGGCGACATACTTGGCGAAAAAGTCGCCGAAACTTTTCCCTGCCGCGCGCTCGACTACGGCGCGCAGGTCCTTGGTCTCATCGTAGAAGCGGCCACGCTTGGCGTAGTTCTCATTCAAGTCGCGCAGCACATCGTCCAGCCCGGCGCGGTTGTCCGTCGCATCGCGAATCAGGACATCCAGCAGCACGCCGAGGAGCTGTCCTTTGTTGTAGTAGGAGATGCTGTAATCCGGGCGCCGGTACTGGTTATACTTTTCCAGCCACGCATCCAAGCTGGCTTCCTCGGCGCTCTTCCACGAATGCGCTGGCCGTGATTCCAACTCCATAATCTGACCCGCCAGGTCATTGTAAAACTGCTCGCGAGTCCACAGGCCGCTGCGCACCATGGTGTAGCTCCCATAGGTGCTGGTGACGCCTTCCGCGAACCACAGCGCGCGCGTCCAGTTCTCTTTCGTGTAATCCACCGGCTCCAGAGTGCGCGGGCGAATGCGCTTCACATTCCAAAGGTGAAAAAACTCGTGCGCCGTGACGCCTTCGAACGCTTCCGCACGGCCCGTATGGATGGCTGTCGAGTTGGCGTGCTCCATGCCCCCGCCACCGCCGCCCGCGGCTGCTCCGAAATGGAAAATGAAGAGAAACTCATCGAACGGAACATCGCGCATGATGCCGGTTGCCGTAGTAACGATTTTTGTGAGGCTCTGCGTCACGCGTTCCTGATCCCAGCCGTCGCCATGGATTACCACGCGAATGGCGACGCTGCGTCCGGGCCCCGGCGCCTCGAAACGGAACTGCTGGAACTCGCCAATCTCGACAGGCGCATCCACCAGCGCGTCGTAGCTCGCGGCCACAAGCGTAGTCGAGTTTTCCGCAGGTCGCAGGGCTACGGCGACACTCCAGCCCTCGCGCAGCCCGGTAAACGCGATGCGCGATGCTTCCCCGCGCCGCGACGGGACATAAAAGAGAATCGTCGCCAGGTTGATGAAGGCGTGGCCCGAATTGAGCTGCGTGCTGAACGGACCGGCATCGTCCCAAAAAATCGCGTACTCGATAAGAACCGTTCCGCGCCCGCGAATCTGCCACGTTTGCTTGTCCAGCTTGACCATCGCAAGAGAAGCGTCGGCGGCGTCGCGCGCGCGGACGTCCTGTACGCGATAGGCAAAATCGCGGATTTGATAGAGCGCATTCCACGCGGGAAGCTGCACGGTGAGTTCGTCCTTCACATCCGGAACGGTCATCTTGACGTGAAAGATGTGCTTCTCCGGCTCGGCGACGGAAACCTCATAGCGGATGGTCGCCTGTGCCGAAGGCGCGATGGCGCAGGCCACAACGGCACAGAGCAAGCAGAACATTCGCAGAGAAATGAAAACGGCATGCTTCGATTTCATCAGGACGCTCCGGTTCGGGAAGAAAGTTTTTCCAGCAGCAGACTGCACAGTCCGCCAAAGTCTCCGTTGGACATGACCAGCACCACATCTCCCGGGAGGATTTTCTGCAAGAGAAATTCAGCGATTTCTGCTGCGGAATTGAGCGCCTGCGCAGAACGCCCGGCCGCGCGCAGTGCCGTCACAACTGCCTTCGGCGAAAGACGCTCCGCGTCGCTCAACAGTTGCGGGCGGTTTACCGGACCAAGCACAACCGCATCGGCGCCGCTCAGCGCCCCGGGGAGGACGCCCTCGAAGATTTTACGCCGCATGGTATTTGACCGCGGCTCCACCACGGCCCATAGCCGCCGGCCCGGCCAGCGCAGCCGCGCGGCCTGAATCGTTTCGCGGATGGCCGTGGGATGATGCGCAAAGTCGTCCACAATGGTGACGCCGCCGGCTTTCCCGCGCACTTCCATGCGCCGCCGCACGCTGCGAAAGGTTTGCAGGGCGTGCTCGATGGCCTTGCGCGGGATCCCGCGGTTGAATGCCACCGCTGCCGCGGCCAGCGCGTTCAGCACATTGAACCGCCCCACCATTGGCAACTGCACGATGGCGCGCTCCTCGCCGCGATGAATAATCCGAAACCGCGTCCGGCCTTCGATTGTTTCCAGGTCGCCCGCGCACCAATTGCACGACGGCGTGAGGCCGTACGTTTCCACCATGCAGAACGCACGCTCCACGCACGCGGCCACGAGCGGGTCGTCGCCCCAGGCAATGATTCTTCCGCGCCGCGGCACCAGGTTCACCAGGCGGCGGAATTGCAGCTCCACAGCAGCCAGATCCGCGTAAATGTCCGCGTGGTCAAACTCCAGTGAAGTGAAAATCAATTCGTCCGGGCGATAGTGCAGGAACTTGGGACCCTTGTCGAAAAACGCGGAATCGTATTCGTCGCCTTCGAGA
Organism: uncultured Acidobacteriaceae bacterium; assembly: GCA_964542805.1. Taxonomy (GTDB): domain Bacteria; phylum Acidobacteriota; class Terriglobia; order Acidiferrales; family UBA7541; genus JACQDE01. The sequence continues at coordinate 11,640 of CAZIWR010000024.1, forward strand.
ATGAATTCTTCTCCGCCGCCGAGGCCGTAGCTCCGGCCGAAATTTTTCGGCACGCCGCCGATCAGGAAGTTCGGCCGCCGACCGCCGCAGTGGAACAGCCACGCCAGCAGCGACGTAGTGGTGGTCTTCCCATGCGTTCCGGCGACCACGATGGACTCGTGGCCGGGCAGGAACATTTCCTTCAGCACTTCGGGCAGCGAGCGGTACGCAATCTTGCGGTCCAGCACCGCTTCCACTTCCGGATTGCCGCGGGAGAGTGCGTTGCCGATGACGACGAGGTCCGGCGCCGGCGTCAGGTGCGCTTCATCGAAACCGTCGTACCAGGCGATACCCAGCGAGTCAAGCTGCGTGGAAGCCGGCGGATACACGTGTACGTCCGCCCCGGTGACGTGATAGCCCCGCTCTTTCAACATGCCCGCAAGCGGCGCCATCGCCGAACCGCCGATGCCGAGCAGATGGATGTGTTCGATGGGACTCATGCGGAAGGCGAAGGTTCGCTGCACGCCGGCTCGAGAATTTCCAGCCGCCCCGCGCCCATGGAGTGCAGGCGTGCGCGGACGCCGAGCGGAAGCGTCAGCATGGGCCGCGGCGTGTGTCCCACCGGCGCGCCAAAGACGATGGGTATTTCCTTGCCGCTGACGATCCGCTCCAAGACGTCGCGCACGGTGACATCGCCCCGCTTGGAAGGCTCGCACTCAGGGAATTCGCCGAGAATCATTCCGCGGACTTCCTTAAATTTTCCGGCTTGCTCCAGGTGCATCAGCGCGCGATCCACCTGATAGGGTTTCATCCCGCGGTCTTCGAGCAGCAGAATGCTTCCCCGCGTGTCCAGCTCCCACGGCGTTCCCAGCGTGGTCTGCACCATGGTCAGGCAGCCGCCCAGCAGCACGCCTTCGGCTTCCCCGTCCACGAGCATTTCTCCCTGCAGGTCGAGCGACCATCCGGTGCGCGTTTCCGTCACGGCGCGATGGAAAGAATCACGGTCGTAGCCTTCCGGCTGACCCGCACCGGCGTCGAACCCCGCAGCCACCATCGGGCCATACAAGGTAATCCAGCCATGCGACTGCCAGAGAAAAACCTGCAACGAAGTGACGTCGCTGAATCCGCATAAAATCCGAGGTTTCTTGAAGAGCAGGGGGCTGACCGTATCGAGCAAATAATTCGAGCCGTATCCGCCACGCGCACAGATCGCGCCGTCGAACTGCTCGCTTTGCAGAGCTTCCACCATCTCGAATCGGCGCTCTTGCTTCGACGCCGCGAAATATCCATCCGGCGCCAGCTCCGAGGTTTGTCCCTGGACAGCGTAGCCCAGCGCAACCAACTCCTGGCATCCTCGATAAAACCGCACTTCATCGGGCAGCGATGCGGGGGACACAATCTTGATGCGGGAACCGCTACGCAGGGCAGGCGGCTTGACGGATGGCTTCATTGGATTTGGCAAACGTCCTTCCCGACGGGCTCAAGCGCGGCCCGGGGTCGCGCAACGCGGAAGTATACTATGCAAAAGAAGCAGCAACTCTTAAAGCAAGAATGTTCCCTCGACGGTGATGACCGCCGGCCCGGTGAGTTCAACCATCCCGTCTTCGCGCCAGTTCACTTCCATCTCGCCGCGCTCGAGCGCAACGCGGACCCGCCGGCCGGTCTTGCCCGCCAAATGCGCCGCGACCGCGCAGGCGCAAGAGCCGGTTCCCGACGCCAGCGTGTGCCCCGCACCGCGCTCCCAGAAGCGCGCTTCGATGCGCTCGGCGCCGATCACACGCACGAATCCGATGTTGGCACGGTCCGGAAAATACGCGTGCCGCTCCAGCTCCGCGCCCAGCCCCATCCAGTCCAGCGATTCGAATTCATCCACCAGCAGGATGCATTGCGGGTTTCCCATGGAGAGAATCGTCGCGCTGACGGTGACGTCACCCACCGACATCGGATAGCCGACAATCGGCTCGCGCGCGGGCTTCGGCGGGCGGAACGGCACGTCCACCGCAGCAAACGACGGGTGCCCAATCTCCGCGCGGAGAATCCACTCGCTTTCCTGCTTCTTCAGAAAGAAAAGCTCGCGGATGCCCACGCGCGTGTCGAGCGCAACGCGCTCGGAAGGATTCCCGCTTCGTGAGAGGAGCCAAGCCGCAGCGCAGCGCAGGGCATTCCCCGATACCCCTGCCTCGCTGCCATCAGCGTTGTAGATGCGAAAGCTGGTGTCGGCCGTGCTCGATGGGTCCAGCACAACCAACCCGTCCGCGCCTGCGCCGATGTGCCGATCGCACATGCGCACGGCGAGCTCGGCTGGCGTGCTGCGGCCGAGGCTTTCCTTCTCGATGAGCAGGAAGTCGTTGCCCAAACCGTGTACTTTGGCGAAAGGAATTCCGACCGGTGCCACAGCACTCATTCCGATCCGCTTCGAGCTGGCCTGCTACAACGCAGGCGGCCATTGCGTTGCTTCACAGCGAAAACTGCGTGAGCTTAGAAAAGTGCCGCGCGCGCGCATCGATTTCGCGCCGCGTAAGCGTGCGCAGGCGATCCGGCCCGAAGCGTTCGCAAGTGAAACTGCCCATCACCGAACCGTACACCATGGCTCGCCGCAGCGACTTTACGTCTTGCTTTCCGGCACTCGCCAGGTAGCCCATGAATCCCCCCGCGTACGCATCGCCCGCGCCGGTGGGGTCCTGCACTTCCTCCAGCAGAAAGCCGGGGATGGCAAACACAGAGTCGCCGTGGACCAGCAGCGCGCCGAATTCGCCGCGCTTGATCACCAGCGTGCGCGGGCCCATCTTGCGGATTTTCGCCGCCGCACGCAGCAGGTTGTGCTCCCCCGAGAGCTGTCGCGTTTCCGTGTCGTTGATCAGCAGCACGTCCACGTGCTTCAACGTTTCGCGCAGTTCCGCCGGCGTGCGCTCGATCCAGTAATTCATCGTGTCCAGCGCCACCAGCTTTGGCCGGCGGCTCACCTGCTTCAGCACGGAGCGTTGCAGCGTGGGATCGATGTTGGCCAGAAAAATGTACGGCGTCTTTCGATAGGCATCCGGCAGTTTCGGGTTGAAAGTGGCAAACACGTTCAAGTCCGTTGCCAGCGTGGTGCGATCCGTGAAATCCGCGGAGTATTTTCCGGCCCAGAAAAACGTCTTGCCCGGCGCGCGCTCAAGGCCCTGCGTGTCGATGCGCCGACGGCGGAATATTTCCGCGTCTTTCGCAGTAAAATCGTCGCCCACTACGCCCACCACGTTGACCTGTGTGAAAAAGCTGGCGGCCACGGCGAAGTACATCGCCGCGCCACCCAGCACGCGCTCCGCTTCGCGGAACGGCGTTTGAATAGCATCGAACGCCACCGAACCCACCACCAGTAAGGCCATGCAGGAATCCCTTTCCTAGGAAATGTATTTGCCGATTATCGCCGCCAGCTTCCGCTTCGTCGCGGCAGGGATCATCTTGCGGTCGGTGATCAGTGCCGTGGCCAGCGCCGAACTGCATTTACAGTCGCGCTGGGCCGGCAACGCGCGCACCACGTGGCGGAGCACGTTCTGCGCGCTCTCCGCGTTTTTCTGCAGGTTCTCAATCACCATGCCGATGGTCACCGCATCGTGCTCCGGATGCCAGCAGTCGTAGTCCGTCACCATCGCGCAGGTCGCGTAGCAGATTTCCGCCTCGCGGGCCAGCTTGGCTTCGGTTAGGTTGGTCATGCCGATGACGTCGAAGCGCAGCTGGCGGTAAGTATGCGACTCCGCCCTGGTTGAAAATTGCGGGCCTTCCATGCACACGTACGTGCCACCTGCATGTACGCGCACACCGGCGCGCTCGCAAGCGCTGCCCAGCCACGCGGCGACCTGCGCGCACGTGGGCTTATCGAACATGATGTGCGCTGCAAGGCCCGCGCCGAAAAAAGTGTCCGCGCGATGCCGCGTGCGGTCGAAAAACTGGTCAGGAATCACAAAATCCTGCGGCTTCAACTCTTCGCGCAGAGACCCCACCGCGCTCATGGAAATAATCCGCTCCACGCCCAACATCTTCATGGCGTAGATGTTCGCGCGGTAATTAATCTCGCTGGGCAACAGGCGATGCCCGCGCCCATGCCGGGAAAGAAACGCCACCTGCCGCCCTTCCAATAGTCCAATCACAAACGCATCCGAGGGATGGCCGAATGGCGTCTTCACGCGCACCTCGCGCGCCCCGCTCAACCCGGGCATGGTGTACAACCCGCTGCCACCGATGATTCCGATGCGCACCACTTCGGTCTTGCCTGCTCCACCTTGTTTTGCTTTTCTTCGCGTCATTGCGTGCGGTCCTTGGAGTGCAAGTTCCTACTTCAGCCCTACGCGGGCCAGGATTTCACTGACCGCGCTGTAGGGATCCTTCTTGCGTTCCGCCACTTCATTCGCCAACGCCATCAACGCCGCTTCGCCGAGACCTTCGCCGGCGACGCGCTCCATCAGCCGCGCTTGCAGCAATTCGAGCAGCCGCTGTTTCCATCGTTCCACGTTTTTCATGTTGCGGCGTCCCACGGCTGCAAAATGTGCGCGGAATTTCTCAATCGTCGCAACAACGTCGGCCGTTCCCTTGTCCTCAGTGGCCACCGTGCGCACCACCGGCGGGCTCCAGCCGTCGCGCTCGGGTGCCAGCGACAGCATGGCCAGCAACTGCTGCTCGAAGCGGTCGGTGCCCTCGCGGTCGGCTTTGTTGAGCACGAAAATGTCGGCGATCTCCATAATGCCGGCCTTGATGGCCTGCACTTCGTCGCCCGACCCGGGCATCAGGACCACCAGCGTACAGTCGGCCAGCTTTACGATGTCCACTTCGTCCTGCCCGACGCCAACCGTTTCCACCAGGATTACGCGCTTCCCCGCCGCGTCGAGCAGCAGCGCCACGTCGGCCGTCGTGCGCGCGAGTCCGCCGAGAAATCCACGAGTGGCCATTGAGCGGATGAAAATTCCGCTGTCCGTGGCGTGACCTTGCATGCGGATGCGGTCGCCCAAGATAGCGCCGCCGCTGAAAGGACTCGAGGGGTCCACGGCCACGATGCCTACGGGAAGTTGCTGCTTGCGATAGCGCGACGCCAAGCGATCCACCAGCGTGCTCTTGCCCGTGCCCGGCGACCCGGTCACACCGATTAAGTAGGCCTGCCCAGTCTGCGGAAAAACCTGGCGAAGGACTTCTTCGGCCTCCAGCTCGTGATTCTCAACCGCGGTGATGGCGCGCGAAATCGCGCGCACGTCGCCCGCGCGAATCTTCTCCGCCCAATTGTCAGCTGTTGCCTTCATTCAAGCAGTCTGAGTACCGCACACAAGTCGCGCCCAATGGGAAACACGGCATGAAAAACTAAAATCGCGCATCCTATGTTTTGCCGAGAAGCTGCCGCGCAATTACCAGACGTTGCATCTCGCTGGTGCCTTCGCCAATGGTGCACAACTTCACGTCGCGGTAATACTTTTCCGCCGGATAATCCTTGACGAAGCCGTACCCGCCGAAGATCTGCACGGCCTCGTTGGCCACGCGCACAGCCACTTCGCTGGAAAACAATTTGGCCATGCAGGACTGCGAGGTGTAGCGCGAGCCGCCGCCACTGGCCGCCTGGTCCGCCATCCACGCAGCGCGGTAGGTGAGCAGACGCGCGGCGTCAATTTCCGTGGCCATGTCCGCGAGTTTGAACTGGGTGGCCTGAAATTCGCTGATCGCTTTGCCGAACTGCTTGCGCTGCTTGGAATATTTTGCGGCAGCCTCGAACGCGCCCTGCGCCATGCCCAGCCCCAGCGCGGCAATCGAGATGCGCCCGCCGTCCAGGATTTGCAGGCTGTTGACAAAACCGTCGCCCTCTTTGCCCAGCAAATTATCCGCCGGCACGCGGCAATCGCTGAATACCACTTCGGACGTGTCGCTGGCGCGCAGCCCCAGCTTGTTCTCCTTCTTTCCCGGCTTGAAGCCCGGCGTTCCTTTCTCGATGATAAACGCGGAAATTCCGTGCGAGCCTTGCGACTTGTCGGTTACAGCCATGGCCACGCATACGTCGGCGTAGTGCCCGTTGGTGGTAAAGGTCTTCGCGCCGTTCAGCACGTAGCCATCGCGCGTCTTCTCTGCCGTGGTGCGCGTTCCGCCGGCGTCCGAGCCTGCTTCCGGCTCGGTGAGCGACCAGCAGCCCAACTTCGCGCCTTGCGCCAAAGGCGTCACGTATTTCTTCCGCTGCGCTTCGGTGCCCGCTTTGTAAATGTGATTGGTGCACAGCGAATTGTGCGCGGCCACGATGATTCCCACGGAGCCGTCCACGCGAGAAAGCTCTTCGATGGCGATGACGTACTCGACGTAGCCGAGGCCTGCACCGCCGTACTCCTCCGGGAAAATGACCCCCATCAACCCCATGTCGGCCAGTTGCGGAATGATTTCGGAAGGAAAGTGCGAAACTTCGTCCCACTCCATTACGTGCGGGGCGATTTCCGTTTCGGCAAATTCGCGTACGGTCCGGCGCAGTTGTTCCTGCTCTTCTGTAAACGTGAAATCCACATGCACCTCGATGACGGGCACGGATGCAAAAAACGACTACCATTTATAGCACACTCGCGGCCGTGGAAAATCCGCCGGACGGCACGCGCGTGATTGACGAACCCAGCATTTACGCCGTCGAGAAAGCTATTTCCGCGTAATTTCCCGCATGGCTTCGAGAGCGCGCTGTATTCCCGAGCGGTTGACGTCATAGTGCGTCACCATGCGGATGGCGTGCTTTGCAAAGGGTCCCGCGAGAATGCTGCGCTTCTTGAGTTCGCCGCAAATCTCCGCGGCGGTGCGGCCCGTGCCGGACACGTCAAAGCGCACGATGTTCGTCACCACTTTTGCGGCGTCCAGAGTGATGCCCGGCATACGGCCCAACTCCTCGGCCAGGTAGCGCGCGTTTAGGTGATCGCTCGCCAGGCCTTTCGGAGATTCTTCGAGCGCAATCAGGCCTGCGGCGGCCAGCACGCCCACCTGGCGCATGCCGCCGCCAAACGCCTTGCGATATCGATGCGCCTTCTGAATGAATTCCTGCGAGCCGACCAGCATGGAGCCGACCGGTGCGCCCAGTCCCTTGGAAAGGCAGAACATGACTGAATCCACCCTGCGCGTGATTTCGGCGACGCCCTTTTTCAAATAAGTTGCGGCATTGAAAATCCGCGCGCCGTCCAGATGCACGCGCAAACCAAGCTCGTGAGCGCGGTCGCAGATCGCGTCCACCGCTTCCGTGGGATACACTGACCCGCCGGCGACGTTGTGCGAATTCTCCAATTCAATCAGGCCGGTATCCGCCTTGTGCGGGTGCTTGATCTGCAGCATCGGCTCGATCAGATCCCAGGTGAGAATTCCATCGGCGGCGGGAATGGCTCGAGGCATGCAACCCGCCACAAACGACATGGATGAAAATTCGTACTGGTTAATGTGCGCGCCGGTCTCGCAGATGACTTCCTGGCCGGGCTGCGTCCACGTCTTGATGGCAACCAGATTTCCCATACTTCCGGTGGGGACGAACAGGGCGGCTTCGCGCTGAAAGATTTCCGCGGCGCGGGCCTGCAGGCGATTGACGGTGGGATCCTCGCCGTACACGTCGTCGCCAACTTCGGCTTCGGCCATGGCGCGGCGCATCGCCGGCGTCGGCTTGGTCACCGTGTCGCTGCGCAGGTCCACCGGCGCCATCGCCTGCTTCGTCGCATCAACCTCGTTCTGTGTTGTCGTTGATTCGTGCATTGCTCACCTGCCCTGTCATTTCTTCAAGCATTCACCCGAGTAGTTCCACAAACACCTCATTGGACACTGCCAATCGCGCTGCGGCCAGCTTCACGCGAGTGCCTTGCATTTCCACGAGGCCCGCTGCGCGCAGCCCTTCGAGCCGAGCCGCAAGCTTCACATTGTACCGCCGCTCGATGTCCACAAAATCAATTCCTTCGAGCAGCCGCAGTCCCAAGAATAGTTCTTCGTTGAGAGCTTCCGCAGCACCGACGGCTTCCGCCTGCTCCACCGGAATGCTCCCCTGCTGAATGGCGCCAACGTAGGCCGCCGCGTCGTGCGCGTTGGCCCAACGCTGCGTCCCGCTAAACGAGTGTGCGCCCGCGCCCAATCCGAGATACGGCTCGCGCCGCCAGTACTTCAAATTGTGCCGCGACTCGCGTCCGGGCAGCGCCCAGTTGGAAATTTCGTAGTGCTCGTAGCCGGCGGCCGCGAGAGAATCGCAGGCTTGTTCGTAGAATTCGGCCATCGCGTCATCGCTCGGCAGAGCGCCCGCGCTGTAGCGGCTTCCCCCGGCGAGCACTTCCCTTCCGAGCCGGCTGCCTTCGTCAATTTCCATCATATAGATGGAGATGTGCTTGGGGCGCAGTGCGAGCAGCGCGCCGACGGAATTCTCCCAGCTCGCCGCCGTTTGGAGGGGCAGCCCGGCAATCAGATCGCACGAAATATTTTCAAACCCGGCCGCGCGCAATGCGCTTACGGCAGAAACAATATCCTCCCGCCGGTGCATACGTCCCGCGGCCTGCAACTCAGTATTGTTGAACGACTGTGCGCCCATGCTGATGCGATTAAAGCCGGCCGCGCGCCACGCCGCTGCTTTCTCCGCGTTGATGGTCTCCGGGTCGGCTTCCAAGGTCACTTCTTCCCACGCACACACAAACTGATTCCGCAGCGCCTGCAACACGCGCGCAATCGCTGCCGGCTCCAGCAGGCTCGGCGTTCCACCGCCCACATAAACCGTATCGACCGCC
>CAZIWR010000025.1:0-20201 GCA_964542805.1 uncultured Acidobacteriaceae bacterium
GCGGAGCCGCCCGAGAATGGCGATCTGCTGCTCAGTCAATTCCAGCATGGGCAGATGGGCCTCCTCCATTGTAAGACACCAATCTCGCTTTGTGGGTTTCGGAATGGGGCCGGAGAAAAGCCGGTACTGCGCTAGGCCGCAGAGCTGCCGTGCTCTTCGCCCGCCTGTTCGAGCTCCGCGAGGATGGAGCGCAGCGTCTGGATCAGCTCGAGGCGCGAAACGCTGCTCTTGCGGAACTGAATCCGCAGGTTGAAAGATTCGTTCTCCGGCTTGAAGGAAAAAATGAACGGCTGCGGCCGCGGGCCAGACTGTTTTTCGTCGCGGCGTTCCTGCCGCGCCACATCGCGGGTCAACCCGCCGCGCAGGATGCGGGAAACCATCTCCGCCATTTTCTTTTCATTGGGCTGGCGGGCCACCTGCAACAGCAGCGAGCGCGAGAGAATTCCCTTTTCCATGCACTTCTTGCGCAACGGGTCGGGCACATTGCGCAACGTAAGCGTCTCCGTGACGGAGGAGCGCGCTTTGCCGATTTTGCGCGCGATGTCCTCGTGCGTGTAGTCGAACTGCGTGGCCAGGCGGTGCAGGCCGTCGGCTTCCTCGAACGGCGTGAGGTCTTTGCGCTGCAAGTTTTCGATGAGACCGATTTCCAGCATCTCCGCGTCGTCCACGCGCTTCTCGATGCACGGCACCTCGTGCAGCCCGGCGGCCCGCGCGGCGTAGTAGCGCCGTTCACCAGAGATCAGGTAGTAGCAGTCCTCGCGGGGCACAAAGCGCACCAGCAGCGGCTCGAGCACGCCCTTCTCGCGCACGGAGTCGGTCAGGTCGCGCAGGTCGCCCAGCGCCTTGCGCGGCTGCTCGGGGTTGGGACGCAGTTTTTCCAGCGGGATCATGCGCCCGATGGCCGCGCTGCTGAAGCTGGTCAGCGATTCGACGTAGTGCGCGTCATGCCGCATCTTCAGCGTGACGGGCAATCCGATCCTTTTCGACACGTTGCACGACCTCCTGGGCGAGTTTGCGATATTCCACCGCGCCCGGCGATTTAGGGGCAAATGAAAAAATCGTTTCCTTATACGCGGGACATTCCTCGAGGCGCACGTTCTTGGAGATGCGCGTCTTGAACAGCACCGTGCCAAACACCGAGCGGATCTGCTCGTGGACGTCGCGCGCGATATTGGTGCGCTTGTCGAAGAGCGTGATCAGCACGCCGAGCACTTTCAAGTCCGGATTGGGACGCGATCGCACCCGCTCATACGTTTCCAGCAGATCGTCGGTGCCTTCGATGGCAAAGTAGGCCGCCTGGATGGGCACCAGCAGGTGCGTGGAGGCCACCAGCGCGTTCACCGTCAAAATGCCCAGCGCCGGCGGCGTATCCAGAATGATGTAGTCGAAGTTCTTGGCCACCTGAGAGAGCGCGTCTTTCACGCGGAACGGCGCGTCGAACTGCCCAGCAAGGTGCACTTCCAGGCGCGAAAGCGCGAGCTTGCCCGGCGCGACAAACAAGTGGGGATCCTTCGTCGCTCGGACCACCGTGCCCATCGGCGTGCGGCCGTCGGCCAGCACGTCAAACATCGTGGGCATCGCTTCGTCGGTCTCGAAAAAGGCGATGGACGTGTTAGCCTGCGGGTCGAGGTCCACCAGCAGGACTTCTTTCTTGCGCTCGGCCAGCGCGGCGGCAAGGTTGATGGCCGTGGTCGTCTTGCCCACGCCGCCCTTCTGGTTAGCAATCGAAATGATGGTGGTCATTCTTTTCGAGTGCGCCCTTAGCACTCAAAGCGCTCTACCCGCTCCGCTTCCCGCAACCTCGTAACAGTCCGCAGCCTCCCCGCGGCGCTGGGACACAGCCTGCAAGCCGCGCCTCCGCTCGGGAGCAACCTCAGGCCCATATATAGGCCCCCCGTGAACCTGCCTACTACGGGTAGGGTAAATCTACAGGGGGAAAGAACTAGGTGCAAGCGAAAAATACAGAACCTTAAGCCGTTGGCCCTTGAGCGTTCGCACCAGCGGCTATTGCGCCTGAGGCATCCCGAAAGGTCTCGAAATTAGTGAGCATATCCTGCAGAAGAATTGTAGACCCGGTTCTGAGCCCAACTACATCAGATCTGTTTGCGTGGAATCTTGGACCGTGAGCTGCGATATCTCCAAATTTCTTTACAGCATCAATGGCGTTCTTACTGTCCCGAGACAAGCGAAATAGTGCCCCGCTCTTTGCCTTTCCAACCAAATCTCCGAGCTGTTGATACTCCCCATTTGCCTTTATTTCACTGCCCCGGCCAGCCGTCTCGTAACCCTCGATAATCAGAGACTCGACGAGTTTTCGAAGCATTACCAAGCTTGCGTCCCAGAACTCGTATGCGTAGCAGCCTTGGATTTGGTCAAATATGTTCCTGAGAAAGCCCGGCAAACGACTTCTAAGCTCCGATGCGAGGAAATCTGCGGGTGCCTTTTTCGTAGTCTTGCCGATAATCAGCGTGGGCTCTAATTCGATGCGCCAAGCAGTTTGTGCACGCGATAACTCGGCCTCAGCTCCATCATCGAATTCCTGAATGGCATTAAGACGGCTGAGAATTATTCGCAGCTTATCAGCTTCATCTTGGGCGCTCTTCTCCTCAAATTCACGCGCAATCGATTCTCCGGCACTCTTGAGAGCACCCACGCTCTTCCAGAATGCTTTGGCATAGAAACCTGTTCCCCGAAGTGAATGCCTATGCTTTCTTGCCTTTCTGAGTAGAGTCCTCGTTTGTTCCAAAAGGTTCCCAAATCGCCGAATTTCGACTTTCGGTTTTTCTTTTTGCATGCTTGCTCACCTGTACAATTCATCCAGACGTCGAGAATCATTTCTCAAGTTCTACAACGCGTTTTTCGCCGCTCTGCGTCAGAACCCAAGCCTTGAGATCGTCCCTTGCTCCTGAAACTTCCATCACCCATCCCCTTTGTACAGCTTTGAACAGCGCCAAGCTTACGTTCTTCGGCAACGTCACTTTAGCAGCGATCAGTGTATTCCTGACGTCCTGCAAACTAAACGATTGCAGGCCACCATTTTTTTCCAAGTAGAATCCAGCAAGAATCACTTTATCCAAATCCGTCTTCCATCCCTTCGCTGCAAATAGTTCGCCCGGGGACAATTGTTTGCCACACGCTGTCGATATGTTTTTGGGCCTCGGCGCAGCATTGCGCACGGCTTCTCCTTCAACATCCGTGTTCATTAGCGATGAAAGTAAGACCGCCAGGTAAGTTTCCTGCTTGTAGTTTGCTGCGAGCTCAGCAGCTTCCGCTGCCGTTTGGATTGCATACTTCAAATGATCATTCATTACGCGTCTCCCTCCTCTATCGTCTCTGCGACCGTCGAAATGGCCCAAGTAGGAACGAAATAGCCAGCGTTGTTCTTGTCGATCAGCCGCCGCGCTTTGAGGCGAGAAAGAGTTTCCCTGCACGTCTTGAGAGGCACAAAGCACTCGTTCTGCAACGACTCGGCAGTCCTTTCAGCAGAAGCCCCTGGCAGCTTAAGCCGAACCATTGCCTGTCCTGCCAAAAGAGTCAGTAGAATTTTTTTGTGATGCGATAACTTCAGAAAAGCCGGCTTCGCGTGGAACCGTCCGTCGCGCGTGAAACCAACAAATCCTTCGAGGACCGATCGCAGTTTCGCGTCAACAGCCTGCTCACCCTCTTCAACAAACAACGCCTCCAGTTCTTTGGAGTGTCCCTCTTTTTCCGCCATTGCTGGGCACCTCACTTTCCGGGGCTGTGCTAGAGCCCACGGTTCAGAGTCTCCCAAACCCTGTTCAAAAAGTCAAGAATTTTGTTTTGCGAAGCAACAAGTAAGAAAGTTGCGGGAAGTCTATAAGTCCGGAACGAGACTTGGCGGTCGTGGGCATCTCCTTCATCCCACGGCCCCAGAGATTGCACAATATACCTGCAATTATAGCGTCTTCCGGCATCAGCATTGTACATCCTCGTGTCCACGGATTATCTGGGCGAGAGCGTCTGCCACGCAGCAGTGTGCCACGCAACCAGCACCAGCAGAATGCAGGACAATATGCGTTGATACTACAAGACTTAGGCGTTTGCCATATTCGCATGTATAGTAAGAAACTTGTTGTAAGCTATGCCATCCGAAACGAGACTTGGCGGTCGTGGGCATCTCCTTCATCCCACGGCCCCAGAGATTGCACAATCTGCTCACAAACCAGGTATGGGCAAGCATCAGCACTGACTAATCCCGGTCCACGACGGATCACGCTGGATGAATATTCAAAGATGGGCAGACAGGGGAAACACGGGAGCGGAATCTAATGATAGAGTTTGCGGAACATCGCGGAGCGCATGGGGCGTGTTGCGTCACATCTTATAGCGCCCGAGGTCCTCGTCGTTCAAGCCCTCGAGCCACTTGCGAAGCTCTTCGTTAGTGCTTTTTTCGGAAACCGCGTTGGTGACTTTCGAACTCTTGAGCACTTCTTCGTCCACGAAGATGGGGCAGTCCACGCGCAGCGCGAGCGCAAGTGCATCCGAAGGGCGCGAGTCCACGGACATGATCTGCCCGTTGCGCTCGATCCAGATCAACGCGTAAAAAGTATCGTCCTTCAATTCGTTGACGACCACGCGCTGCACGCGGCACTCCAGCCCGAGCAGAAGATTCTTCAGCAGGTCATGGGTCATCGGCCGCGGCGTCTGCACTTTTTCAATTTCCAAAGCGATGGCGTTGGCTTCGTAAATCCCCACCCAGATGGGCAGGATGGCGCTGCCGTGCGTGTCCTTGAGCACAACAATGGGCATGTTAGTGGCCGGGTCCATCATCAGCTTCCCGATTTTCATTTCCACTTCCATCGTCGCCTCCCGCTTGCGGCCGAACTAGGCCGAAGCTACGTGATGCGTTCGCCCACAAGGCTGTTCGGTCCGGCCCGGTTCACTTTCACTGAAACATATTGTCCCAGAAGACTCTCGCCCGGCGAAGTGAAATTTAGCACGCGGTGACACGTTGTGCGCCCGGCCCACTGCTCCACGCGCGAAGAGCGCCCATCCACCAGCACTTCAAATGTCTGCCCGATGAGCGCTTCGTTGCGCGCGAGTTGTATCCCTCGCTGCTTTTCCTGGAGTACCGCGAGCCGTCTTCCCTTTTCTTCCTCGGAAACCAAGTCCTCTCCCGCGCTGCGGGACTGCGCCGGCGTGTTGGGCCGCGGCGAAAACTTGAAAGAAAATCCGCCGTCGTACTGCGCCGCGTCGAGCAGGCTGAGCGTCTCCTCGAAATCCGCTTCCGTTTCTCCGGGAAAGCCCACGATGATGTCCGACGTGATGCTGATGGGCCGCTTCGCTGCGCGGATCATCGCAATGATGTCCAGGTACTGCTCGCGCGTGTACGTCCGCTGCATCGCCGCCAGCACGCGCGTCGAGCCCGACTGCACGGGCAGGTGCACGTGATTGCAGATAGCCGGAACCTCCTCGATGGCCTGCACAATGTCCGCATGGAAATCGCTCGGGTGCGACGTGGTGAATCGCACGCGGCGAATCCCCGGCACCTGCGCCACCGCGACAAGCAGCTCGGCAAAGTTCATGTTCCGCGGCGACGGGTCGCGGAAACTGTTCACGGTCTGCCCGAGGAGTTGGATTTCCGAATAGCCGAAATCCACAAGCTGGCGCACTTCTTCCAGGATCGAAGCGCTTGTGCGGCTACGCTCCGGTCCGCGCGTGAACGGCACCACGCAGTAGGTGCACGCCTTGTCGCAGCCTTCGATGATGGTGAGGTAGGCCCGGAAGGGATTGTCGCGCCGGGTAAGCTCCGTCTCAAAAGTCTCGTCCACGTCGAGGTCGAGGCCCATCACGCGGCGGTTTCCGGATTCGATTTGCGCCAGCAGGTCGGGCAGCTTGCGGTAACTGGCAGAGCCGCACACCAGGCTCACCCACGGCGCGCGCTCGAAAATTTCCTCGCCTTCCTGCTGCGCAACGCAACCCAGCACACCAATAATTTTTGTGGGGGACTCGCCCGGCCGGAACAATCCGAGCCGTGAGAAAACTTTCTGCGCGGCTTTTTCGCGGATGCTGCACGTATTGAAGAAAACCACGTCGGCAGCGTCCGCCTTGTGTACCTGCTGGTAGCCCCGTGCGAGGAGCACGCCGGCAACTTTCTCCGAGTCGTGTACGTTCATCTGGCAGCCAAACGTCTCGATGAAAAAGGCCTTGCCGTTGCTCGGCAAGCCGGCAATGCCGGCGCGGGGGCCGGTGAGCATTTCGAGCCGGATATCGATGGAGCCGCCCATTCTGGAAATTTCATTCTAGCACACCGCCGCGGGGATTCGTTTGACCGTCCCAGTACCCTATGCTACGGTAAGTTTTCGACGCTTTCGCCAGCGCTTTCTGAGGGAGGTCAGCGATTCCGAACATCGCACTCATTATTCTCGCGGGTCAGCTCGGGAGTCTGCTCCAGCAGACGGGCTGGGTTGCCCGCGTCGTCCTGTTGATTCTGCTCGTGTTTTCACTTTTCTCCTGGGCCGTCATCTACCAGAAATATCGGCTCTTCTCGCAAATTCGAGCGGCCTCCAACCGCTTCCTGAAAACTTTTCGTTCCGACAAGGGCCTCACGGATCCGGTAGCGATGGCCACGGCCGGCACCGGCTCTCCGCTGCTGCCCGTGTACGCCGCCGGGTACAAGGAGCTCTATTCGCAACTGTCCGGCGCGAACCCCCACGGCGGCAAAGTGAAAAGCCTGAATGCCGTCAGCGTGAGCATGCAATTGGCCGCCGCGGACGAAGTGCACAGGCTGGAAACGTGGATGAGCTGGCTGGCCACCACCGGCTCGGTGACTCCGTTCATCGGCCTGTTCGGCACGGTGTGGGGCGTGATGGACGCGTTCTTCGGCCTGGGCACAGCCGGCGCGGCCAGCCTGCGTGCCGTGGCGCCGGGAATCGCCGAGGCGCTTGTTTGCACCGCCGCGGGGCTTTTCGCCGCCATCCCGGCCGTGATTGCCTACAACCATTTTCTGAGCAACATCCGCGAACAGGCCATGCGCATGGACAACTTCGCCCTGGAGTTCGCGGCGCAAGTGGAAAAGCAGTACAACTAGCGAGGCGCAGGCATGCCGCAGCTATCCAAGCACACGGGCACTTCCCTTTCCGACATCAACATCGTTCCCTTTGTGGACGTCGTGCTGGTGCTGCTCATCATTTTCATGATCACCGCGCCGATTTTGCAGTCGGGCATCGAAGTGGACCTGCCCAAAACGAAAACCGTGAAGGAGATCTCCGACGATCGCCTGGTGATCACCATTGACCGCGCGCAGCGCGTGTACCTCGGCAACGAGCCGGTCAACATTCACAAGGTGGCGGCGATGGTGCGCGCGCAAACCAAGAATCCTGCCTCGGACGCCATCTTCATTCGCTGTGACGAAACCGTGCCCTTCGGAAGTTTTGCCACCGTCGTGGACGAATTGCGCCAGGCCGGCATCCAAAATATCAGCGTGGTGACTGAGCCCATCAGCAGCCGCCCGCGCACTCAGTAATATGGCTTATGCTGCCAGCAACGCGCCCCCCAATATCAAAACCGCGCTGGTGTTTTCCGTCTCCATGCATGCGGTCCTGCTGGCCTCGCTGACAGTTTCAAATTTCCTTTCGCACCGCGGCGAATTCTGGGGTGGGCCCGGTGGAGGCGCCGTCAGCGTAGGACTGGTGGCCGGCGTCACTGGCGTGCCGCTGCCGCGGCCTGACGTCATGACCACCAGCCGCGTGGTGGATGAAACCAAAGGGCTGTACAAGGCCGAGCCGAAAACGAAACTCGCGGAAGAGAATGCCGCGAAAATTCCGCAGTTTGAAAAAAACAAGCCGGAGCGCTACATCACGCGGCCCTCGCGCGTGCTGGAGGATCCCACGCCGCCTCCGGCCGGCGCGATTCCCTACGGGCAAGGCGGCACGCCGTCCATGCCCTACACGCAGCTCAGTTCCGGCGCGTCGCAGGGTGGGTTGGGCTTCACCGGCCCCGGCGGCGAATTTGCCGGCCGCTTCCCGTGGTACGTGGACGCCGTGCGCCGCCGCATCAGCAGCAACTGGTTTCAATCCACGGTGGATCCCGGCGTTCGCTGGGCGCCGCGCGCGGTGATCAGTTTTCAAGTG
Source organism: uncultured Acidobacteriaceae bacterium (assembly GCA_964542805.1). Classification (GTDB taxonomy): domain Bacteria; phylum Acidobacteriota; class Terriglobia; order Acidiferrales; family UBA7541; genus JACQDE01. The sequence continues at coordinate 8,094 of CAZIWR010000025.1, forward strand.
CAGCGCGACGGCACAGTGGTGAATGTGCAGGTGCTGCGCTCGAGCGGCAACGACTCCGTGGACCGCTCAGCCATTCGCGCCATCCGCGACTCGAGCCCGCTCGAGCGCCTGCCGTCGGAATACAGTGGTTCGAATGTCAGTGTCGAGTTCTGGTTTGATTTCCGCCGCTGACGCGCGGCGGAGCAGTGGGCACGCATGAACTGGGGGATTCCATTCGCATGACGTTTTCAACTTTTCGTTGCCGTCCGCAATTCTTCATCCTGTTCACTTCCCTGCTTTTCCTAGTGGCCGCGCCGGCCGCGGCGCAGGACTGGTTCCGCACCGGCACCGGCCTGGGCGTGGAAAAGCCGCGCGTCGCCGTGGCCGATTTCGCCCCGCGCTCGCCTTCTTCGCAGCCGCTGGCCGACATTTTCAGCACCGTGCTGCGCGCCGACCTCGAGTACTCCGGCATCATCGAGGTAGTCAGCAAAAGCATGAACCCCCTGCAGTCGCCTAGTGTGCCGGCCGAGGTCCGCCATGCCGAGTGGGACGCGCCGCCTGCCGAAGCTCACCTGCTGGCCTACGGAAACTTAAGCGCCAGCGGCAACGATCTGGTGATTGAAGCGTGGCTTTCCGACGCGCGCAACGCGCAGGCTCTGCCCGTGCTGGGCAAGCGCTATCGTGGTGATGTGACCGACGCGCAGATTCGCCGCTTCGCCCACCAATTTGCCGACGAAATCGTCGCGCGGCTTTCCGGCGGCATGCCCGGCGTGGCCAGCACGCAGATTGCTTTTGTAAGTACGCGTACAGGCTCCAAGGAAATCTGGGCCATGGACTATGACGGTTCGAACCAGCGCCCGCTGACCAGTTTGCACACGATTTCCCTCACGCCTCGCTGGTCCCCGGACGGTTTGCGCATTGCTTTTACCTGCTATGGACTGGCCGGCGGCGTCACCAGCGCCCAGATTTGTCTCTACTCCATGGAGACGGGCAAGCCCATGGCCTTCATGCGCTACAAGGGCACCAACAGTTCGCCCGCGTGGTCGCCGGACGGTTCCAAGCTCATGTTCATGTCCAGCATGCATGGTGACCCCGAACTCTTCATGATTGACTCCACCGGTTCCAATCTGCGCCGCATCACTTATTCCGCGGGCGTGGACACTTCTCCGGCGTGGAACCCCAAGACCGGCCAGCAGGTCGCTTTCATCAGCGACCGCGGTGGGTTGCCGAATCTCTACTTGATGAACGCGGACGGTTCCAACGTGGAAAAGCTCGAGTTGCCCGACATGGGTTACGTAATCGATCCGGCCTGGGCGCCCAACGGCCAATTGCTGGCCTTCAGTTGGCGGCGGCCCAACGGAAACTACGACCTCTACGTGATGGACACCGCCTCCCGGCAGATTGTCGAGCTGACCCGCGACGCCGCGCGCAACGAGCGGCCTTCGTGGGCTCCGGACGGTCGGCATATTATCTTTGAGTCTACGCGCACAGGCACCCGGCAAATCTGGACCATGCTGGCCGACGGCACGCAAGCGCGCCAGCTCACCTTTGAGGGGCACAACGAATCACCCAATTGGTCGCCCAAGTAGGTCGAGCCCGTGCGTACAGCCGTGCTTCACAATTTTCCAGAAACGTCCTGTTCCTGTTTCGCTTAGGAAATGTTGGTGGTAGGATGGACGAGTGATATTTCGCAGCGCTTAAACGTGGACCTGCAAGGTTTGAATTCAATCCGTACGGAGGATTTGCATGCGCAGCCGTTCAAAGTTCGCGCTACTCAGCTTGGTGGTCTTGATTCTATTTGCAGGCGCTTGCCGGAAACAAGCTGTAGCGCCGCCTCCCGCTGCTCCGCCGCCGGCGCCGCCCGCTCCCGCGCGCCCCACGGTGACGCTGCAGGCGTCGCAGACCTTTATCCAGCGCGGTGATGGCGTGACCTTGAACTGGTCTTCCACCAACGCCACGGAGCTGACTCTGGCACCGGGCATTGGCCGCGTCTCGCCCGAAGGCTCCACGCGCGTGGCCCCGGCGGACTCCATGACCTACACGATCACCGCCACCGGGCCGGGCGGCACGGCCGACACCAGCGTGCGCATCACCGTGGCGGCGCCGCCACCTCCGCCACCTCCGCCGGCCCCCAAGGCCACCATTGAAGAGCTGTTCCGCACCAACGTGCAGGACGCTTATTTCGATTACGACAAGTCCGACGTGCGCACGGATGCGCGGGACGCCCTCGCGCGCACCGCGGAATTCCTGCGCTCGCACCCGGAAATCCGCGTGGTCATCGAAGGACACTGCGACGAGCGCGGCTCCACGGAATACAACCTGGGCCTCGGCGAGCGCCGCGCGCAAGCCGTGCGCCAGTTCATGATTTCTCTGGGCGTTTCCGCGGAGCGCATGGACACCGTCAGCCTGGGCAAGGAGCGCCCATTCTGCACGCAGAGCTCGGAAGATTGCTGGCAGCAGAATCGCCGCGGGCACTTCGTCATGGCGCGCTAACCGCGAGACTCTCTCTCTGGCGCGGCCGGCATCCAAAGCAGGAGGAGGAAGATTCTTGCGAATCCGGTTGATATCGCTCACAACCGCGGGACTGGCCGTGGCCCTGGTGCTGCTTGCGCCGGTGCCGGCCGCCGCCCAGAAAAAAGAAATTCTTCAGCTCCAGGCGGATATGAATCGCCTGATGCAGACGCAGCGCGAACTGCAGCGCACCGTGGACGAAAAGAACGCGGTGTTGAAGACCTTGGTCGAACAGTCCCTCGACGCCATCAATAAGCTGAACACCTCGCTCGGCATGCTGCAAAGAAGCGTGCAGGACGTACAGGCCAATTCCGGGTCGCGCATCGACACGCTGGCCACGCAAGTTCAGGCCCTGGCCGACAACCTCGACGAAGTGAAATCTCGGTTGGGCAAGCTGAACCAGCAAATGGGCGAAGCGCAGAGCGTTCTGCAAAGTCTGGACGCGAAAGTTGCCGGCGGCATTCCCGCGCAGCCGCCTCCGGGCGCGGCGCCCGCTCCCCCGCCGTCCGCCGATACTCTCTACTCCAACGCGCTGCGGGATTACACCGGCGGAAAGTACGACTTGGCCCGCCAGCAGTTCCTGGATTACTTGAAGTATTTCCCGGAAAACGACCTGGCCTCCAACGCGCAGTTTTATCTCGGCGAAATCTTTTTCGCGCAGAAGCAGTTTCCCGAGGCCATTGGGGAATACGACAAGGTGTTGGACAACTACCCGAAGAGCTTTAAGCTGGCCGCCGCGCGGCTGAAGAAAGGAATGGCCCTGCTGGAGATAGGCCAGCGGTCCAGCGCGCTGCGCGAGCTGCGCGAAGTGGTGCGGCGCCATCCGGCAACGGAAGAAGAACGCCGCGCCCGGGCCAAGCTGCGCGAGTTGGGCGCCACGGCCCCTGCGCCAAAGGGCTAGCCGGTCTTTTCAATTTCCGATATAAGAGTGTTGCTTTTACGTAATTGCGGGGCCTTTCCGCTTTTCGTTTTTCGAATTTCGATTTTCGTTCTTTTCTGACTGCGAGGACACCGATGTCTGTGAACAAAGTCATTCTCGTCGGCCGGCTGGGTCGCGACCCGGAATCCCGCTTCACCGGAAGCGGCCAGGCGGTTTGCAACTTCAGCTTGGCCACCGACCGCTCCTACAAAGACCGCAACGGCCAGACCCAGAAGCAAACCGAATGGCACAAGATCGTCGTCTGGGCCAAGCTGGCGGAAATCTGCCAGAAGTATCTGAAGAAGGGCTCGCAGATTTTTATCGAAGGACGCATCCAGTCGCGCCAGTGGGACGACAAGGACGGCAACAAGCGAACCAGTTTTGAGATTGTCGCGAACGAGATGCGCATGTTGGGCTCGCGCGGCGAAGCCAGCGCCGCTGCTCACTCCGGCGAAGAGGTCGAAGCGCCTGCCGCCCCGGCCCCGGAGGAGTCCGGCCCCGAAGTCAGCGACGAAGATATTCCCTTCTAATTGCGCCCACATCGTTTCTCTTTGATTTGGAGCCGGAGGTGGCCCCTTGCGACGTTGGCTTGTCCTACTCCTAAAGTCATTTCTTATTCTTGTTATTATTTCCACTTTGATTCTCTTGGGAATGATTTTGGAAATTTTACCTCGCCAGAAATGGCTGGAGGCCAAATTCAATGAACGTTTGACCAAGTCTTGGGCCGTTTTTGAACCTCCTGCCCACCCATTCCCTCTCCAAGCGGAATTCTCTCCCATCGAAGGGGGCGTGCGAATCTGCAATCGGGGAGCGGCTGCGTGGAGGGAGGTGCTCGTTCGCATTACAACTCACTATGATGAGGATTACACGTGGTTGGCGGAATTGAAAGACATCAAACCCAATACATGCAAGGATACCTTCACATCCGAATTCTATTCGCCTGACTGGAAGAGAATCCCCGCTGGCCCCGGCTTGAAAGTCGTCAAAATCGAGATCCTCGCTTCAGTGTCCGGAATGGGGTATGCCGAAGAGGTTTTGAATAAAGAACCCAAGCCACGCTGAATCGCGTTCGCTCCTGCTCTACTGAGCCTCAAAGTCGAAGCCGACCCTACTCGTACCGCAGGGCTTCGATGGGGTCGAGTTGCGCCGCCTTGCGCGCCGGATAGAAGCCGAAAAATACTCCTACGCCGATGGAGAAGAACGCGGCCAGCACGATGGCCTGTGTGGAAAGGACTGTGGGCCATGTCAGCAGGTTGCTGATCAAAAAGGACAGACCAATCCCAACGACAATCCCCACCAGCCCTCCCATCATGCTTAACGTGACCGCCTCCACGAGGAACTGCAGTTGCACGTCCGTCTCCGTGGCTCCCACCGCCATGCGCACGCCAATTTCGCGTGTGCGCTCGGTCACGCTCACCAGCATGATGTTCATGATGCCGATGCCGCCGACAAGCAACGATACCCCCGCCACCGACACCAGCAAGATGGTCATCACCAACTGCGTCTGCGCGGCCATGTCCGCCATTTCCGACTGCGTGCGCACAAAGAAATCGTCCTCGTCACCCTGACGGATGCGGTGCCGCTCGCGCAACAGCGCGGTAATCGGTTGCATGGCGGCGATGGACGCATCCGGCGTGGTCGCCGAAGCCAGAATCATTTGCAGCCAGGTGACGCCGGCCAGCTTGCGCTGCACGGTGGTGTACGGCGCGATAATTTGGTCGTCCTGATCCGTGCCCATCACCGACTGCCCTTTGGATTCCAGCAGCCCGATTACGCGGAAGGGCAGGTTGCGGATGCGGATCTGCTTGCCGATAGGGTCTTCATCGCCGAAGAGGTAGCGCGCAACCGTGGTGCCGATGACGCAGACGTTGGCGGCGGCCTCCACTTCATCGTCGCTGAACACGGTCCCCGCGGTGACCACCCATTTGCGGATCGGAAAATAATTGGACGTCGTGCCCATGACGGACGTGTTCCAGTTCTGGTTCTGGTACACCACCTGCGCGCGGCTAGGCACTCCGGGCGCGGCTTCCTTGATCATGGGAACTTCCCGGGAGATGGCTTGCAGGTCGTCCATGGTCAGCGTCTTCACCGCCCCGTAGCCCATGCGCATGCCGCCCGGCCGTCCGCTGCCCGCGGAGATGTACACCACGTTGGTGCCCATGTTCTGGATGCCTTCTTGAATCATGGCGTCCGCGCCCTGCCCGATGCTGACCACGGCGATCACCGCGCCCACGCCGATGATGATGCCCAGCATGGTCAGCGAGGACCGCAGCTTGTTGCGGGCCAGCGCGCGCAGGGCCAGTCGCAATGTATTCCAGAAATCCATGGTTATTCTGCCTCCGGTGGCGGGGCCATCACTTCTTCATCCACATCTTCGTCTTCCAGTTGGGGAAGCATAGGTAGCACGTCGCGGGCGATCAAGCGGTCGTTGATGATGGCGTCTCGGCGCAGCTTGCCGTCGCGGAATTCCAATGCCCGCTTGGCGTACTGCGCGATGTCGTGCTCGTGCGTGACGATCACCACCGTCAGCCCCTCATCCGTATTTAACTGTTGAAAAATATCCATGATCTCCACGCTGGTGCGGCTATCCAGGTTTCCGGTAGGCTCGTCCGCCAGCAGGATGGCCGGGCCGTTCACCAGCGCGCGAGCGATGGCCACGCGTTGCTGCTGCCCGCCGGAAAGCTGGCTGGGATAGTGGTGCGCTCGGTCGGACAGACCTACCCGCTCCAGCGCGGCCTTCGCGCGCTCTTCGCGTTCCTGCGGTGTGATGCCTGCATAGATCGTCGGCAGCTCCACGTTTTCCAGCGCCGACGTGCGTGAAAGCAGGTTGAACTGTTGAAACACGAATCCCAGCTTGCGATTGCGGAGGCGCGCCAGCTCCGCTTTTTCCATTTGCGACACGTCCATGCCGTCGAGCAGGTAACTTCCCCGGCTGGGCTTGTCCAGGCAGCCGATGATGTTCATCAATGTGGATTTGCCGGAGCCGGAAGCGCCCATCACCGCCACGAATTCGCCGCCGTGCACTTCCAGCGTGATGCCGCGCAGCGCGTGGACCTGAAAATCCCCCATGTGGTAATACTTGTGCACGCCATCCAGGCGGATGACGCACTCATCTTGAGTCTGCGTTTGCGGCGTTTCCGTTGTGGCCAGAGCCTGGTCTCCCATGCAATTTACCTTTACATCCTCCGCATGCCGCCCGGGCCACCCATCGGGCTGGCGCCGGGGGTTCCCGGAGCTCTTCCGCCGGCCCCGGTCGAAGACTGGCTTCCGCTGGACGATTGTCCAATGATCAGCTCATCGCCCTGCTTGAGTTCGCCGCTGCCTACCACGCCTCTTAGTTCAGTGAAGGTGTAGTCGGTCACGCCCAGGCGAACCATGATTGGTTGCAGTTCTTTGTTGGGCAAGCGCTTCCAAATAATCTGCGGACCGAAGCGCCGCGCGCTGGCTGCGCCGCCCATGTTGCCTCCCATTCCGCCTGCGCGTTGCTGACCGCTGCCTGGGGATGCATCGCCAGGGGGACGCCCGCCGCCGGCTGCCTGGCCTCCTGCGCCGCCGGCCTTCGACGCGCCGCTGGCCCCGCCTGCGCCGGCCACGCGCTGCGCACGCGGGTCTTCATAAGGGATCTTGTACTTTTCGTAGATTGCTTTCAGCTCGTCTTCTGTAAAGTCCGGTTTGAAGCGCAAAGCCCCGTTCGGAATCTTGACGACGTTTTTGGCTTCGGCAATGGGCACGGAGACGTACGCAGTCATCCCTGGAAACAGCTTCTGGTCGGGATTATCGAACTCCACGATAGTGTCGTAGGTCACCACGTTCTGCACCATCGTGGCGTTCATGCGCACTTGGTTCACTTTGCCGGCAAACGTTTCCCGTGGATAGGAATCCACGCGGAAATTGGCCGTAGCGCCCACTTTGATCTTTCCCACGTCAGCCTCGTCGGTCTTGGCATAAACCAACATCTTGGTCAGGTCTTGGGCAATGATGAACAGCGTCGGCGCTTGCAAGCTGGCGGCGACCGTTTGGCCCACGTCCACGTTCCGCGCAATCACCGTGCCGTCAATCGGCGCGAGAATCGTCGTGTGCGCCAGGTCTACTTTGGCCATTTCCGAGGCGGCCCTGCGCTGCAGGACTTGTGCCTTGGCCTGCTCCATGCTGGCCTGCACGCTCTTCACACGCGTCCTGGACTGTTCGAGTTGCGCTTCGGACACCTTCACGCCGGCGACCATGCTCTCGTAGTTGGCCTGCGCCGTGTCGCGGATCGCCGCGGACACGATGCCCTGCCCGAACAGTTCCTTGTTGCGTTTCATGTTCAGTTCGGCTTCGTTGAGCTGCGACTTGGCGCGGTCCACGCCGGCTTGTGCGGCCATCACATCCGCGCGCTGCGTATCCACTTGCGCTTCAAAGTTGCGCACGCTGGCCTGCGCGTTGGCAAGGTCGGCTTCGGCGGAAAGCAGGCGCGTCTTCAAGATCGCCGGGTCAATCTGGGCGACCACTTGGCCCTTCGTCACGCGCGAATTGAAATCCACGGACATGCTGGAAATCGTGCCGGAAACCTGCGAGCCCACCTGCACCGTGGTCACCGCATTGATCGTTCCCGTGGACTGCACCACCTGCGAGATGTCGCCATGCTCCACTGTGGCCGTGTAATACGTCACCGGCCCGCGCGTGCCCACTTTCCAGAATCCCAGCAGCAGGATCGCCACCACCGGCGGCGCCACCAGCATCGCTCGATGCAGCACGGACCTCTTCCATGCCGACTTCACCCACGTAGTTACATTTGATAGCAGTGCCATGCTTCTTGCCCTCGCTTCTTTTGTCTGTAAGTTTAGACTGTTGCTCTGGTCAAACTGTTTACCGGCGCTCGCGGTTCTTGCGTTCCTCGTCGATCCGCCGCAGGTACTCCTCGAACTTGGGGAGCTGCGCGGGAGTCAGCATGGAGCGAATGCGGCCCCTGCCTTCCTGCCGGGTCTGTTCCATCTGCGGACGAATCGTCGTATACGTCAATTCGTACTTCTTGCGCGTGTCCTCCAGAATGGAGTTGAGCTGCTGCTGCTGCTCCGCTGTCAGCGCCAATTCTCGCGTGAGCTGCTCGACCATGCGCGCGGGCCCTCCCATGCGGCTGCGCTCATCGCGGCGCTCGCCAAAGACCTTCTGCTCCGCCACGCGCATGCCCACCGCGCCCAGGGCGATGCCCAGCAGGAACACCAGAATCACCAATACCGTTGCTTTTCGATTCATCGCGCTACCTTCCATTTCCATTCGACGCCAGGCTCAACAGCACTTCATTCCCATCGGCCGGCTGCCGCACTGACTCCGGAAAAATCTCCCGCACTTCCAGCTGCCCCTGCGTGGCACTGCTCGGCTCTTTCGGCTCGGTCCCTAGCAGAACGGCAAACATCAGCACCAGGGCCGCGGCGGAAGTCAGCATGAAGCGGCGGGCCAGCACTTCCAGCGCCGGCCAGAAATCCGCCACCCTCTGCTTTTCCTCTTCCTCGCGGAGGCGCGCACGCACCCGCGTCCAGAAGACTCCGCTCGGCTCTTCTGTGGGTTCCAGTCCCGCGCGCAACAGCATCCCGGCCAGCCGCGCCGATTCCACCTCTTCGCGGCAAGCCGCGCAGCGCTCGAAGTGCGAGGTCACGGCGGCGGCAGCCTCTGCCGGCAGCCTGCCGTCTAGATAATCTTCGAAGACGTCCAATCGCTCGGAATACTCTTTGCAAGCCATGGTTATCGTCTCCTCCCCCGCAGGCGCTTGCGGTAAATGTCCACCAGTTTCCCGCGCGCGCGGAACATCCGGACTTTCACCGTATTCACGTTGATACTCAGCGCTTCGCTGATTTCTTCCACCGAGAGCCCTTCCACTTCTTTCAGCACCAGCATGTGCCGGTCTTCTTCCTGCAATTCGTCCAGCAGGCGGCCCACCAGTTGGCGCATCTCCGCACGCTGCGAGGCGTCGGCTGGTGGCGCCGCGCCCATCCCGCTGTCAAACGCTTCCAGTTGCCGCACCTGCTCTTCGCTCATGTCCGCTTCGTAGACCAGCCGGCGCACGCGTTTCTTGCGCAGGTAGTCGTAGCACTCGTTGACCGCAATCTTGTACAGCCACGTCGAAAATGTGCTGCGCAGGTCGAACTGCCGGATCGATACATACACTTTGATGAAAACCTGCTGCACCACATCTTCAACGTCCTCCCTCCGGCGGAGGATGCCGCCCACCACCGCGAACACGCGCTGCTGGTGAGCATGCAGGAGCTCTTCATACGCGGCCGTCTCGCCGCTTTGTGCGCGGCGAATTAGCTCGCGCTCTTTGGCTTGCGGCAGACCTCGCGTGCTTCGGGCCGGAACCTCGCCCGCAGCGCCCGCGGCACTCGCCCCCGCTGCGCCCGGCGCACTAGCTACCGCATCGGAGTCCGGCGCCTGCCGGGGCGGACCGCTTTCTTCTCTCGCTTTTGGGACGTGACTCATCAGCTTCCGGTTACATCCACTGTGACGTGCTGTGCAACTCCCCTCCGGCGCTCAGCCGTACGCCGGAGCCTCCAAACAAATGTTGTTGACAGGATGATCTCATGCAATAATGCCTCCATGATCATCGGAGAACGTCTGCGCACGCTTCGCGAAGTGAAGAAACTCTCGCAGGGGGATATCGAGAAACGTACTGGTCTCCTCCGTTGTTACATTTCTCGCGTCGAAAACGGCCACACGGTTCCCGCCATCGAAACGCTGGAGAAAATGGCTCGCGCTCTCGAAGTTCCCCTCTATCAATTGTTCTACGATGGAGAGGAGCCTCCTGAGCTCCCCAATCTTCCCAAGCGCAAGACCGCGGATGATATCGCGTGGGGACACTCCGGGAAGGAAGCCCGCTTCCTGAGTCGTCTCCGGCGGCTGCTGAGTCGTATCGACGAGGGTGACCGTCGTCTGCTGCTGTACATGGCGCAGAAGATGGCCAATCGCTAGAGGCGCCGCGGAAAAACATTTCCCCTCTCCCCTTGCCTGTGTTCGTGTGTCTCTTATTCCCACTCTATGGTGCTCGGCGGTTTGGAGCTGATGTCGTAAACCACGCGGGTAATGTCCCGCACTTCGTTGACGATGCGCGTGGAAATCCGCTCCAGCACTTCCCCGGGGAGCCGCGTCCAGTCCGCCGTCATGGCATCTTCGGATTCCACCACGCGCACCGCCGCCGTAAACCCGTAGTGCCGCTCGTCCCCCATCACGCCCACGCTGCGCACCGGCAGCAGAACAGCAAACGCCTGCCAGGTTTTTTCGTACAGCCCGGCGCGTCGGACTTCTTCCACAACGATAGCGTCGGCCGCGCGCAGCATGGCCAGCCGCTCTTCGGTCACTTCGCCGAGCAGCCGCACCGCCAGGCCCGGCCCGGGGAACGGATGCTTCGTCAGCATCTCCGCGGGAAGGCCCAGTTCTTTGCCGATCTGGCGCACCTCGTCCTTAAACAAGTCGCGTAAAGGTTCCAGCAACTGGAACGGCATCACGCTGGGCAGTCCGCCGACGTTGTGATGCGTCTTGATGGTTTGCGATGGCCCTTTCACCGAGACCGACTCAATCACGTCAGGGTACAAAGTGCCCTGCACTAGAAACGGAATCTCGCCCAGCCCGCGCGCCTCCTCAGCAAACACGGCGATGAACTCGCGCCCGATGCGCTTGCGCTTTTCCTCTGGATCGGTGACGCCTTTCAACTGCGCGAGAAATCGCTCCGCCGCATTGACGCCCACCACCACCAGGCCCAGGCGTTCGCGCAAGAGCGCCAGCGTGTCGCGAAATTCATTGTGGCGCAGCAGCCCCGTGTCCACGAAGACGTTGATCAGCCGGTCGCCGATGGCGCGGTGCACCAGCGCGGCCGCCACGGCGGAATCCACCCCGCCGCTCAGCGCGCACAGCGCCCGCGCGTCGCCGACTGTGTGACTCACCGCCTCCACGGTCTCCGCGATGAACGCGCGCCGATTCCAGTTCGGCCGCGCCTGGCAAATCCCAAAGACAAAATTCCGCAGGATGTCGTCGCCGCGGTCGGTGTGGCGCACCTCCGGATGAAACTCCACGGCGAAGAACCGCCGCCCGGCGTCCTCGATGGCCGCAATGGCGTTCTCGGTTCGGCCGTAAATTTGAAAACCATCTGGCACGTCCACCACGTGGTCGCCGTGGCTATTCCAAATCTTCAGTTCTTTCGGGAGCCCGTCGAGAAGTGCTGAGCCATTCAAAATCTTCAAGTCGGCGCGTCCGTACTCGCGGTGTTCCGCGCGCTGCACTTTTCCGCCCAGCGTATGCGTCATCCACTGCATGCCGTAGCAGATGCCCAGCACCGGCACGCCGAGGTGCAGCACCTGCGGGTCGCACTTGGGCGAAGCCGGGTCGTACACGGAATTCGGTCCGCCGGAAAGCACCACTCCGCGCGGCTCCAGCTTGCGCACTTCTTCGACCGGCGCCGTGCACGGCAGCATCGCGGAGAACACTTCCATCTCCCGGATGCGCCGCGCAATGAGCTGCGTGTACTGCGATCCGAAATCGAGCACCACGATCCCGCCGCGAACGCTCATTCCGGCTCCCCCGCTTCGCGCTTTTTCCCGACAGCCTCAGGAGACCGCATTGATAGGACTCCCCGCCCGGTACGCTTCCAGGTTGGCCAGCGTTGTATCTAAAATGCGCAGCAGCGCCTCGCGGCTATTGAAGGCGTTGTGCGGTGTGAACACCACGTCTTC
>CAZIWR010000026.1:0-16771 GCA_964542805.1 uncultured Acidobacteriaceae bacterium
ACGAGCTGCTCGACGCCGCGCCCAAGCTGCGCATCGTCTCCAACGTCGCCGTGGGCTTCGACAACATTGACGTGGCTGCGTGCACGCGCAGAAAAATCGTCGCCACCAACACGCCGGGCGTGCTCGACGAAACCACCGCCGATTTTGCGTGGACCCTGCTGATGGCCGTTGCGCGGCGGCTGATCGAGGGCGACCAGTTGACGAGGTCCGGCGCATGGGCCGGCTGGAACCTCGACCAACTCTGCGGCGGCGACGTGTGGGGTAAGACGCTCGGCCTCGTCGGGTTCGGACGCATCGGGCGCGCGGTGGCGCGGCGCGCGGCGGGCTTCGGCATGCGCATCCTTTATAACGACGCGATTCCTGTGGCGCCCGAGGTGGCCAAGCAGTTCAACGCGGAATTTGTGGAGCGCGACAAATTGTTCGCCGAGGCGGATTTTGTTTCGGTGCACGTGCCGCTGCTGCCGGAGACGCGTCACCTGATTTCCGCTGCGCAACTCGCCAAGATGAAGCGCACCGCGTACCTCATCAACACGTCGCGCGGACCGGTGGTGGACGAAGCGGCGCTGGTAGCCGCTCTCGAAACTGGAGAAATTGCCGGGGCGGCGCTGGACGTCTATGAAAACGAGCCCAAAGTGCACCACGGCCTGGTGGGGCGGAAAGACGTGGTGCTCGCGCCGCATATCGCCAGCGCGTCGGTCGAGACGCGCACCAAAATGGCCATGATGGCGGTGGAAAACTGCGTGGCGCGCTTCGGCGGGAAAAAGCCGCCGAATGCGCTGAACCCGGAAGTGCTGTAGAAACAGAAAATAGAAAAGAGAAAAGAGAAAAGAGAAAATAGGTCAGCCAATCTTGGTCCGAGCCGATTGTGAATTTTCCCACCCAGTGAATTTATCTGTGTTCATCGGCGTGCATCTGCGGTTAAATAATCTTCATTCATGGCAGACTTGAAGCAAATTGCGCGGCGGATTTTCGCGGCGACGCTGGCGGCGATTGACATTCCGGCGACGATGCTGCGGAAACTCGCGCGCGCCGGCACACACATCCGCTGCGGCGACGCGGAAATTGACCTCGCCGCGTTCGAGCGCATCCTGGCCATTGCTGTGGGCAAGGCTGGCTTCGGGATGGCCAGTGGGCTGTGCGATGTGCTCGCACCGGAGTTTTCCGCGACCGGCATCCTGGCGATTCCGGTGGCGCCGCGCCGCGAGTTGCCCGGCTTCCGAACATTCCTTGCCGGGCACCCTGTGCCCAACGCGGCGAGTCTCGCCGCCGGACGAGCGGCGCTTGACTTGCTCGCCGGCTCCGACGAGCGCACCCTGGTTTTCTTTCTGCTCTCCGGCGGCGGCTCAGCGCTGTGCGAAGCTCCGCTCGATCCCGCCATCTCGCTCGAAGATATTCAGCAACTCAACCGCGTGCTGGTGACCTGCGGCGCACCCATCGACGACATCAACGCCGTACGCAAACATCTTTCCGCGGTAAAGGGCGGGCGTCTCGCAGCGGCGGCGCCGCGGGCGATGAAAATCACGCTGGGAGTGACGGACGTGCCGTTTGGGCGCGAGTCCGCGCTGGCCTCGGGGCCGACGCTGCCTGATCCGACTGAAGTTGGCGATGTGTTTCGCGTGGTCGAAAAATACAGCTTGCTTTCAAAGCTGCCGCAATCCATCCGCGTGGAGCTCGAAAAGCGGACGGCTATTCCGGAAACACCGAAGGCAAATGACCCTGCGTTTGCGCGCTCGCATTTTTTGCTACTGCTCGGCATGCACGACCTGTTTCACCACGCCCATCGCGCCGCGGAGGCGGCCGGCTTTGTCACCGTCTGCGACAATTCCACCGACGACTGGTCGCTCACGCGCGCAGCGGATGCGCTGCTCGAGCGCTTAACGGAGCTGAAGCGGCAAAACTCCGGGCATCCGGCATGTGTGATTGCCGACGGGGAACTGAGCTGCCCGGTGACGGGCGACGGAATTGGCGGACGTAATTCAGCCTTTGCTCTTTATTGCGCGGAAAAAATTGCGGGGAAAAACATTGCGGTGCTCAGCGCTGGAACGGACGGCGTGGACGGCAACAGCCCCGCGGCGGGTGCGGTGGCCGATGGAACGACGCTCGCGCGGGCGCGCGCCGCGGGGCTCGACCCGCAGGATTATTTCCGGCGCAGTGATGCCTACACATTTTTCAAAAGTCTGGGCGACACGGTGGAGACTGGTCCGACGGGGAATAATCTGCGGGATCTAAGGATTCTGCTGCATGCGTAGGGGCGCGATTTATCGTGCCCCTACAATTTTCACATGCTGCTTACCTTCAGGTGACTGCTAAGGTTTCTTCTCTCCTGCTTTTTCTTCCATTTTCTTGACGCGGTCGCGCAGCTCGGCATTTTCTTTTTTCAGGTTTTCGATCTGCTGCATCAGCTGCTGGCCCATCTGCATGATTTGTTCTTGCGACGGAGCGCCGCCCGGACCGCCCGCGGCTGCGGCGGGCGCCGGAGCTGCTGCAGCGGCGGCAGCAGGTTGGCCGGCGGCCGGAGGAGCGCCGGGCGCGGGGCCGCGCAACTGCGCGAGCATGGACTGCACAAACGAGCCGCCAATGGGGAGCTGCGCCGACTTGACCCATTCTTCGACGGCGGGAAGCGCGTCTTTATCGCCGCGCTGCACCAGCGCGCCGAGCACGTTGAATTGGAAATTGAACGCGCGGTTGGGTTCCTGGAGGAAAGCGACGATGGTTTTCGTCAGGTCCTTGTTGTTTTTGTCGAGGCGGCCGAGCGCGCCGATGGCGGCACCGCGCACGGGGAGAGGTTTGCCGGGCGCGGTCCATTCAAGGAGCATGGGCACAGCCATGTCGTCGCCCAACACGCCGAAGAGGCGCATGGCGTTGGATCGCAGCGCGTCGTCCGGGGAGTCCATTCCGGCGGCTTCGGTCAAGAGGCCGTAGGCGTTTTTCGCTTTCAGCTGGGTGATGGCGCCGAGCGCGGGAATGCGCACGCGCAGGGCTTTGTCCTCGCGGAAGATTTTTTCCAAGGTTTCGGCGATGGAGGCGTCGTCCTTGAAGCCGCCCGTGAGCTGCACGGCGACGGCGCGCACCCAGGGCTGCTCGTTGGCCAGCGCAGCCTTGATTTGATTCTGCGCATCCGGGCCGCCGATAGCAGCCAGGGCACGCAGCGAGGTCACGCGGATGCCCCAGTGCTTGTCCCCGCGGGAAGCTTCGCCCAGTGCGGCGATGACGGCGTTGTTGCCCTTCACTTCGCCCAGCGAACGAGCGGCGTCGGCGCGGTCGGAAACCGTGTCGGCATTCTTGAGCTGGTAAATCAGTTCCTCCGGGCCTTTCTTGAAGGCGGCGGTTTTCAAAATCTTTCCGCCCTTGTCAAAAAGCACCATCAGGGGTTGCGAGTCCGCGGGAAGAGTAAACGTTTCGCTGGCCTTGGTGATGTGGATGGGAAAACTCTTTTTCCCCGCAGCCGTTGCGATTTCGACTTCGACGGGCACGCGGAAAATTCCCACCGCGCCCTCGACTTTTTGAGTCTGTTTGACTTCCAGTTTTACTTGTTTCGCGGCGGCGTCGTAAGATGAGCTCACTTCGAATCGCGGCGCGCCCGCGGCGTAGACCCACTGGTTAAAGAATTCCTCGACGCTTTTTCCAGTGGCTTCCTCAATGGCCTTCACCAGGTCGGCGGTGACCACGTTCTGATTGCGGTTTTTCTCCAGGTAGTGCTTCAAGCCCTTGTAGAAATCCGCGTCGCCCAGCTGGCTGCGCAACATGTGCAGCACCAGCCCGCCCTTGGTGTAAACGTTGCCGCTGTTTTCGGCCCATTCGCCGAAGCTGTGAGTGACGATGGGCACGGAGAAAAGCCGCTGCTGCTGCATCCAGTTATTGCGATTCTGCCAGAGGGCCCAGTTGAACTCATCGGCGCCATACTGCCTTTCCTGGAAGAGCATTTCGAAGTAGGTGGCGAAGCCCTCGTTCAGCCAGGCGTGGCCCCAGTCCTTGCAGGTCACCAGGTCGCCGAACCACTGATGCGCGGTTTCGTGCGCGTTCAGGCCGTCGACGTTCTGGAGGCTTTCCCAGGCCAGCGTGGGGTGCACGAGCGCCTGCGCCGTGTTCGTGGTGGCGCTGGTATTTTCCATGCCGCCGGCAACGAAATCGTCCACGAAGGAGATGGAATACTTGTCCCACGGATAGACCACACCGAGCGAATCGGAGAAGAAATCGAGAATCTGCTTTACGTGGTTGCTGCTCGGCGCGAGGCGCTCCCCGCGGCCCTTGGGCGCGTAGAAGAGCAGCGGCTTGCCGCGCCACACATCCTTGGCCTCGTCGTACTCCCCGGCGACGATGGAAATCAGGTAGGTGGAGTGCGGCTGCGATTGGTTCCACGTCCATGTCTTCATGCCTCCGGCCGCGGCCTTCACACCCACCAACCGGCCGTTGGAAACAGCCACCCACTTCGCGGGGATCGTGAGGATCATCTCCGTGGCCGTCTGGTCATCCGGATAGTCGTAGATGGGCACGTAGAAGCGCGTGTCCTCGGCTTCGCCCTGTGTCCAGACCTGCGTTGGGCGGTCGGGGTAGTTCTTGTCGGACAGGATGAAGTAGAGGCCCTTTTTCGGGCGGCCTTCGTAGCGAATGGACACCACGTACTTTTCGCCTGCGGCAGAGGGCTTGTCCAGCGTGACGCGGAGCTTGGCCGCCGTGGTCTCAAATTTGGCGGTCTTTCCGCCGACGGTGACGCTCTGAATGCTCAGGTCCACGGAATCGAATTCGAGCGCGGTAACGCCGCCGCGCAGCGCGGCCAGCGTGTGCGTCACTTCGCCAATCACTTTCTTCTGTTCGACGTCGAAACGCAGGTTCATGCGCGCGTTCTGCAAATCGTAATCGCGCGTGCGCCCGTAAGGTTCGTCGCCGCGCGCTGGCAGGCACACCGCCAGCGCGACGACCACAACCATGGCCGCGACGCGCCATGCGCGCGGCGATGAAGATTTTTCGAACAAAGTCGTTCCGTTCATTCCCACCCTCCTGAAATTCAACGAGCAGTGATCAGTGCAATTTCAAGCCGCATGATTATATCGCATCGGGCCGTGAAGCCGCCGCTACATCAAACCCTTCACCCAGCCGCCGTCCACGGGGATGGACGCGCCGTTGATGGAGCTGGCGCGCTCGGAGGCGAGGAAGGCGACAAGCGCGGCGAACTCCTCGGGCGTGGCCACGCGGCCGATGGGAATCTGCGCGGCCCACTGATTCAGAATGGCGTCGCGCGACCCGCCCGCGCCTTTCGCCATATTGTCAGCCAGCTCGCCGAGTCGCTCCGTGAGCGTGTAGCCCGGGCAAACATTGTTGACGGTAATGCCGTCCGCGCCGAATTCGTTGGCCAGCGTCTTGGCTAGCCCGGTGACGCCCGCGCGGATGGAGTTGGAGAGCAGCAGGTTGTCGATGGGCTGCTTCACGGAAACCGAGGTGATGGTCAGCAAGCGGCCCCAGCGGTTTTTGCGCATGCGGGGCAACACTTCGCGCGCAAAGAACACAGTGGACATCAGCGTGAGCTCCACAGCGGCGCGCCATTCCTCCACGGAAATATCGAGAAATTTCTTGGCGGGTGGGCCGCCCGCGTTGGTGACGCAAATATCCACGCGGCCGTAGCGCTTCTCCACTTCGGCGACGAAGGCCTGCACGCCGGCGTAGTTGGTGACGTCGAGCGCCTGCACGAAAACAGCGCGACCCGTTCGACTGCGGATTTCCGCGGCGGCCTTCTCCAGACCCGCCGCGTTGCGCGCGCAGATGGCCACCTCGGCACCTTCATTCGCCAACTCCATGGCCACTGCTTTGCCCAGGCCCTTACTGGCCGCGGCGACAATTGCGATTTTCCCACGCAAACCTAGATCCATCGCCCGTGCTCCTCTCCCATTCGTAACAGCTACTTCCGGAGGTACGCGTCGTTCTTGGTAATCCAGTCCTCGCGGCGGGGCGCAAAAAAGTCGATGTCCACGGTATCTTCGAGCGCCACGGCGGCGTGCGGCTCGTTCGAGGGAATGAAGAGAAGTTCGCCCGCGCCGACCACCAGTTCGCGGTCGT
Organism: uncultured Acidobacteriaceae bacterium; assembly: GCA_964542805.1. GTDB lineage: Bacteria > Acidobacteriota > Terriglobia > Acidiferrales > UBA7541 > JACQDE01. The sequence continues at coordinate 6,052 of CAZIWR010000026.1, forward strand.
CGAAGATGAAGCGCAGCGCGCCGGACACGATCCAGGAGAATTGCTCGCTGTCGTGCGCGTGCCGCGGCACGATGGCGCCTTTCGCCAGAAAAACCCGCGCCAGGGTGGAATGCGCGCCGGACATCATTTTCCGCGAAATGGTGGCGCTCAGGTTTTCGGTTTCGATCTTGTCCCAGGAAGTGAATTCCATTGGTGTCTCCGCGCGGGATGTACCCCCGGCAAACGCTGTCGGCCCGCAGCATCGTCCATCGAAAGGGCCGCGCGCGTCAACCGCCGAGTGACTTTCGCCGGAAGTGTTTTCTTGTTTGCGTGGGCCGCCCGGCTTGACTAAGATGCAGCTTGCAAACGCCGGTGGGGGAGATGATGGCACTGCAGCCAAACCTGAACGGCATGCCGCGCTTCGTTTACGTAGTCGCGGGCCTGGCCATGTTGGCCTGGGGTTTTTGCTTCGCCGATCCGGGATTCTGGCATTACGCGTGGCCGGTCATCGGAGCGTCGGTGCTGATCGCAGGAATCATCGGCTTCTGTCCGATCGCGGCCATGCTGGGCCTCGGTGCCAAGAAACTGTGAAGAAGATCAACGCGGCGCGGGCGGCGGCGCCCCGCACGGACAAATTTCTGCTATGCTCTGCCCCAACATCAATTACTAGGAGGTGGCCATGCGACGCTATCTCATCATTCTGTTTGCGCTGTTCCTTCTGATTGCACCCGCGCAGGCGCAACGCGGCCAAATCGGTAAGAGCGTCATGCTGTCGGCGGGCTCGCCGGAGGACAAGGCGCTCACCGAGGTGACCGAGGCCACGGATCCCGCGAAAAAGCTCGAACTGCTGGACAAATGGCTGGCGGAGCACGGAAAAGGCGACCTCGCCATCCTGGCCTACGAGATGTACGTGGTGCACTACACATTGGAAAAAAATTACGACAAAGCATTCGAGTACGGAGAAAAACTGCTCGCGCTCGACCCGGATGCCATCAACATGGCCGTCAGCCTGATTCGGCTGGCGTCGGAAAAGCCCGATCTGCAGAGAGTGTTTTCTTACGGTGAGCGCGTGGCTGCCATCATTGAACGCTACAAATCCAGCCCGCCCGCCGAGGGCACAAGCCCCGATGATTGGGCCAAGATAAAGACAGAAACGCTCGCGGAACTGAGCAGCACGATCGGTTTCGTGGAGTACACCCTATTCACCACCGGCTACCAGTTGCAGGATGTGGCGCAGCGCGCTGCGCTGCTGGAGCGGTTTGTTACGGCGTTCCCGAAGTCTCCCTACTCCAGCCAGGCGCAGGTGATGGCCGCCGACGCCTATCAGCAGGCCCGCGCGCCGCAGAAAATGGTAGCCTTCGCGCAGAAAGTGCTCGCCGGCGAACCGGACAATTTCTGGATGATGGTAACGCTGGCCGATTATTGGGCGACCAATCAGGAGCAACTCGACGCGGCGGAGGCGCACGCCAGGAAAGCGCTTACGCTTATCGAACAGGCACCCAAGATGGAAGGAATCACCGAGGAGGATTGGCAGAAGCAAAAATCTCTGCAACTAGGGCTGGCGTGGTCCGCGCTGGGGCTCATCCACGTTCACAAAAACCGCGACGCGCAAGCCGTCGAGGCGCTGAAGACTGCGAGCCCTTTGCTGAAACCCTATGACTACTATTACGGCAGGAATCTGTACTTTCTCGGGTTCGCGCTGGCGCGCGCGAAGCGAGTGGCCGAGGCGCGGCCCATACTGACCGAAGCGACCACCGTGAACAGCCCGTACAAGTCGCGCGCCCAAGAAACGCTCGCGAAAATCGGCGGCCCGGCCGCCAAAGCGCCGGCCAAGAAAAGGCCCTAGCAGCAAACATTGCCGAAACGGTTCTCAGGCTGAATTCCCTGCATTGCTGAATGTCCAAACCTCCGTTAGAATGAAGGCAACGGCGCGGAGAGGTGTCTGAGCGGTTGAAAGAGCTCGCCTCGAAAGCGAGTGTAGGGGGAACCCTACCGTGGGTTCGAATCCCACCCTCTCCGCCATCTACAGTCCGTATCCTGGCCCTGCCAGCCCTGCGTCTAGCCGCCGCCCACCAACTTTGCCTGAATTCGAAGGCATGCTGCGTGAACTGCGGTTCTCGGCTACTCCTCCTCAGGAGGCTCGAGTTTGGCGACTACACCACAATGGTCGGAGGCGTACAGGCCTGACGCGGTCCTGTCGCCCGGCTCTTCGCCAACCAGAGCAGCAGTTTGGACAGCGAAGGGGCCGCGGACCATCACGTAATCGCTACGGATGGTCATGTTGGGGACGTTTCTAGTATAGCCGGGCTCAAAGGGATTGGCGGCGCTCCACGCGTCCACGAACCCGGCGTTGATGAACCCGATGCACGTCGGGTACTTTGGGTCGTTGGGATTGCTGAGGTCGCAGTTCAGATCCCCAGCGACGATGACCGGCAGGGCGGTGTTGGCCGGACCGTTCAGCAGTTCACCTCCTTGACGGATATTCCTCGAAGCGCTGCCGCTTTCCAGGTGCGCACTGATGAAGCGGAACTGCTTGCGGCGGTAGGTGACGTCGGTGTACGCCCACCCGCGCGGCATAGGCATCACGCAAGCACCGGAAGATGTCAGCGCTACCGGACAATCCTCAGCATTCCAGTTCAGAGCTGGAAGGGGCACGTTCAAGGTGCTCGCAGGCGACCACGTGGCCGCGTGTACATTCGTGAAGGAAAAATGCTCAGGTTTGAGGTCGGCGCGCGCGAGGATAGCCACGCCCCAGCTGGTGCGGACGTAGAGGCCCGTGGAACTGGGTACGGTGACACCCCAAGTTTCGTTCGAGACCACCAGCGTGTACTGCACGCCCTGCGCAGCCAGCGCCTCGAGCAGCAGTTGCACGTAGTCGAACCGCACCGTGAGGTTGTCCTTCGTCGGCCCGGTGCTCCAGGTGGCCACTTCCTGCAGGCTCACCAGATGGGGCCTGGTGGCCGCGATCTGGCGGGCGATGGCCTGGGCGCGCCCCGCCGGGTCGCTGGCGCTGGCCTCCTGGAACATGTTGGTGACTGCCTGCAAGAAGACGGCGTAGTTCGGGTCGGTGACCCCGGCGTACTCCGTGCCGACATACATGTTGTAGGTCATTGCCTTCAGGGTGCCTTCGCCTTGCAGGCTTGGCTCTGCGGGGCGGTTCTGCGCGGCGACCGTGACCGCCAGAAGAAGCAGTAGAATCACTAGCATTGGCAGACGTATTTTCGTGCGCAAATGACGGTCATGGTTGCATGAGTCGTTTTTCATCGCTTTCCTCCTGCTGTTCGCGTTCTCGTTTCGCAAGTTCAAGTGTCTCGGGGACTCGAACATTGTCGGGCATTCTCGTCTGGGAGGAAGGCGCAGGTAAATAGACGGCGGCTTGATTTGCCGTTGAATTTTCCTTGCCGCACATCCATATGAAACTGGTAAACTTGGTGCCAACGAGGCGCCGCTGCCCGTCGGGAATAAGCACCCATGCCCGGAGTGCGCACAGGTAGAAAGGTGCTCCGCTTCGAAGATTACGAAGTTGATTTATCTGCTGGCCAGCTTCACAAGCGCGGCGTGAGAATTCTCCTTCGCGAGCAGTCCTTCCAGGTGTTGGCCTCACTGATCGAGCATCCCGGCGAAGTCGTTACCCGTGAGGAACTGCGCCAGCGGCTCTGGCCGGAGGATGTCTTCGTCGATTTCGACAACAACTTGAATTCGGCGATTGCCAGATTGCGCGAGGCTCTTTGCGACTCGGCCGACCATCCCCACTTTATCGAGACGTTGCCGAAACACGGCTATCGCTTCATCGCCGATGTTTTGGAGAGGAAGCCGGAGCGTCTGGCAACGGTGAGCACGGTGGTTGCCGCTGGCAGGCACCGGCCTACAGGCCGTGGTTGGATAGTTGGCGCCGCGTTGGGAGCATCGGCGCTGCTTGTAGCGCTGCTTGTACTGAACGTCGGCGGGCTCCGCCACCGTCTCCTAAGCCGCGCCGAACCGCCGCGCATCGAATCGCTGGCTGTCCTGCCACTGGCTAATTTTTCGGGCGACCCCGAGCAGGAATACTTTGCCGACGGCATGACCGAGGCCTTGATCACCGAGCTCTCGAAAATCAGTGCACTGAAGGTGATTTCGCGCATTTCCGTGATGCACTACAAGAAAACTGACAAAACCGCGCCGCAGATTGCGCGTGAATTGAACGTGGACGGGCTGGTAGAAGGCTCCATCACGCGCGAGGGCGATCAAGTGCGCATCAGTGTCCAGTTGATCCACGGCCCCAGCGACAAGCACCTGTGGGCCGAAACCTACCAGCGCGAAATGCGTGGCATCCTGGCCCTGCAAAGCGAGGTCGCACAGGCCATCGCGAAGGAGGTCCGGATCAGCTTGACGCCGGCGGAGCATACGCGGCTGGCCCGTGCGCGGCTGGTTGACCCCGAAGCCTACGAGGCGTACCTGCGGGGTCGGCATCATTTGGACACGCGCACACGGGGCGGTTTACAAAAAGCTCTGGAGCATTTCGAAACTGCCATCCGAATCGACCCGAACTACGCTTTGGCTTATACGGGTTTGGCGGACACCTACTTCATACTGGGTGACCACAAATTCCTCGCCCCTGACGAAAGCTTTCCCAAAGCGCGGGCGGCGGCGCAGAAAGCCCTCGAACTGGATGAGAGCTTGGCCGAGGCTCACGCGGCCATGGCAGTGATCCTGCACGCGTACGACTGGGATTGGCTGGGCGGCGAGCGCGAAATCAATCGTGCCATTCAACTCAACCCCGGGTATGCGAGCGCTCGTCACTCGCGGGCCCTGTTCCTGTCTCAAATGGGCCGCCACACGGAAGCGCTCGCCGAGATAGAAAAAGCGCGGTCGCTCGATCCCTTGTCGCACCGGATTAACGCGAATATCGGGGGAGTCGTTCTGTACGTGGCCCGGCAGAACGAGCAAGCAATCCCGGAACTCCAGAAAGCGCTGGAACTCTTTCCCGATGACGCCACAGTACACCTATTCTTGGGGGCCGTCCTGTCAGCCGTGGGGCGGCACGATGAGGCTATCGCACAGATTCGACGTAGCCTGGCTCTGCAGGCCCATCCGGGAGCAAGTCTCGAGCTTGCCCGGACTTTTGCACGGGCCGGGAAGCGACAAGAAGCGAAGGGAATTATCGAGGGGGTATTGAAGGCACGCTACGAATATGTACCGCCTCTCGTTCTCGCAGCGGCATATGCTGCCCTAGGCGAGAAAGATCAAGCGTTCGCTTGGCTGGAGAAAGGCTACGCAGAGCGTGACAGCGACATGGAATGGCTACGGGTTGCTCCAGCTTTCGACCCGCTGCGCTCTGACCCGCGCTTCGCGGCCCTCCTGCGCAAGATGCACTTGGAACCCTAGACGCCCAGGCTCCCGCCAGCCAATGCCACCGATAGAGCTCACGCGCATGAAACGACAGCGATCGCTGCCCTCCTGACGTATGGTCGGCTTCTCGGAAACTAGGCACTACCAGGTTTTGGTGTCTATTTGGTGTCTGTTTCTGGAGGGCACCAGCGAGAACTAGAGGCACTGGTAAGACACAATGGAAATCGGTATAATGTCGGGCAGGCTATGCAGTTAGAAGCATCTGCCCTTGTTTGAGCAATTTGACTTGGAAAGCGAGAGAGAATCCCACCCTCTCCGCCATACTGCGATATTTATTTCAAGCCAATTCTTGGTGGAGTTATCTCCGAGCTTCGAAGAATTCACGTAAGAGCACGGAGCACTCGTCGGCCAGAATTCCGCTGGTGACTTCGACGCGGTGGTTGAGCATGGGGCGTTCGAGCACGCGCAGGCACCAGTTGACCGCGCCCACTTTGGGGTCGTCGCAGCCGTACACCAACCGCGCCACTCGCGCATGCACTAGAGCGCCCGCACACATCGCGCAGGGCTCGAGAGTGACGTAGAGCGTGGCACCGGCCAGCCGGTAGTTTCCCAGTGTTTTTGCCGCCGCCCGCAGCGCGACGATTTCCGCATGGGCCGTGGGATCGCCATCGGTCATCGTGCGATTCGCGGCGCTGGCAATCACACGGCCGTCGAGAGTCACTACCGCGCCGACGGGGATTTCGCCGGCGGCCGAGGCACGGCGCGCCTCGTCGAGTGCGAGGCGCATGAACTGTTCTTCGTTCAGGTGCATTTTGCACAGAATATCACGGCCCAGCCGGCTGTGAGCGCGCGCACCTTGACAATTCCTCCACGGCCACGGAAACTAGGAACCTATGCTGATGAATGTTCTGCGGCGCATTTTCCTGGTGGACCTGCTGAAGGGGATGTGGGTCACTTTTTACTACCAGCATCCCAAGAATATTTACACCGAGCAGTATCCGCTCGAGCGTCCCATGGTGGCGGAGCGCTATCGCGGCGCGCCGCGGCTGAACAACAATCCCGAGACCGGCGAGACGCTTTGTATTTCTTGCAACCTGTGCGCCCTGGCCTGTCCGGAGAATCTGATTGTTGTCGGCTGGGAACGCGACGACGCCACGCGCCGCAAAGTTTTGACCACCTTCACCTACGACACCTCGCGCTGCATGTTTTGCGGCTTGTGCGAGGATGCCTGCCCTACCGATTGCCTGGAGCTGACGCAGGACTTTGAAATGGCCAGCTATTCGCGCGAGGGCGCCATCTGGGACCGCCACCGTCTGGAAGAAGGGCCCACGCCAGCGCGGTACACGCGATAGAGGCGAAACTCGAAATTCGAAAATCGAAAAACGAAAACCGGAAAACCCAATTCCAGCCGGTCACTTGAAAGCACATCTTCCCAGCGATTCTTTGACTCACCGGTGCGCGCTGCGGTATAAACACGCGACACTCATGTGCAGCTTTTCTTCAGGTCTCATGCATGGAACTTCGTAAGGATCCCATCACGCGCAGTTGGGTGGTTACGGGACACCGCGAACAGTCCGCGGCGCCGGCGGACGTGTGCCCGCTGTGTGCGGCGAGCATTCCGCGGGATAAGGTGCTGCTGCGCATTCCGGCGGATGGCGCGCCGCAGGTCACTGTGTTTCCGCACTTCGACCCGCTCTACCGTATCGAAGGCGAACTGGGCCGCAGCGCGGAGGGCCTCTACGACAAGATGCGCGCAGTCGGAGCGCACGAAATCATCGTGGAAACGCCGGACCACACCCGCAAACTCTCCGAACTGCGCGACGAGGAAGTCGAGCGCGTCCTGCAGGCCTACGGCGCGCGCATCGCCGACCTCAAAAAAGACGCGCGTTTCAAGTACGTCACCGTATTCAAGAATTCCGGGCCGCTCTCCGGCGAGGACTGGACGCATTCGAACTCCCAGCTCATTGCCACCACGTTTGTGCCGCGCCGCATCCTGTACGAGCTGCGCGCCGCGCGTCAGTTTTTCCAGGAGAAGGACCGCTGCGTCTTTTGCGACATCGTGCGCCAGGAAATGAAGCAGGGTGTCCGCGTGGTGGATTCGCAGGGCGACTATGTGGCCTTCTGCCCGTACGCTTCGCGCGTGCCCTTTGAAGTGTGGGTGATGGCGCGCAAGCACAACCACATGTTCGAAACCCCGCGCCCGGGCGCCAACCGCCGCAACCTCGCCGCGCTGCTGGGACGCATCTTGCGCCGCCTGGAGCAGGTTTCCGTCGCCTTCCACATGGTGGTGCACACCGCGCCGAGCGTGCTGCAGACCAAAGGCGAGTTGAGCGATTACTGGCGCACTATCGCCGAAGATTACCACTGGCACATCGAAATCCTGCCGATTGTCGAGACGCGCAGCAAGTCGTACAGCATCAAAGAGGTGTACTTCAACACCATGCTGCCAGAGCAGGCCGCTGACAAGCTGCGCCGCATCGATCCCAATCCATGAGCCTCCCGCACAACGCCGATTCTCCCGCTCACCGCCAGCGTGGCGGCATCGTCCTGAAATTGCTGAGCTGGACCTTCCTCCTTGCGATTGTGGCGGTGGTCTATTTGCTGCGCGGGCCGCTGCTGCGCACGGTCGGAGAATTCTTGGTGGTTGAGGACCCGCCGGAAAAGGCCGATGCCATATTCCTTCTGGGTGACGATAACTATGAGGCGGACCGCGCCACGCGTGCCGCGGAGCTGTACCGCGAAGGCTGGGCGCCGCGCATCGTCGCCAGCGGCCGCTTTCTGCGGCCGTACGCGAGCATTGCCGAATTGATGCAGCACGACCTGGCGGATCGCGGCGTGCCTCCCGATGCAGTCCAACGCATGCCCAGCCTCGCCGCCAACACGCGCGAAGAGGCCGTGCTGCTTCGCCGTCTGGCGGACCGCCAGCACTGGCGCCGCGTAATCGTGGTGACGTCGAACTATCACACCCGGCGCACGCGACACATCTACACCCGCGTGTTCCGCGATTCGGCGGACGTTTTAGTCGTTGCCGCGCGCGATGGCGGGTACACTCCGGCCGGTTGGTGGCGCTCCCGCAGCGGCCTGAAGATTTTCTTCATGGAATCGGTCGCCTATTTGGTGGCCATCTGGGAGACGCGCAGCACGGAAGCCGCGCAGCGCGGCCTGAACGCCCAGGACGCACAGCCCAACCCTGCGTCTATGCCGGCGGCAGTTCCGCCTTTTGCCCCAGCGCCTCGCTGAGCCGCACTGCAATCATGGAAATGATTCGCTGGACGCGCAGTTTGTAGTATATTTCCGCCCCCAGCCTCCCGGTCATGTCCCTGGGTATCCCGCAGGGCGGCTTTGGAATTCTCCTTTGGAGGTCCGTATGTGGCGCAGAACCAGTGAGACGCAGCCACCGCTTTCTTCTCCCGAACCGCCGGCGGCTCCGCCTCCCGCTGCTTTCGAGCGCCCCGCTCCTGCCCCACGCGTGGAATCTCTCGCGGTGAAGACCGTGCTGAGCCGCGGCGTGACGCTGAAGGGCGAGCTTTCCGGACGCGAAGACGTCTTCATTGACGGAGATTTCGAGGGCCAAATCCGCGTTTCCGGCGCGGGCGTCACCATTGGCGCCAACGGGCGCGTGACCGCCGAGGTCGAGGCGGACGAAATTGTCGTGGAAGGGCGGTTCGACGGAAGCCTGCGCGCGCGCCAACGCATGGTGATTCGCCGCTCGGCTCATGTGACCGGAGACATTGAGGCGCCGCGGCTGGCCATCGAAGACGGCGCGGTTGTCCGCGGGCGCGTGGACATGTCGCAGCCGGGCGCAGCGCGCCCTGCGCGGGCTGCCGAAGTGCCGCGAGCACGGAAAGAGGGATTTGAACCCTTGCCGGTAGCGGCAAGCGAGCCCGTTCGCTGACCCATGAACTTACTGAGCAAATCACGCACAGGAAATCAAGCAGCCGCGGCGGTCCCGCAGCGCGCGACGGAATCGGCAACAGCCGGCGCGCATTCCCGCGTCTCCAACGGCCTCAAGGATTTTCTGTGGCTGCTGAGCGATGTCGAGCGCGGCCACCTGCTTGACCTTGGACCGGTTTCGCAGTCCACGGTGAGCTTTTTTACCGCCAAAAACTTTAAGGTCTACACGGAAGACGTGCTCCACTCCTGGAAGTCACACCTGAACGCGGAGGAGGAGCGCATGCGCCGCGCGCCCGCGGGAACTGTGGCGGCGCTGGACCCGGCTTCGCTGGCGCAGTCGTTTCTCGATGCCAATTTGAGCTATCCGGAAGAGACTTTTCACGCCGTCCTGGCCTGGGACGTCTTCGACTACCTGGAAGGCGAACTGCTTCCTCGCGTGGTTTCCAAACTCTACTCCATGCTGCGGCCGGGCGGCGTGCTGCTGGCCGTTTTCCACAGCAAGATGCCGGAGCAGTTCCACCGCTATTGCGTCGTGGACGGGCAAACGCTGGATCTCGCGCCCGCTGCCGCGCCGGTGTCGGCGCAGCGCGCCCTGCAGAACCGCGAACTCCTCAATCTCTTCAGCGCATTTCGCTCCTCGAAAACCTTTGTCGGCCGCGACCAGCTCCGTGAGGGCTTGTTCACAAAATAGGACCGCCCCAGCCACTCATTTGGATACCCGCCGTCCGGCATCAAACTTTTTGATTGACACGGAATGGAGCACGGGGGGGAGAATTTTCTCACCCCCACCCGGTGGGGGTATTCAAGAAACGGAGGTTTCAACATGCGCCGCGCTTATGCGTTCACCTTGGTTACGCTTCTGTTCGTCAGCCTCTCCCTTGCCGCTCCGCAGGCCGCCAAGAAGGATGGCTCGCTGCGCTGCACGCTCACCAACAAAGTGATCGAGAAATGTTGCTGTGAGCAAAAGGAAGGAAAGACCTATTGCCCTCTGGCAAAGAAGTCCGTTGAGAAGTGCTGCTGTGAGCCGGCTGCCGCGAAAGCGAAAGCAGCCACCAAGAAGGGCTGAACGGAAGCGACTGCCGAAATTATCTGTGCACGCAGCATTGGCCACTGACGAGGGGAGGCATGCCAGATGAAAACATCAGCGCTGCTCATCTACACCGAAGAACGCCAGGCGAACTGCGTCCGGCGTCTAAAAGCCGCCGAAGGACAGATTCGCGGGGTGCAGGAAATGCTGGAGGCGCAGCGCCCTTGCATGGAAGTGCTCACGCAGCTTGCCGCCGCCCAAAGCGCGCTCCGCCAGGTCAATCGGATCGTTCTTCGGAACTACTTGGAGAACTGCGCGACGGAAGCAATCCGCCGCGGCGACCCTAAAGTTTACGATGACTTGATGGAAGCGATTTTCAAGTTTTCCCAGTAAGAGCCCTGCTTGAACGGAGCAGATTTAGCCACTCCAGATTTCCACTACTAGTACTTTTGGCCCTTGCATTTGATTTTTGACAGGCGTATGTAGGAAGTA
>CAZIWR010000026.1:16871-19994 GCA_964542805.1 uncultured Acidobacteriaceae bacterium
CTACTAGTACTTTTGGCCCTTGCATTTGATTTTTGACAGGCGTATGTAGGAAGTAGCTAGTGCATCGGAAGGAGGAAGGATGACTCCACCGGGCCTAGATGTTTGCTGTGCTTGAACACACCGCTCTTGCGGTGCGAGCCGCCGCGGCGCTCTTAGCGACGCTACGTCGGCCAAGCAAAATGGTGAATCGGGGAGCCGCCCGGCTCCCCGATTCGCTTTTTGGACGCGCCCAAGCAAAAAAGAAGGGAAGCCTTGCGGCCCCCTTCCTTTGCCGGCTGTTCGAAAATCGGTTAGCGGCTGTTATCGACCGGCGGCGGATTCTGCGCCGGCGGCGCTTTCGGTGGACCCATGGGGCGTTGCCCGCGCGGGCCCATCATGCCGCCCTGTCCCGGACCTTCTGGACCGCGCTGCATCATGGGGCCGCGGAATTCTTCCCGCATTTTTTCCATTTCCTGTCGCTGCTCGGCCGTGAACATGTCGCGCACGGTGAGTTGGGCGTCAATCCGCGCCTTCTCTTGCACAAACGTGGCGTCCTGCACTTCGCGCAGTTTCTTATCGATCAGCACGCGGTCGGACTTGTCGGCGCGCATCAACTCGGCCAGTTCCATCCGCTTCACCTGAATATCAGCGCGGCTGCGGATCATGGATTTGCTCATGGTGCTCTGGTGCGCCTGGAATTTTGTGACCTGATCGGGAGTAATCTTGAGGCGTTCGCGCATCGCCGGATCTTGCATCATGCGATGCATGACCATTCCCGGATGGCGCCGCACAAAGCGCTGCCGCATCCGCATCCCGCGCTGCCCGCGCATGCCTCGCTGGCCCATACGCTGTTGCATGCCCATCCCCGGACCTATCTGCTGCCCCATGCCGGGGCCCATTCGCTGCTGCATGCCCATGCCGGGACCCTGACCTCCGGGGCCGGGCGCGGGCGGTGTTTGCGCAGCAACAAAAACCGGCGTCGCCAGTGCGATCGCCGCAATCAATATTCTTGAAGAGAGTCTCATCAGTGCAATCCTCCGCTATGGTGTAGCCACTCGCTTTTGCTACACCTATTAAACACATTGCTCTCCAAAAAGTTGCATCCCGGGGAGCGCCGCGGATCAGGTGGGAACTTTCAGACTTTCAAGCTCTTGAATCTTCCAGCAGTTGAAGCACAGCTTCGTTCCACCCAGCGGGCCCGGGCGCGGAGCCGCGCGTGATGCGCGGGAGTTTTGCGGTGACCGCTTCGTCGAAGCTGCCGTCGTCTTTGGGCAGCAGCACGGCAACGTCGGCGGCGGCGAGCATGGGCAGGTCGTTGGCGCTGTCGCCGAGTGCGACGGCGCGAAGCTTTACGCGCCAGCCCGCGCGGAAGTGCTTCATCAGCTCACGCACGGCGCGGCCCTTGTCGCTGCCGGCATGGATGTGCCAGAAGCGGCTGCCGCGAACCACATCGAGCTTCTGCTCGCGCGCCAGGCGGATGAAGGCTTCTTCCTTTTTCGGCGTGGCGCCCGCGAGGAAGAACGGCTCGTCGTAGTCGCGTTGCCGGGCCAGTTGCACCTGCTCCGTGTCGAGTCCCGAATTTTCCGCGATTTCCTTCGCGCTCATCTGGTGGAATCCGACGGCTTCCACCCCCGCCTCCGCGGCGATTTCGTCCAGCGCGTCCGTGATTTCCTTGTAGGGTCGCGCCAGCGTGATGCAGTGATAGGTCTTCACGGTTACCGCGCCTTCAATGCGCTGTGGAAAATAACCGTGCGGAATGAAAATCCCTCCACCGTTTTCGCTGATGAATGGATGCGCGTTGCCGATTTTGCGGCGGAGAGATTCTATTTCTGCGCGCGTCTTGCTGGTGCAAAAGACCAGGGGCACGCGACGGCGCTCGATTTCATGCAGCGCTTCTTCCGCCGCTCGCCACGAGAATGTGCGGTGGTCGAGCAGTGTGCCGTCGAGGTCGGTAAACAGGATGAGGCCAGTTGAAAGCATCGCAGGAATTGTATCAGCGAAGCCGCCCGCGGCGGGGTGACTCCTGGCGCCGCGCTTCGCAGCCCCGCGCATGCAGCGGACATCCCCGCCGTTTGCGCGCCTTGAAACATCTGCCTCTGCACCGGTTGGATTCCGAAGCACGCGTCCTATAGAATGAGTGGGCTTGGCGTTTTCAATCTAATTCTCAGGACATTCGATGGACTCGACTTCTCCTCCTGCCATGGCCACAACTTCTCCTGCTGCACGTCCGCGTGGCGTGTTTGGCCTGCTGCGGCGCATGTACGACTGGACGCTTTCTTGGGCCGAAACAAAGTGGGGGCCCGTGGCGCTGGCGGTGTTGGCGTTCACAGAGTCGTCGTTTTTCCCCATTCCGCCGGACCCGCTGCTCATGGCGCTGGCATTGGGAAAGCCGAAGAAAAGCTTTCATTTTGCGTTGCTGTGCACAGTGGCTTCCGTGGTGGGCGGCGTGTTTGGCTACGCGATTGGATCCTACCTGTGGCACTCCGTGGATCAATTCTTTTTTGCCTATGTGCCGGGCTTCACGGAGGCAAATTTCCGTTTTGTAGAGGGCAAGTACCGCGAAAACGCTTTTCTCGCCATCTTTGCCGCGGCCTTCACACCCATCCCCTACAAGGTCTTCACCATCGCCAGCGGGGTCTTCGAGACAGGGCTGACCGTGCTGATCAGCGCGAGCGTCCTGGGCCGCGGGCTTCGATTTTTCGGCGTCGCCGGGCTGCTCCGGTGGATTGGCGCACCGGCCAAGCACTTCATCGACCGCTACTTCAACCTACTCACAATTGTCTTCCTGATTTTGCTCGTGCTGGGTTTCTGGGCCGCGCGACACTTGTTCTAGCCCCGCGCAGTTTTCTTCCGCTGCCGGGATACTCCGTTAACTTGGAGCAGACCGATGCTACGGCACCGGCGCGGCGGGTGTTTCCGTCCAGCGCTGGCCTGCGGTTGTGTGCGCGGAACTCTGGCGCTCTCCGCGCAGCAACTCGCGCAGCCGGGGCAACGCACGGCGCGCGGCGTCTTCCCCCGCGCGGATAATTTCGTCGGCGCGATCGAACGAATCCCATTCGATGCTGTGCACGTCGGGTTCGATCATCAGGTCGGCGAAGCGCTCCCAGGCGCGTTCGTGATGTTTCTGCGCCGCATTGATGGCGC